>JAIBBQ010000092.1 GCA_019694595.1 Myxococcaceae bacterium
GCACGGATCCTCGCGCCCTGTCCTGAGCCCACCCTCTTCTAGACGGGCCCGGCCTTCTCCTTGGCCTCGATGGCGGCGATGTCCGCCTTCACCTTGGTCATGTCCAGCGCCTGCACCTGCGAGATGAGCTGCTCCAGCGCGGCCGCGGGCAGTGCGCCCGCCTCCGAGAAGAGCAGGATGCCGTCGCGGAACACCGCGAGCGTGGGAATGCCGCGCACCTCGAAGGCCTGCGCGAGCCCCTGCTGCTCGTCGGTGTTCACCTTCCCGAACGTGATGTCCGGGTGCGAGGCCGCCGCCTTCTCGAAGATGGGCGCGAAGGCGCGGCAGGGGCCACACCACTCCGCCCAGAAGTCGATGAAGAGGATGCCGGCCTTCTTCACCGACTCCTCGAAGTTCTTCTCGTTCAGCTCCAGCGTGCTCGCACCCACGGGACGTTCCTTTGCTCCAAGAGGCAGTTCGTCGAGGCATAGCGCCCAAACCGCCCGGGCGCCACGCGCCTACCGGCGACGGGTGGTGAGGCGGTAGTCCAGGGTGACCCGCCCACCCAGCCGGCCCAGCGACAGCCGCGCGCCATTCGTCGGGTCCGCGAGCTGGTACTCGAGCAGCTCACCCACCTCGCCCTCCGGCGCAGGCCCGGCGTCGGACACCGCCCAGCCGCTCTGGCCGTGAATCCCCGCGAGCTGCCGCAGGAGCGCATCCGCCCGCTCCGGCGTCGCCTGGTAGCCGGCGAGCACCTGGAAGACCTCCTCGTCGAGCGCCGCGGCGTAGGGCGGCAGGTGCGCCGAGAGCTGATCCGACGTCATCGCCGTGGGCGCGCCCATCACCTTGGGCAGCGACTCCGCCGCCAGCGCCGCCGTCGCGGTGAGCGCTGCGCCGCCCGCGGTGCGCGTCCCGTCGACCGTCACCTCGCCACGGGTGGCGGTGAGCCGCCCCGCGCTCGCCTCGCAGTGAAAGCCGTTCGCGGTGAGCCCCGCGCAGAGCCCGGTGAGCTCCGGCCCTTCGCCCGCGTAGTGCCGGCTCACCGCCACGCGCCCGGGCAGCAGCGCGATGCCCCGGTACTCGGGGACCATCGCCAGCAGCGCCTGGCGCAGGTCCCCCACCTGCAGCGACGGCGGCAAGGGCGGCGGCTTCGGCTTGCACGCGAGCAGCACCAGCGCCGCCAGCGCCAGCCACCTCACGCGCGCTTCACCGCGTCGCGCCACTTGCCCAGGTGCCGCGCGCGCACGTCGTCGTGCATCCTGGGCGTGAAGACCTTCTCCGCCTTCCACACCTTGCGAATCTCTTCCGGCGACTGCCACAGCCCCGCGCCCAGCCCGCCGAGGAACGCCGCGCCCAGCGAGGTGGTCTCCGCGTTGCGCGGGCGCACCACCGGCGTACCCAGCAGGTCCGCCTGGAACTGCATCAGGAGGTCGTTCTTCACCGCGCCGCCGTCCACCTTGAACGCGGGAATGTCGCGGCCCGAGTCCAGCCGCATCGCGTCGGCGAGCTCGTAGATCTGCAGCGCCACGCCTTCGAGCACCGCGCGCGCCAGGTGCCCCTTGGTGGTGCCACGGTCGATGCCCGCGAAGAGCCCGCGCGCCTCGGGCCGCCAGTGCGGCGCCCCCAGGCCGGCGAGCGCCGGCACGAAGACCACCTCGCCGGTCTCCTTCACCGTCTTCGCCAGCGCCTCGACCTCCGACGCCTTCTTGATGACCCCCAGGCCGTCGCGCAGCCACTGCACCGCCGCGCCCGCGATGAACGAGCTGCCTTCCAGCGCGTAGCTCGTCTGGCCGTTGAGCTTCCACGCCACCGTGCTCAAAAGCCCCGCCTTGGACACGACCGGCGTGTGCCCCACGTTCATCAGCAGGAAGGCGCCGGTGCCGTAGGTGCACTTGGCCTCGCCGGGCGTGAAGCACGCCTGGCCGAAGAGCGCCGCCTGCTGGTCCCCCGCCATGCCCGACACCGGGATGCCGTCGGGCAGCGAGGCGAGCCCCTTGGTGACGCCGTACACCTCCGCGCTCGGCACCACCCGCGGCAGCACCTTCGCCGGCACGCCCAGCTTCTCGAGCAGCGCCGGCTCCCAGGCGAGCGAGGACAGCCCCAGCATCAAGGTGCGACTGGCGTTCGACACGTCGGACACGTGCGCCTCGCCCTTGGTCAGCCGGTGCACCAGGAAGGTGTCGATGGT
This sequence comes from Myxococcaceae bacterium, assembly GCA_019694595.1. Classification (GTDB taxonomy): domain Bacteria; phylum Myxococcota; class Myxococcia; order Myxococcales; family Myxococcaceae; genus JAIBBQ01. Next base: position 2,168 of record JAIBBQ010000092.1, read on the forward strand.
GCCGAAGCACAGCTCGCCCCGCTCCGCCTTCTCGCGGGCCTGCGGTACGTGGTCGAGCAGCCAGCGCAGCTTGGTGCCCGAGAAGTACGGGTCGAGCACCAGCCCGGTCTGCGCGCGGAAGAAGGCCTCGTGGCCCTGCGCCTTGAGCTCGGCGCAGAAGTCCGCCGTGCGCCGGTCCTGCCAGACGATGGCGCGGTGAATCGGCTTGCCGTCCTGGGTCCACAGCCCGCACGTCTCGCGCTGGTTGGTGATGCCGATGGCGCCGATGTCGTGGCCCTTGAGCTTCGCCGCCTTGAGCGCCTTGCCGATGCAGGCCTCCACGCTCTTCCAGATGTCCTTCAGGTCGTGCTCCACCCAGCCCGGCCTGGGGAAGTGCTGGGGCAGCTCCTGGTAGGCGTAGCCGACCACCTTCACCTTGGCGTCGACGATGCTGACGCGGGTGCCGGTGGTGCCCTGGTCGATGGCGAGGACGTGGCGCTGGCGGCTCATGAGGCAGACCTCTTTCTCGTCTGGGGTTCGCACTGCGAGTCGAAGAAACGGGCGACCTCGGTGTTCACCACCGCGCGGTCCAGGTCGCGCGTCACCACGTGGAAGCCCTGGTTCAGCCACCGCGGGGTGGTGTGGAGCGCGGCGGCGAGCTCTTCCACGCCCCGGGGCGAGACCACGTGGTCGTTGGGCGAGGCCATCACCAGCGCCGGGGCCCGCACCTCGGGCAGCGCGGCGCGCGCGTGGTCCTGCACGCGGAAGAGGTCGAAGAGCCGCCCCAGCGGGTAGCGCGGCATCAGCGGGTTCTCGGCGTGCGCGAGCGGATCCTCGATGTCGCTCGAGCTCTTGGAGATCCACGCCCCGGTCCACTCCGGCAGCGGCAGGAACCGCAGCGCCCGCAGGATGCGCGCGTCGAGCGGGCGGAAGGCCCACACCGGCGCCAGCAGCGCGAGCGCCTCCACCTGCCTGGGGTGACGGGCCGCCAGCAAGAGCGAGAGCAGCGCCCCCATCGACAGCCCGGCCACGAAGCAGCGGTTCGCCCCCTTCAGCTTGAGCAAGGCCTCGTCGGCCGCGGCTTCCCAGTCGCGCCAGGTGACGTACTGCATCGCCTCGGGGGAACCGCCGTGGCCGGGGAGCCTCGGCACCTGCACGTGGTAGCCGCGCGCGGCGAGCGCCTCGGCGAGCGGGCGCATCTCCCACGGGCTGCCGGTGAAGCCGTGCAGCACCAGCACCGCGGCGCGCGCGCTGGGCGCCGGGGGGCCCAGGGTGAATGCCGCCGTGGGTGAGCCGTCCATGGTAAGGACCGAAGGTATGGCAGACAGCTCCGGCAAGCCTCCCGAAATCCAGCTGCAGATTCAGCTCGATGACGACGTGGCCAACGGCCTGTACGTGAACATGGCCCTGGTGAACCACACCGAGACCGAGTTCACGGTGGACTTCATCCACGTGCAGCCCCAGCAGCCCCGCGCCAAGGTCCGCTCGCGCATCATCACCAACCCCAAGCACATGAAGCGGCTCCTGCTCGCCATCCAGGACAACCTGGCGAAGTACGAAGGCCGCTTCGGGCGCATCGAGCTCGCCGACGGCGAGGCGCCGATTCACTGATGCGCCGGGCCGCCACGCTGCTGGTGCTGCTCGCGGGCCTCACCGGTGCGCACGCCCACGCCGGCTGCCTCACCGACGGCATCCTCCTCTTCCCCGCACCGGGCGCGGTGGTGCCCCCCAACACCCGCTTCATCCTCGAGGGCGCCGGGCGCGAGCAGCAGCGCGTCGATGCGCTGATGGGCCAGGAGCTCTTCCTCAAGGGCGGCAGCGACGTGGTGTCGGTGAAGGTGACCCAGAAGTGGCTGTCCACCATGAAGCGGGTGGCGCTGCTGCTCGAGCCCCAGGGCGAGCTCAAGCCCGGCCAGAGCTACACCCTCGCGCTCGAGCGCCTGCTGCCGAACGCCAAGCTCCTCAACGGCAACCAGAGCGAGCCGCGGTGGGTCGCGGCGTCCGCCGCCGACAAGCTGCCGCCCCGCTACCAGGTGAAGCCGTCGGTGGCCGAGGGCGCCTACACCCAGGACGCCAACGGAGTGAGCCGCTTCCTCAAGCTGCGCACCACGCTCGCCGAGGAAGCGCCCGCCTACTTCGTGGTGACGCTGCAGCGCTCGCGGGGCAGCGCGGTGAAGCAGGTCTACCCGGTGCCCATCAACGGCGGCGAGGCGCTGGTGGGCCACGACGCCTGCTCGGGCGGCTTCTCGTTCGAAGACGGGCGCAGCTACCGCATCGCGCTCGAGGCCTTCGACTCGGCCGGCAACAAGGCGCTGGAGAAGCTGGGCACCATCGAGGCCAACGCCCCGCGCCCGGAGTGACCGTTACAGCGCGGTGCCGGTGAAGTTGACCCGCGCCGCGTCTTCCTCGTGCAGCACCAGGCCCGTGCCGTGGTCCTTCACCACGATGCGCACGCGCCAGGTCTGCTTGCCGGGGTCGGTGTCGGCCACGAAGCCCTGGGTGAGGTTCCAGACCTCCGCGGGGTCGAAGTCCACCGCGTCCCAGGTCTCCTGGTACATCACGCGGGTCCCGTCCTGGCTCTCCACGCGCAGCACGATGTCGGTCTCCTGGCGCTTGTTGCAGCCGCTCTTGAGCTCGAGCGTGAAGCTCACCCGGCGGCCAGCCACCGGCTGCGTCGGAGACACTTCCACCGCCGCCTTGAAGTCGATGACCTCGGGGGCAGCGACCTCGCCGGCAGTTCCTCCGCCGCACGCGGTCAGCATCGCCACCAGCCCACACGCCAAGAGCACCCTCGCCATGCCGCGGGGTACTGCGAAAGGCGGGCCACGCCGGTTTTCGCTCTCAAACCCCGGGTTTTGCAAAAGCGCTTCGCACGACTGGAGCGCTGGAGCGGGATCACCTCAGGTGGCACTGCCCACCGCTGTGGGCAGTGCCGAACCCTTCGAACGCCTTAAGGAACCGACTTGATGGCGAGGCTCATCGAGGCCCCGCTGGCCGCGCCGTGCACCGTGCAGTGGAAGCCCCAGGTGCCCGCGGTGGAGAACGTGTGGGTGAAGCCCATGGTCTCGCCGACGCCGGCGACGACCGAGGTCGGGCCGCAGTCCTGGGCGATGGGGTGCACGCCGCTGACCCCGGTCACCGTCACGCTCTGGCTGGTCTTCACCTTGATGCACACCGGCGCGCCGAAGGTGGTGGAGAAGTCGAACATCACCGACGAGCCGCCGCCCGTGAGGTCGGTCGGGCTGTCGCAGCTCGAGCTGGCGTAGGTCGCCGCGCAGGAGCTCGCCCCGCTGCCGCCGCCCGAGGCGCTGCCGCCACCCGACGACGCCGTGCCGCCGCCCGACGACGCCGTGCCGCCACCCGACGACGCCGTGCCGCCACCCGACGACGCGCTGCCGCCACCCGAGGCCGCGCTACCGCCGCCCGACGACGCGCTGCCGCCACCCGACGACGCGCTGCCGCCACCCGAGCTGCCCGAGCCACCGCCCGACGCCTTGCCGCCGCCCGCGCTGCCGCTGCCGCCACCCGAGCTGCCGCCGCTGCCTCCGCAGGACAGCGCCGAAGCCATCGCCACTGCCGCGCACAGCACCACGAGTCCGCGAACCGTCTTCATTGTGTGACCTCTCGCCAGCGTTGGTGTGGGACGCGCCGATTCCCCGTCAGGGCCCGCCCGATGGCGCGCGTTATGCCGCAGAGCGCGGCAAGAGGCCACCTCAGCGCTCGCGCCGCCGAACGACCTTCAGCGCTCGAGCCGGCGAACGGCCTCGGCGAGCGCGTCGGCCGTCGACACCACGTCGACCGTGAAGGGCGCACCGGGAGGCACCGGCACCGAGTCCGACACCACCACCCGCTCGATGGGCACGCCGCGCAGCCGCTCGTAGGCGGGGCCCACGAAGAGCCCGTGGCTCGCAGCCACCGTCACCGGGCCCACCGCGCCTGCGTCGAGCACCGCGCGGATCGCCGCCACCATCGTCCCGCCGGTGGAGATGATGTCGTCGACCACCACCGGGGTGAGCCCCTTCACCTCGCCCACCACGCCCGTCGCTTCCACCTGGGAGCCCGAGCTGCGGTGCTTGTGCACGATGGCCACCGGCAACGACAGCGCCTTGGCGAAGGCCTGGGCCCGCTTCACCGCGCCCAGGTCGGGGGAAATCACCACCGCCGGCCGCTTGAGCGTCGCCAGCAGGCGCTTCGAGAGCGCCGGGAGCGCCGAGCAGTGCTCCACCGGCTGAGGGAAGCAGCCCTCGATGGCGCGGCTGTGGAGGTCGAGGCACACCAGCCGGTCGATGCGGCCCGCCGCGAGCAGCTCGGCCATCACCCGCGCGCCCAGAGGCTCGCGGCCCAGCTCGCGCCGGTCCTGCCGGGCGTAGCCGAGGTACGGAATCACCGCCGTCACCCGCGCGGCCCCCGAGCGCCGGCACGCGTCGGCCAGCAGCGCGAGCTCGAGCAGGCGCTCGCCCACCGGGGCATTCAGCGGCTGCACCACGTAGACCGACTCGCCGCGGACCTCGCAGTTCACCTCGATGGCCGGCTCGCCGTCGGGGAAGCGCTCGCAGACCACTGCGCCCAGCGACGTGCCCAGGGCGGAGGCGAGCTCGCCGGCCAGCGTCGGGTGCCCACTGCCACTGAGGAGGACGAAGCCCATGGCCGGGAATCTGCCATACCCGCCGCGGGCCAGCCCGCCGAACCGGACGCCACCTTTCGGGTCGTCGCGACGTGACCTGCCACCCTGGAGTTGGCTACGAAGCCGGGCTGTCACCGCCCTCCATGGACGACGCCCGCCAGCTGCTGCTCGTGGAACCGGGGCCGGCCCTGCGCCAGCTCCTGCGCGAGCACCCGCTCCCCGGCGCCAGCCTGCGCACGGTCAGCGTGGTGGAAGCCCTGGGGGCCCCCGACGCGCTGGGCCTGCTCGTCGACGCCTCGGGGAGCCCGGACCTCGTCGCCGGCCTGCGCCGCGCGTCGTCGCGGGCGCCGGTGGTGGCGCTGGCCATCGGCCCTTCGGCGGCGGGCCTCGACCGCTGGCTCGAGGCCGGCGTGCAGGACTTCGTGGTGCTCCCGGGCGCGGTGACCTTCGCGGCGCTGCTGCGACGGCTCCACCTCGACGCCGAGCGCCGCGACCAGCAGGACGCCGACGAGGCGCGCCGGCAGCGCGAGTCGGTGGCGCTGCTGTCGCTCGCGAGCCGCGCCGGCACCGAGCGCACCCTCGCCCAGCGCCTGGCGGCCATCACCGAGGCAGGCGGCCACGCCACCCACGCGGCCCGGGTGAGCGTGTGGCTCACCGAGGTCGGCGGCATCCGCTGCGCGGACCTCTACGAAGAAGCCGCCGGGACCCACGGCGACGGCGGCGTGCTCCTCGAGCGCGACCACCCGGCGTACTTCGCCGGCCTGCGCGAAGGGCTGGTGGCCGTCGACGACGTGCAGGACGACCCGCGCACCCGGAGCCTCATCCGCGACCACCTGCAGCCCCACGGCATCGGCGCCATGCTCGACTGCGCGGTGGTGGTGGGCGGCGTGCTGCGCGCCGTCTTCTGCCTGGCCCACGTGGGCCCGCCGCGCCGGTGGACCAGCAGCGAGACCCTGCTCGCGCGCGGCCTCGCGGAGGCCGTGGGCTCGGCGCTGGAGTCGAGCGCCCGCGCGGCGGCCGAGGCGCGCGCGAAGGAAAGCGAGTACCGCTTCGGGCAGATCTTCATCCACTCCACCGAAGCGATGTCCGTGGTCGCCCGCGACGCGCAGGGGCAGCTCATCTTCGAAGACCTCAACGACGCCTGCGCCGCGCAGCTCGCCACCACGCGCGAGGCGCTCCTCGGTCGGAGAATCCGGGAGGTCGCGGGGGAGGCGATGGGCGCGCGCGCCGAGCAGCGCTGGGCCGCGGTGGCCGCTGCCCGCACCACCATCTTCGCCGAGGACGAGTCGGAGCTGCCGCGCGGCAGGGTGGTCTTCAACCTCTCCGTCATTCCTTTCTTCGACGCCGACGGCTCGCTGCGCCGCATCGGCATGCTGGGCCGCGACGTCACCCAGCAGCGGCGGCTCGAGGAAGCGGCGCACCGCAACCAGACGCTGGAAGCGCTGGGCCGCCTCGCCGGCCACGTGGCGCACGACTTCAACAACATCCTCACCGGCATCGCCGGCTGGGCCACCACGCTCGAGCGCTCCAGCGAGCCGCGGTCCCGCGAGGCCTCCGAGCACATTCTCCAGGCGACCGAGCGCGGCCGCCAGCTGACGCGCCAGGTGCTCACCTTCGGGCAGAAGACGCCGCGCTTCCGCGAGCCGCAGGAGCTTTCCTCGCTCGCCCGCGAGGTGCTGCGCCTGCTCGAGCCCGGGTGGCCGGCGGCGGTGAAGTGCGTCAGCGCGCTCGAGCCCGCGCGCGTCGACGCCGACGGCGGCCAGCTGCACCAGGTGGTGATGAACCTCTGCAAGAACGCGCTGCAGGCCATGCCGTCGGGCGGCGTGCTCACCGTCGGCACCCGCGTGGAGACGCTCGGCGAGGCGCAGGCCTCGGCGCTCCGGCTCGAGCCAGGCCGCTGGGCGCACCTGTGGGTCGAGGACACCGGCCACGGCATGGACGAGGCCACCCGCGCCCACATCTTCGAGCCGTTCTTCACCACCCGGCCACGCAGCAACGGCACCGGCCTCGGGCTCCCGGTGGTGCACGGCGTGGTGCACAGCCACGGCGGAGCGGTGTCGGTGCGCAGCGCGCCGGGCCAGGGGGCCACCTTCGACCTCTACTTCCCGGTGTCGGCCACCGTCGCCGAGGCGCCAAAGGCCGCGACGCCGGCCCGGCGCCGCGTGCTGCTCGTCGAGGACCAGCAGAACCTCGCCCGGGTGAGCGCGCTGGTGCTCGAGCAGCTCGGCTTCACCACCGCGGTCTGCTTCTCGGGGGAAGAGGCGCTCGAGCGCCTGCAGCGCCCCGGGGAAGACTTCGACCTCGTGCTGACCGACTGGCAGATGCCGACGATGAGCGGCCGCGACTTCACGCTCGCCGTGCACCGCCTGCGGCCCGCCTTGCCCGTGGTGGTGACCACCGGCGGGGTGCTGCCGCTCGCGGAGCTCGAGGCAGCGCAGGTCTCGGCGGTGCTGGGCAAGCCCTGGCGCCCCGACGAGGCGCGCAAGGTGCTGACCGAGGCGCTCCGCGCCGCTCAGCCCACGTCGTAGCGCCCAGCTCGTCACCCGGCCCGGAAGTCACCTCCGGGTGACTCGAACGTCGCCCCGCGTGTGGCCGCGTGCGTCCCTCTGCCCTCGCCTCTGTCAGCTTTCTTTCGCGTGCCATGAAAATCATGGCGTTCGGCGCGGCACTCACGACTGGAGCATGAGCGCGCGCTCGTCTCAGAAAAGGGACGGGGCCGCAGCCCACGGAAGGCCCGGCCCCGCCACGAAGGAGATGAACGCCGAAGGCCGCCGCGGGGTGCGCCCGCAGCGGCCGGTGCAGCGCCGTCTTGAGCTGCGCATCAAGCGCGCAGCTGCGGAGGCGACGCCACGGGGTGCGAGGCGGTGATTTCCGGGTCGAGCGACTCGGGAATCGGCGACGCGGGGCTCGACTCCAGCGCGCGCAGGAGCCCGTCGAGCAGCTTGAGCGACTCGGGGTTGATGCCGACTTCCTTGAGCTTCTGGGAGCCGGCCGCCGAGAGGCAGACCTGCACGAAGCGGCGGTCGTCGCTCGAGCGGGCGCGCTCCACCCAGCCCAGGCGCTCCAGCGTGCTCACCGCGCGCGACGCGGTGGCAGGGGGAAGGTCCAGCTCACGCGCCAGCACCATCACCGTCGCCGGCGAGGAAGAGAGGCGCAGCATCATGCGAAGCGAGTCGATTTTGGAAATCATGGTGGTTGGTGTCCTGAGGAGAGGGGAGAGGGTCACTTGTCGCAACAGCAAGCACCACGCCACACACCCAGAATTGAGAATTCAGGCGGTTGGCGGCCCCCCCACTCGCGCAAAGTGGACGGCGGACCTGACACCAGCGGCATCGACGTCGCAGTGGAACCTGCGGGTGTCGCCACTGGCGCAGAAACACGCGGGATTTGGTCGCATTTCCACCACTGAGCGCACTGTCGCCTCCGAGGCGTCAGCGGTACGCCGGCTGCGTCGCTGGTGATCAGCCCCGCATCGCGTTGAACGCGATCTTCGGCATCTTGAGCCACGACGGCCCGCGCTCGAGCTCCAGCACCGCCTTCGCCAGCGCGTCCAGCGTGCGGTGCGCGGGGAACCAGGGGCTGATGGGGAAGCCCTTGGCCGGCGCGCGCACCACCGACTTCTCGAGGCCCTCGAACATGAACGTGTTGTGCACCCAGCCGCGCCCCGACTGGATGTCGGCGAGCGTCGACGACGGGTGGCCGCCCCACGGCAGCGAGCCCAGCCCGAAGACCGCTGCCGGCCAGGTGTTCACCGCCACCGAGCCGTACTTGAGGTCGCGAATCGCCTTCTCCACCGCCGCGGCGCCGGCCGGATCCGCGAGCGTCGCCGGGTGCACCAGGATGGTGGCGCACAGCGTGCCCCACACCTGCTCGTTGCAGACCCGCACCGCCTCCTCGAGGAAGGTGGCGGGATCCGTCGAGGCCATCGGCGCCTCCGAGAGCACGGTGCACCACGGCTCGGTCGAGAAGACCTTGTCGTCCTTCTTCGCCAGGTCGACGTCGGTGATGAGCGCGTACGGCAGCGCCCCGGGCGTCGGCTGGCCGATGAGCTTCACGTGCGCGCGGCCGTCGGTGAAGGCCTTCCACCGCTCCTGCGCGCCCGGGTAGTACGCCTGCCGCATCGGCCCCGACGCCAGGTGGGCGGAGACGCCGTCGAGGAAGCGGCCGCGCCCGTCCCACGCCTTGGACGTGAGCAGGAGCTTCGCCGAGTTGCAGTTGAAGCTGGCGTTGTTGGTCACCATGCCGGCGACGCTGCGCGCCTGGAAGTCGAGGCTGGCCGCGTCCCACGGCCCGGGCACCACGATGACCGGGCTGATGTTGCCCAGCTCGCTGGTGATGTCCTTGGTGAGCCGCGGGGTGTTCTTCGCGCGGCGCGCGGCGCCGTCGGGCCCGGTGCCCCACACGATGGCGTCGTGGGTCTTGTCGGAGCCGGTGATGTGAATCTCGTCGACCAGCGGGTGGTCGCAGAGGTGCACGCTCTCGGCGACCTCGCCGTAGACGACGGCGAAGAAGCCGCGCGCCACCAGCGGCGCGAAGGCGCGCTCGATGAGCGGCCCCAGGTACGCGTTCACCGGGTTCATCTTCAGCACGCAGGCGGTGCCTTCGATGAACATCTTCGAGACCACGTCGGTGGGCGGAATGGAGTTCACGTTCCCCGCGCCCAGCACCAGGCAGAGCTTCCCGCCGTGGGGCTTGCGGTAGAACGACGCCTGGTGCGCCTTGAGGTTCTCCCGGGTGATGCCCGGCTGCAGGTGCACTTCGCCGGTGTGCTTGGCGAGCAGCGCCTTGTCGAAGCTGTTGGCGGGGTAGATCTGCACCGCGAGCCGCCCGTCGGGGAGGTCGCGAATCGCCTTGGGGTCGATGCGCGGCGCGCCGTACTTCTTCACCTCGACCAGCGCCTCCAGCGTGAGGCGGAAGTTGCGCACGGTGATGACCGGCCCGGCGAGCCATTCCTCGCCGGCGAGCGGCGAGCCGAAGTCGATGCCCTTCGCCGCGCAGGCCAGCCGCACGCTCTCCTCGGCGATCTCCGCGTAGCCCCGGTAGATGCGCTCCATCAGCGCGATGCGCTCGTCGAGGCCGAGCTGCGCGAACTCCTTGGCGTGCGCCTTCACGCGCTCCACGGCGGCATCGAGCTGCGGGAACGGCATCGACGGCGGAATGGCGACGGCAGCGGTCATGGTCGGCCTCGAGAAGGGAACGGCGTGCGCGAACGACGGCGCACGAGTCTTACGCGCCTCGCGGCGAAGGTGCCACCCGGCGGCGCGCGCCCCCTGTCCACTCGAGTGGACGCAAGGCCCTCAGCGGGTGATGTCGAGGCCCAGGCCCAGGGTGGTGACGAGCCCCCGGGTGAGCGAGTCGTCGGGCCGCACCGAGAAGGCGGTGCCCGTCGAGCCCACGAAGTAGAGGTTCTCGAAGAAGCGGAAGCGCAGGTCGGCGGTGGCGTAGAAGCGCTCGTCCTGCCCCAGGCCGCTGATGGTGAGCCGCGCCGAGCCCACCGCGCGCCCGCCGGGAATGGCGAAGGCGAGAATCAAGTCCACGTCGGAGCGGCCCCAGGTGAAGAACTCCGCGTCGGCGGTGAAGGTGAACGCCTGGGCGATGGCCACGTGCGCGTCGAGCGCCAGCGAGAAGGCGTCGGGGAAGTCCGCCAGCGCCCGGCTCACCCCGTGGAAGCCGATGTCCGAGAAGCGCGAGAGCTCGTAGCCCGCGCCGAAGAAGCCTTGCCGGTAGCCGCCCGCCTGCTTGCGCAGCTCGAGCTTGCCGCCCACCGCCACCGTGCCCAGCGTCGACTCCATCGCCGCGCCCAGCGCCGCGCCGAAGTCGCTCACCTGCTTGAAGCGGCCGCCCATGCCGAAGACGGTGAGCAGCCGCGTGCGCTCGTTGCGCCAGAGCACCGCCGAGAGGTCGGCCTGCGCCAGGTCCACCACCCGCGCCGAGGCCGGGGTGAGCGAGCCCACCGCGCCCGCCACCGCGGAGTCGTGCGCCACCGACACCGCGAGGTGGTAGCGGCCCGCGTTGTCCGCCACGTTGCTGAAGGTCGCACCCAGGTCCCACGCCAGCTCGCCAGCGTAGAGGCGCGGGCCCAGCAGGTCGGAGACGAAGGCCTCCGCGGTGACCGGGCCGTAGCCCACGCCGACCTCCAGCGCGGCCGGGTGGTAGTCGATGTTGTCCTGGTTGGAGTACCGCTCGATGAGGTGCCCGGCGCCCAACGTCTTGCGCCGCACCGCCCCCAGCTTCACCCACAGCCCGGAGTCTTCGCGACCGATGCGGATGTGGCGGAAGATCTGCCCGAAGTCGCTGCCCTCGTCCCAGTCCTTCTTGCGCAGCACCTTGCCGATTTCTCCGCTGCGAATCGACGGGTCGGTGTCCACCACCAGGAGGTTGAAGGTGGCGCCGAGCTCGCCATCGAAGTCGTCGCCCGCGTCGAGCCCGAGGATGGGCGAGAGCGACGCGTAGCCGTGCAGCTGGCCGTCGGGCACCGGCAGCGCCATGCCGGCGATTTCCAGCCCGGCGTGAATCGTCACCTCGCCTTCGGGCTCGCCGGCGTCGACGCCCGCATCGAGGCCGCCGTCGCCGTATCCCCACAGCGGGCCGCCGTCGGGGAGCAGCAGCGGCGCGGGCAGGAGGTCGGGCGTGCCCAGCGGCACGATGGGGCCCAGGCCCCGGCCCGCGTCGGGCGGCGCGGGAGGCGACGGGGGCGTGACGCCCGGCGGGTAGAGGAGCCCGCCGTCGGGCCCGCGCGCGAAGCCGCCGTCGAGGAGGCGGATGGGAATCGCCAGCGGCGCTCCCGCGTCCTTCGGCTCCAGGAGGCCGGTGCCCACCTCGGGCACGTAGACGGGAACGACCTTGATGGTCTCCCCGGCGTCGGCCTGGGTGAGCAGCACGGACAGCACGAGCGCCAAGGAGGTCATGCGGCCGCCCGAACGTAGCAAGGCTGTCCGCCCGCGCGAGTGCTCGCTACAAGGCCCCCATGTCCAACGTCACTCTCATCACCGGCGCCGCGGGCGCGCTGGGCAGCAGCGTCGTCGCCCACCTGCGCTCCGTCGGGCACGCCGTCGCCGCCGTCGAGCTCCCCCGGTCCGCCGACCGCCTCCAGGGCCTCGGCGCCGACCTCACCCTCGCCTTCGACACCAACGCCCCCGACGGCTGGGCCCCCCAGGTCGCCCGGGTGGAGAAGGAGCTCGGCCCCATCACCGGCGCGGTGCTCATCGCCGGGGCGTGGCAGGGCGGCAGCCCGCTGCACACCCGCGCGGATGACTCCGTCTGGCAGTCGATGCTCTCCGCGAACCAGGAGTCGGTGTACCGCGCCCTGCGCGCGCTGCTCCCCGGGATGGTGCAGCGGCAGAAGGGGAGCGTGGTGGTCATCGGCAGCCGCGCGGCGGTGAGGCCGGACTCGAGCGCGGGGGCGGCGGAGTACGCGGCGACGAAGAGTGCGGTGGTCGCGCTCGCGCAGGCGGCGGCGCAGGAGGTGCTGGAGGCGAGGGTGCGCATCAATGCCGTGCTCCCGTCGACGATGGATACGCCGGCGAACAGGAAGGCCATGCCCAAGGTGGATCCCGGGAAGTGGGTGGCCACGCAGTCGGTGGCGCAGGTGATCGGGTTCTTGCTGTCGGACGCCAGCGCGGACGTCTCGGGGGCAGCGATTCCTGTGTACGGGAGGTCGTGAGGACGCGCCAGGACGGGTTCGGGTTCGGGTTCGTTCACGGGGCTCCGGGGACGGGGCGCCGGGATGGGACGGACGAGGGCGGGGGGCGGTCAGACCGTGCCGCGGCGGCCGCGGCCCCAAGACCCCTTGAGCCGAGAACGCCTCCTCATCATCCACGCGAGCGCCAGGAAGCCCGATGCACTCGGCAGTGCGCCCGCACCACAACCACACTCCTGGTGTGGACCCGTTGGCGCCACGCCGGCGTCAGTTGAACCACCATCGAGCATCCCCGGATCCTCGCCGCCCGCATCGGCTGCACCCGCGTCGACCACACCCGCGTCGACCACACCCGCGTCGACCACACCCGCGTCGACCACACCCGCGTCGACCACACCCGCGTCGACCACGCCCGCATCGACCACACCCGCGTCGACCACACCCGCATCGACCACACCTGCGTCGACCACACCTGCGTCGACAACGCCTGCGTCGACAACGCCTGCGTCGGGCAAGCACCCGACACAGGGCACGCAGGTCCCGCCATCACACACATGACCCACGGCACACATGTGATCGCCAATGCACGACGTCGGGCAGTCCTTCTGCTGGTAGTAGCAAACGTAGGCTCCGCAGCGACCGCGGCCAGGATCGCCGTCGCGAACCAAGGAGCACACCCCTGGAGTGAATGAGTAATTGCAGATGGTGCAGCCGTCGTCGCACGCCTGATTGCAGCAAAATCCGTCGACGCAGTGCCCGAGAACGCACTCCGCGTCGACGGAGCACCCGAGCACACAGCGAACATCGATTCCGTTGCAGAAGTTCTCCTGGCACGCCGGCGCTCCCCTCGCTCCAGCATCCGCCGGAAGACAGGTACCAACTCCACCGGGCCGGTTGCAGACATCACAGCTACCACTGCAGGCCGTCGAGCAGCAGACGCCGTCGCTGCAGTGGCCAGTGAGGCACTGGTCATCATTCGAACAATTGGTCGCGAGACTCAGTTGCGGCACACAGCCCCCCGCCACGCAGTACTGCCCGATGGGGCAATCACGCACGCTCAGGCATGACGCGGGGCAGGTCAGATTCTCGCCGTTGCAGGCGTACGGAGCGCAGCTGGGGACCCCAACGCTGCCTCGGGGAACGGGACTGCAGACTCCAAGTGCACCCGGCGTGTTGCACGCCCCACAGCCACCGCTGCAGGCGGCGTCGCAACAGACATGGCCAACGCAGTGGCCGGAGAGGCAGCTGCTCGGGTCCGCGCAAAGCACCCCGAGCGTCGGATCGAAGACTTCGTTGAACTGGCCACCCGTCAACAAGACGTCACCGCGAAGAAGCGTCGTCGCCGTTCCCGCGTACATCGGGTTGTTCGTCCGCGGCCCGACATTCCATGCGTTCGACACCGGGTCGTAGAGGGCCGTCTCGCGCATCGGCAGCCCTCCGGCCGCCAAAACTCTTCCATCGTGCAACTGCGCAAGCTGCACCGAATGCAGCGGCATGGGACCAGTGGGGCTCCAGGTGTTCGTCCCCGGGTCGTAGATCTCAGGGGGACCAGGCAATCCATTGTCGTCACCGCCGACCACGAGGACCTTGCCGTTCTCGAGCAGGGCCGACGTCGCGCCCGCTCGGGCCGTCGCCATCGGAGCAGCGGGCGACCACTGGTTGAGCAGAGGCGAATAGAGCTCTGCCGTTGCCTGCAAGCTTCCTGAGCCGATGGCACCTCCTGCCATCAACACCCGGCCGTCGACCAAGCGTTCGGCCGCCGCACTCCATCGAACCGTCGTCATCGCCGTAGCAAATGTCCAGGTCGACGTGAGCGGGTCGAAGAGCTCGCATGACCTGCCATCGTTCCCCAACCCGCCGCAGACGAGCACGCGACCGTTGGCCAGCAGTGTCGCGCTATGGCTGCGACGGGCGGCGTGCATCGGCGCCACGGAAGTCCACGCTCCCGACAGAGGGTCGAAGATCTCCGCGCTCGCGAGGTCGACGCGAGGAAGGCCTCCCGTTCCGCCAACGCCGCCCACCACGAGCACCCGCCCATCCAAGAGGAGCGTCGCGGTGTGTTGCGCCCGGGCAGTGTGCAAATCCGCGACTGGAATCCACGTGCCGGTTTCAGGGTTGAACAACTCCGCACTGGCCAAGGGCGCGGATGTCGGCCCCCCCAGACCTCCTACGACCAAGACCATTCCAAAGGGCAATAGGCTTGCGGTCTGGAACTCTCGCGGTGTGTACATCGGAGCGGTCGTCATCCAGATCGGGTCGACAAGCAGTGGGCCATCGCGAATCAGTGTCCGCGAGACCACCGCGATGACCTGGCCATCGACCTTGGTTTGGATCTCCACGTCGCCGGCCTGATCCATTGCCCGAGGAGCGCGAAACGTCGCCTTGCTCCGCTTCTCGGAATCCAACAGGTGCACCACGCCATTGCGAAGCACAGGCTCGACGCCACTGACGACCCAGCTGGCGAGCACCATCTCGCCTGCTTCATTGACCGACTCCGGAGCCTCGAGCAGCAACCACTCCTCCAACGACGAATCGCCCTCGGTCCAGAAACAGCTCCCGCCGGACCTCTCGTGAGTCCACGCTCTCTCGCCGCGGCGCCGAAGTGATCCGATAGCGGCTCGTTCGCGACTTTCGAACTTGAGGCCATCGACTGAGAATTGAACTCTGCCTGACTCCCCCTGGATGAGCGACCAGTGAAGCTTGCCGGCGGACTGCCGCACGCCGACGGTCGAGACGAAAGGGGATTCACCGCGCCGCCCCTCCAGAACCTCATCGGCGATCAATGGAAACTTCGTGCGCAGGCGCTGGACCGCGCCATCTGCTTTCGAGTTCGAGTTACCGCAGCTGAATGACGCGAAAATCCCAACGACGAGAACGAGATAGGCCCGAGACCGTGTCTGAAGACGCGACTGACCAAACACTCGCATCATCGGATCGTAAGCGAGCGGTCTATCCTCGTGCACGTGCCTAACCTGAAGCTCTCGAGCACCGAGATAATCCAGCTCATCACCTTGTCGATCGCTGTCCTGGCGGTTTCATATGTCGGGTGCACGCCGGCAGTTTGTGGCGACCAGTCCTGTTCAACATCAGGAGGTGGGACTGCAGGCCTCTCCGACTCAGGCCTCTCCGACTCAGGCCTCTCCGACTCAGGCCTCTCCGACTCAGGCCTCTCCGACTCAGGCCTCTCCGACGCGGGCCTCTCCGACGCAGGTCTCTCCGACTCAGGTCTCTCCGACTCAGGTCTCTCCGACTCAGGTCTCTCCGACTCAGGTCTCTCCGACTCAGGTCTCTCCGACGCAGGTCTCTCCGACGCAGGCCTCTCCGACGCAGGCCTCTCCGACGCAGGCCTCTCCGACGCAGGCCTCTCCGACGCAGGCTGTGCCCTCACGTGGTGTGGATCACAATGTGTCGATCTGCAGAGTGACCGGCTCCACTGCGGAAGCTGCCTGCTTCAGTGCGCCCCGGGTTCTGGGTGCCAGGCTGGCATCTGCTGTCCACCAGGCACTCGGAACTGCAATGGAGCTTGTCGCGCACTCGGAACCGACCCGCTCAACTGTGGCGAGTGCGGCCGAAGTTGTTTGGGAGCACCTTGTTACGCGAACTATTGCGTCGCCCAGCTCCTCGACCCACGGGAGAACTCCCGCTACTCCTCGAGCATCACTGCCTTCGGCAACTGGGCCTACTACCTGGCGGATCATGGAGCGAACCTCCCGGGTTCTCCCGGACTGTTCCGAGTGAGCCTTGCTTTTGACGCCGGGCTACCTGAAGTTCTGGCCTCAACAGGTGGCCTGGGTGAGGGCCTCTGGGTCGATGAAAACGCCGCCTACGTCACATCCACCCCTGCCGGAAATCCAAGCCTGCTCGAGATACCACTCGATGGGGGCCAACCAGCGACGCTCACCTCTCCGGCCCTCGGTGGAGTCGTCGTGCGAGGGGGCGTCGCGTACTATTTCGGCCGATCCCCAGACGTGCTGATGGCACTTCCTTTGATGGGAGATGCTGGGCCGTCTGCCTTGGCTAGTGAGCTGCCCGGGCCCATGGTGACCGACGGCCAGTCGCTTTTCTGGGTCGATCCCATCCACCAACTGGTCAAATCAATGGCCCTCGATGGTGGACCCGTTGTCGTCCTGGCGGCCGACAGCGCTCCGATGGCGCTGGCCGTCGATGATGACCAGCTTTATTGGGCAAGCCGCGTCGGCATCCGCCGGATCGCGAAGACGGGTGGTTTGGTCAAAACTCTGTATGTCGCTGCGCAGGCCGATGAGCGACGTGGCATCGCTGTCGACCACGAGTCCGTGTTCTTCACGAATTGGGGTGAGTACACGGTTCGGAAGGTTCCCAAGGATGGCGGGACCTGCACGCTCCTGAGCCCCAATCAGGTGTTGCCAACAGGCATCACGGTGGCCGGGGACTTCGTGTATTGGCTGGGTGGAAGGGGGCTCCTGCGCATCGCAAAGTAGCGACAGGACATGCATGCGCCGTCAGGGCGCTCGGGTCACCAGCACGGTCGGCACGCCAGGCTTCACCTCGACCGTGCGCGCCTCGAGGCCTCGCAGCGTCGGCACCGAGACCGCGTGCGCCCCGGGCATGAGCGAGAGCCGCACGACCCCGAACTCCGCCGGCAGCAGCTCCCAGGACTGCATCAGGCGCACGGCCCCCTCGTAGCTGCGCTTCATCGCCAGGGGCGCCATCACGGGGAAGAGCGGGAAGACCAGCGCCACCATCGCCGTGTTCACTCCGATGGACGCCGTCCGCTCCCGGTCGAGCACCACGCCTGCATGACGGCGCCGGAGCGCGAGCTCTTCCAGCGAGCTCATGGGCGACGGAAGGCGCGGCTCGCCGTCCACCACCACCCAGTCGGGCATCGGCGCGCGCGGCCGAGGGTCGAGCTGCATCCCCAGCTCGGTCGCGGTGATGACCGGGCCGAAGCCCGCCTCCACGATGACCACCAGCTCCGCATCGCCCGCTGGCTGCACGCCGGGGAAGCGACGCTCCACCTCCGCGACCTCGGGACGGCCGAGCGCGCGCCCCAGCTTGAGCAGGACCGGGGCCAGCGCCGCGGGAGAGACACGCGCATCGGCGGGCGCCGAACTCGAGAGTTCGAACGCGCGCCAGTAATCGATGAACGCGGCCTCGCGGTCGCCGCGAAGCTCGTACGCCAGCCCCGCCACGTACCGTCCGAAGGCCAGCTGCTCGAAGAAGGGGCGCTGGCTCTCTCGCAGGGTGCCGCCGGACAGGAAGCGTTCACGCTTCGCCGCCGCCGCGGCCTCGTCGGCGAGCTTCTCCTGGCTCAGGTCGGTGAGCCGCGCTTCCACCACCGCCTCGTCGAGCTCACCCAGCGACAGGTAGTTGAGCGCCTGGAGCGCGTGCAGCGCCTGCTTCTCGTGCGACGCCATGCGGAAGGGCGCCTTGCCGAGGAACTCCTCCGACACCGACACCGTCTCGCGCTCCTCCGCGAGCTGCGCCGCGCGGTTGAGGGCCACCGTGCTGCCGCGAAGATCGCCCTTCTGGTGGAGCAGCTCCCCCTCATCGAGGGCCACCAGCAGCGCGTCCCACCCCTGGCCGTCGGTCACCGCGTGGAACTCGCCGAGCGCTTGATCCACCTCCCCGGCCCTCGCCAGCTCGTGCGACCGCGCTACCCCGTTCAGGTAGTGCCCACTGCACCCGGACAGCACGGAGAAGCCAGCCACCACGAGCAGCAGCTTCATGGCGACAGCACCGCCAGCGCCCGCCCCTCGCGCGGCACGTCGACCAGCACCTCGCGACGCCGGGCGCCCGTGAGCAGGAGCACGTGCCGGCCCGGAGACACCGTGAGGCGGGCCACGTCGAGTCGCTGCGGCGCCGAGCGGCAGCCGAGCTCGAGCGGTTTGAGCCGACTCATCGCCTCGAAGGGATGCTCGGCCGCGAACGACCTCGCCGCCGCGAGCTTGGCCTCCTGCGCCGACGTCATCGCCGCGCGAACGTCGAGCCAGGGCGCGAGGACGACCTGGTCCCGCTGGTCATCGACGCGCAGCTCGAGACTGCCGGCGTCCGGGGCGAGACAGCTGACCGACGTGGTGTCGGGCGAAGCGAACTGCGGGCAACCGGTCCTCGGCTCGCGCTCGACCACCACCACGAGATTCGCGCTCCCGGCGTCGAGGCCTTCCGGCCACGCTTCACCCAGCATCGCGCCGTTCAGTCCATCGAGGCGCTGGAGGTGCCTCGTCTCCTCGGCAGCGGGCGCGAAGGCGCCGCGCGTGCCCGCGGCCTCCGCGAAGGCCTCCCGGCTTCCGGCCCAGTCCTGCGCGAGGTGCAGCAGCAGCGCGCGCTCGTAGACGCGCAGCTTCGGGTCGGAGACTTCACCGAGCTGTTCCAGCGCCTCACGCGGCCGGCCCGCAGCCAGGTGCTCGTCGAGGCCTGCTTCCGCGAGGTGGTGCGCGCACGAGGCGAGCAGGAGAAGCGGTAGCGACGTCTTCAGCACGAGGCTCCTCACCGGCCGGCGGGTTGAACCACGGACCGGAGCACTCTCTTCCCCGACCCTCCGACCGCGCGCAACTGGCGAGGCGCCGGACTAAGAGTCCGCCCCGATGCCAACCGGATCCGACGAGCTCTCGCTCATCGACGCCTTCGTCGCCGAGCTCCCCCACGCGAAGACGCCCTTCGGGCCCGGCGACGACGCCGCGGTGCTCCCTCGTCCGAAGGGACAGACCTGCGTCACCACCGACGCCACCGTCGAAGGCGTCCACTTCACCCGCCCCGCCTTCTCCCTCGAGGACGTCGGCCACAAGGCGCTCGCCGTCAACCTCTCCGACCTCGCTGCCATGGGCGCCACCCCGCGGTGGTGGCTGTGCGCGCTCCAGGTGCCGCGCGGCTTCACCACCGACGACGCCCGGGCCCTCGCCCGCGGCATGGCCCCGCTCGCCAGGGCCCATGGCCTCACCTTGGTCGGCGGCAACGTCACCTCTGGCCCCGTGCTCGGCCTCACCCTCACCCTGGGCGGGGAGAGCCCGAAGCCCCTGCTGCGCTCCGGGGCGCGGCCGGGCGACGTGCTCCTCCTCACCGGTCCCCTGGGCCTCGCCGCCGCCGGACTGCGCGCCCTCCGCGAAGGGCAGACCAGCGGCCCCGAGGTCGACGCCCAGCGACGGCCGCTGCCCCACGTGGAAAGCGGGCTGCTCGCCCGCCGCTTCGCCCGCGCCGCCCTCGACGTCTCCGACGGGCTGCTCCTCGACGCGTGGCGGCTCGCGCGTGCCTCCAAGGTCGCGCTCGCGCTGCGCAGCGACTGGCTCCCGCTCGGCAGCACCCTGGAAGACGCGCTCCAGGGCGGGGAAGACTACGTGCTGCTCCTCGCCGTGCCCGCACGGGCGGTCGACCGCTGCCTGGTCGCCGCCGCGAAGGCCGGCCTGGACTGGACCCCCGTCGGCAAGTGCGAGCGTGGAACAGGGGTGTTCCTCGATGGGCGGCCCGCCCCGCCGCTCGGCCATCTGCACGGCGCGCCGTGATTCTTTGACGCGCTCTCGCCCAGCAGGTTGACTCGCCTCCCGGTGCGCCGAACTTCTTCCCGCGACGACGTGACGGTGGCGAGCGCCCCCAGAGGCGACCTCGAGCGGCTGGTGCGCGAGGCGGGCGACCGCCGCACGCAGATCTCGCTCCACCTGAAGATCTTCGCCGGCTACCTCGCCGTCGGCTCGCTGCTGAGCGGCTGCTTCTACGCCATGAGCCAGGGCGCCTGGCCGTGGGTGGTGCAGATTCCGCTCGCGCTCGGCGTCACCGTCGTCGCCGCGGTGCTGCTGCCGTTCTGGCTCCTGCGCGTGGCGCGCGTGAAGCGGCTGTCGAGCACCGCCCTGGAAGTCAGCCGCGGCGACCTGTCCCGCCGCGTGCAGCTCGACTCGAGTTCCCTGCGCGACGACATCGACGAGCTCGCCGTCTCCATCGCCGACATGCAGGAGAACCTGCGCGAGCTGGTGCGCCACGTGCAGCACACCGCCGACTCGGTGGGCGAGAGCGCCACCGCGCTCCAGCGCAGCACCGAGGAAGTGAACGCCCAGGCCTTCGAGGTGGGCAACGCGGTGGGCTCCATCGCCCGCGGCGCCGCGGATCAGCGCGACTTCGTCACCAGCGCCTCGCGCGCCATCGCCGAGATGGCCCAGAGCATCCAGCGCTCGGGTGGATCCGCCGACGACGCCGCGCGCGCCGCGTCCGCCACCCGCGCCGCCGCGGAAGAAGGCAGCGCCGCCGCCCGCCTGGCGAGCGAGCGGGTGCAGAAGGTGTTCGCGCAGATCGAGACCGCCTCGCAGGGCGTGTTCGCCTTCGGCGAGAAGACCCAGGAAATCTCCCGCTTCGTCGACGTCATCACCCAGGTCGCCGCCCAGACCAACCTGCTCGCGCTCAACGCCGCCATCGAGGCCGCGCGCGCCGGCGAGGCGGGCAAGGGCTTCGCGGTGGTCGCCGAGGAAGTGCGCAAGCTCGCCGAGAACACCGGCCGCAGCGCCGAGCAGATCTCCCGCCTCGCCCGCGACATCGCCAGCCAGTCGAGCCGCGTGGTCTCCGCGATGAAGGAAGGCATCGAGGAGCTCGTCTCCGGCCGCGGCGAGCTCACCACCATCGCCCGCGCCATGGGCGACATCACCGCCACCGCCCGCGACGGCGCCGAGCGCATGGGCCTCATCACCGAGGCCGCCAAGGCGCAGCGCGAGAGCAGCGCCGGCACCGTGCGCGCCATCGAGAGCATCTCCAAGGTCGCCGAGGAGCACGTGGGCGCCACCGACGCGGTGAAGAGCGTCATCGAGGCCCAGTCGCGCGCCGTCGGCCGCCTCACCGCCGCCACCCAGGAGCTCACCCACCTGAGCGAGGAGCTCAACCGCGTGGTGAGCCGCTTCCGGCTGGCCTGATCCCATGCGCCACGTCCTCTTCCGCCTCCGGGGCGAGCGCTTCGCCGTTCCACTCTCGGCAGTGCGTGAGGTGGTTCCTGCACCTACCGGGTACACCCGTGTCCCACGTGCCCCCGCCACCATCCGCGGGGTGATGAACCTCCGCGGCCGGGTGGTGACGGTGCTCGACACCGCGGCGCTGCTCGAGCTGCCGGGAGAGGGGGCGGGCACCCAGGTGCTGCTGCTCGACGCCCACCGGGGTGGCATGGGGCTCCTGGTCGGCCAGGTCGACGGCATCGGGCCGCTGGAGTCCTTCACCCCTGTGAATACCCGGGGCCCCGCCGTGCGAACCCTGGCAGCCGATGCCCAGGGCGCCATCGCCGTCATCGACGTGGACGGACTCGACGCGCAGGTGGCACGCTCACTGGTTCACAGGTAGAACCCACGTTCCTTCAGGTTCCAAAAGGCGGGAGGCGAGAAGTCCCATGTCGAAGCGGGTGCTGGTCGTCGACGACGCCATCTTCATGCGCAACATCATCAAGGACATCTTCGCCTCCGGTGGGTTCGAGGTCGTGGGTGAAGCCGCCAATGGCCTCGAGGCGGTGGAGAAGTTCCGTGAGCTCAAGCCCGACCTCACCACCATGGACCTGGTGATGCCCTTCAAGAACGGCATCGAGGCCACCCGGGAGATCCTCAAGGTCGACGCCAAGGCCGTGGTCATCATGTGCAGCGCCCTCGGTCAGGAAGCGATGGTGATGGAAGCCATCGAGGCGGGCGCGGTCGACTTCATCGTCAAGCCCCCGCGCTCCGAGGACGTGCTCTCGGTGGTGAAGAAGGTGCTGGGCGAGGCGTAAGGCAGCCGCGACGTGTCGCTCGACATGTCGAAGTACCTCGCGCTCTTCACCAGCGAGGCCACCGAGCACCTCGACGCCATGGGCGGCGAGCTCGTCTCGCTCGAGCAGCAGCGCAGCCCCGACGTGCTCGCCTCGCTCTTCCGCCACGCCCACTCGGTGAAGGGCATGGCCGCGGCGATGGGCTTCGCCGCCACCGCCACCCTCGCCCACCGGCTCGAAGACGTGCTCGGCGTGCTGCGCGATGCCCCCGAGCGCATCGACCGGCCCACCGTCGACCTGCTGCTCCAGGGCGTCGACGCGCTGTCCCGCCACGCGCGCACCGCCGCGGTGGGCACCTTCGACGACGTCACCGCGGTGCAGGAAGCGCTCGGCGAGCGGTACCGGCTGCTGTCCGGGCGCGACGGCCTGCCCACCCGCGTCGCCAACGTGGTGGCCGCGCCCGCGCCGCCCCCGCTGCCCGGCGGCCTCGCCCGCTTCGTCGTCGAGCTGCAGGTGCTGGCCACGTCCGCCACGCCCGGGGTGCGCGCCTTCCTCGCGTACAAGCGGCTCTCGACGCTGGGCGACCTCTTCGCGGTGCAGCCCGAGCTGAGCGACATCAAGGCCGGGAAGCTCCCGCAGGGGCGCTTCCGCTGCGAGGTGGAGACCAAGGCCAGCCAGGCCGACATCGAGGCGCTGGTGCGCACCATCGGTGAAGTCGAGCCGCTCAGCGTGCGTCCTGCGGCGAGCGGCAGCGCCGCGCCGTCGGCGCCGCCGCCCGGTCCATCGCCGGAAGTCACCGTCTCGGGGCCGCGCCTGCCGGGGCCCGCG
>JAIBBQ010000333.1 GCA_019694595.1 Myxococcaceae bacterium
GCTCGCCCTCTGGCCAGCGCCACCCGGACCGCTGCCTCCCCCGCCCGAGCCGGTCGCGGTGGCGCCCGCCGCCGTCCCCGTGCCGACGCCGACGCCGACGCCGGCGCCGGTGCCCCCGGTCGAGCCCCCGCCGGAGGACTCGGTGCGCTCGCTCTCGATGCCGCCGGTGCCGGTGGTCTTCGCCGACCCGCGCAAGCGACCGCCCGTCACCCTGCGGCCCAGGACGCCCGAGCCCCAGCCCACCAAGGCGGTCGATTCACAGCCCCCGAAGGACGCCAGCGCGCCGGCGAAGATCACCGTGCTCACGCGCTCTCCGAGCGGGGCGCGGTGGGCGAACGTGTACGTCGACGGGCAGCCGCGGGGCTCGACGCCGGCGCGCCTGGAGGTGAGCCCCGGGCGGCACCTGGTGCTCGTCGAGCGCGACGGCGTGCGTTCTCCTCCCCGCGAGGTCAACGGAGTGGCAGGCTCGGTCGCGACCGTGATCTTCGAGCTCGGCGAATGACGCTGCTGCTGGTGGCCTTCCTGATGGCCGCCTCCCCCACCGACGAGGCGTCCGGGCTGGTGTCCCAGGCCCGGCAGGCGCTCGACGGCGGCGACTTCGATCGCGCGCTCGCGCTGCTCGGCAAGGCCTCCACCGGCGCCTCGGGCGCGTCGCTCGCCAGGGTCGAGCTGCTCCGCGGCGAGTGCCTGGCCGCCCTGCGGCGCTACGACGAGACGGAGCAGGCCTTCGAGCGCGCACTCAACGCCGATCCGGAAGCGGCACTCGACCCTGCCGCCGCTTCGCCCACCCTGGTCGCGCTGCTCGACGGGGTTCGCAAGCGCCTCACCGGTCAGCTGGCGGTGGTGAGCGACGGCCTCGACGAGCTCACGCTCGATGGCGCCGTCCTGTCCGGTCCGCCGGCGGTCGTCACCACCTCCATCGGCCGGCACCGGCTCACCGCGCGCTGGGGCGACGTGAGCCGCTCGACGGAAGCGGTGGTCTCCGCGGGGCGCACCACCACCCTCACCCTCGAGCCGCCCCCGGCAGAAGCGGGCTCCGGGCCGCACTGGCTCGCCGAGCTCAAGCTCGGCTTCCAGCCGCTCAGCCCGTCGGCGACCATCCTCGCCGGTGCGGGCCTGCGCTACGGCCCTGTCTTCGCGTCGCTCCACGCCATCGCCGGGAATGCCTTCGGCCTCGAGCTGCACCTGGGCGCCTTCCGCACCCGGCTCGCCGGGCCCGTCGGCCTGCTGGGCTCCCTCGACGGCGTGCTCTTCCTGGGCTCGACCGCCGTGCCGGGCCTCGGACCCTCCGGTGGCGCGTTCGTCTCGCTGGGCGAGCACCTCGAGCTCACCGTCGACGCCGGCTACCGGCGCTTCTTCACCACCGCGCCCGTGGTCCACGACGTGTTCCTCCTCGGCCTCTCGGTCCGCGCGCTCCTCTGAGCAGTGCGTCAGGCCTTGAGCGCGGTCACCTCTCCCTTGGGCAAGCTCGCGTCGCCGAAGTCGTCGACCAGCGCCCCGCTCGCCTGACGCACGCCGGTGGCGTTGATGATGGTGTTGAAGAGCCGGTTGTGCGCGCTGCCGCCCACGTTCACCACCTGGCCGGTCTTCAGGTAGCCGTTGCCCGACCCGGCGAGGATGTACGGCACGTTGGTGGTGTCGTGGAACTTGTTGGAGATGTCGAAGCACCAGCACGACACGCCCTGGTCGACGATGCCCCGCGCCGAGAGCTGATCGAGGAAGTACTTGAAGAGCCGCGCGTGGATGCGGTCGATCTGGTGGTGGTACTCCGCCATCTGCCCCGGGTTGCTCGCGTCGCCGAAGCAGCCGTCGCAGGTCGCGCGGTGCGAGATGGGGTGGAAGGCGCCCAGCCGGGTGGTGCCCCCGGCCGACGTGGGGACCACGAAGCGCGTCTGATCGAGCCCGTCGCCCACCTGCAGCGTCGCCGCGTGCACCAGCCCGCAGCCGAACGCGTACGCGAGGAGATCCAGGTGGAGTCGCGCGATCTTCTGCAGCACGTCGCCGTCGGTCCAGTCGACCTGCACGCCGTTCTGGTACGCCCCCACCGCCGAGGCGGTCTGGGTCGGCACAGTGCAGGCCATCTTCACCTCGAGATCTCGCACCGCATCGAGGTGCTGCTGCAGCTTCTGCTTGTCGCCCTGCGACATCGCCCGCATGCCCATGAGCGCGCGCAGCTCGGTGCGCACCAGGTCGTTCACCGAGGTCCGCCCCTGGGCGATCTGCTGCTGCTTGGGGTCGTTCGGCGTGGTGAGCCCCATCAGCCGCGAGTACACGTTGAAGGGGTTGCGCTCGGCCCCGCGGCGGTTCCGCGCGCCCCGGTACGACAGCACCTCGTTCACGTACCCGAACATCGGGCCGGCGTAGAGCGCCAGCGGCTCGGCCCCGTTGTCCAGCGTCCGCGCGATGCGGTTGTCGATGCTCTCGCCTTCGGCGAACACCCCGGCGTTCCCGTCGGACCCGGGCGCCGAATACGTGCGCGCCGCGGTGAGGCACTGCGCGCCGCCGCCACCGTGGTTGTTCCCGAACGGGTAGTTGATGCCCTTCACCACGTTCAGCTTGTCCGCGTACGCCGAGAGCTCGCTGAGCGCGCGGTCGGCGTCGGGCCCGCTGAGCTGGGCCGAGGTGAGCGCGCCGGTCGCCCTGGGCCAGAAGCGCTCCGGCTCACCGTCGACCGTCGCCTGCGCACATCCGTTGGCCTGGCGCATGAAGAACGCGAAGCCCTTGGTGGGCGCCTGGCCCCAGGCGGCGCGGGGCAAGAGGCTCTCGAGCACCGGCAGGGACAGCGTGGCGCCGGACGCAGCGCGCAGGAAGAAGCGGCGGGAAAGCTTCACGGCGACACCTCCACGG
Source organism: Myxococcaceae bacterium (assembly GCA_019694595.1). Lineage (GTDB taxonomy): Bacteria > Myxococcota > Myxococcia > Myxococcales > Myxococcaceae > JAIBBQ01. Next base: position 2,848 of record JAIBBQ010000333.1, read on the forward strand.
GGCGGGTGAGGAAGGCGGGGCTCGACAGCAGGTCGGCGATCAGCGCGGCGGGCGAGGCCGAGTCGCGCAGCGAGCGGCGACCCATGCGCTGGACCAGCGCGGTGTCGTCGGCGGTGAGCGGGCGCCCGTAGAGGAACTGCAGCCAGTTCCCGGCGTAGCAGTCGTGGGTCTGGGACTGCTCGGCCACCTGCGCCTGGAAGTCGACCGCGCCGTCGAAGGCGAGCTTGCTGCCGTCGCTGAGCAGGTAGCTGTCCTTCGCGTCGACCGGCAGGCCCTTGTCGGTGTCCCGGCTGCGGCCGACCGCGTCGTACCCTTCGAAGGCGAACCCGGCCGGGTTGATGAAGGTGCCGTGGCACCCCGCTCCGCAGGTCCCCTTCCCGGTGTGCGCTTCCACCCGCTGGCGGTTGGTGCCGGACGCGGCAGGCGGCAGCGGCGGCACCGTGCCCGGAGGCGGCGGCAGCTTGGCGCAGAGCAGCCGGCGGTTGAGGAACGCGCCGCGGTGGATGCTGTCGACGTCGGTGGCGTAGGCGTAGGTCGCCGGGAACCAGAGGCGGGTGAAGAGCCCCGAACGCTTCTTCCGATCGAGCTCGACCTTCTGCGGCGTCGCGCCCGTCACGCCGGTCAGGCCGTAGAGCGGCGCAGTGTCGGCGTTCACGAAGGCCACCGGCGAGGTGAGCAGCGCCTTGAGCCCCAGCCCGGACTCCACGGTCAGGTGGTGCATGGTCCGCTCGAGGTCCGCCCGCATCGAGGCGGCGAGCGTCGCCGGCAGCCCCGGGAAGGTCGCCGCGTCCTTCTTCACCGAGTCCACCCGCGAGGCGTCGAAGAGCAGCGCGTGGAAGCGGTCGATGCGACCCTGGCCGTCGGCGGTCGACAGGATCCGCTGGATCTGCGCGCGCACGGCCTCCGGCGTCCCCAGCCCACCGGAGGACGCCGCGGTCATCAACGCCTCGTCGGGCATCGAGTCCAGCAGCGCGTACGACACGCGGGTGGCGACCTCATCGGCAGCCAGCGGGACCCGGGTGCCGAGCGCGGTCGCGCTCTGCTGCACGCGGTAGAGGAAGTTCGGCGACTGCAGCATCGCCTGGACGGTGATCTGCACTCCCGCCTTCACCGCGTCGGTCTCGCCGGTGAGCGACGTGCCGCTGGTGAAGAGCGCCGCGTAGCGGGTCTTCTCGTCGGTGGTGAGCGGCCGCCGGAACGCGCGCCGGCCGAAGCTGCTGACGAAGGCGTTCGCCCGGTCGGCCGCGGCGGTCGGCCAGGGCGAGGGCAGCAGCGCCGTGAGCACCGCCGGCGTCTGGACCGCCAGCTTCGCCGCCTGCTCCGCCGCGCCTTGGTAGTCGGTGAACAGCGTCGTCGACACGTTGAGCCCGGAGCCGTCGGTGTCGAACACCAGCGTGCTGGTGGCGTCAGGCGTGAAGCGCTGCGCGAGACCAGGGAGCGCCGGCAGCTTGAGCAGATCGCGCACGGTCCGCTCCCACTGGGCGTGGGTCAGCCGCACCGCACGGCTCGAGGCGACAGGCACGTCGCAGGACGGGCTGTCGCACACCGGCGTGGTGGTCGGCGGCGGAGGCACGCCCGGGACCGTCGGCGTCGTCACCGGCGGCGTCGTCGACGGCATGCCCGGGATCGAAGGCGCCGGCCTCGAGGTGTCCGGCACCGTCGGGCTGGAGACCTCGACCACCCCGTCACAGGCCGTCAGCAGCAGCAGCACACCAACGCGAGCGTTCATGCCCCTTCGCTTGAGCAAGCGAAGGACCGGCCTCGGAGGCCAGAAAGACCTGATGTTTCAATGAGTTGGGCGCCCTGGTGACCACCCGCGTGGTCAGGCGTTTCTCACCGGTGAGACACCATCCGGCGCCGCCACAGCAGGACCAGCCCCGCGAGGAGGCCCCACGCGCCTGCCCCGCCGGCATTGCACCCCAGCGCGTAGAGGTTGGTCTCGGTGCCACCGCCGCCAGCGGAACCGCCACCCGCCGTACCGCCGCCAGCAGAGCCGCCGCCCGCCGCGCCACCACCCGCCGCGCCACCGCCCGCCGCGCCACCGCCCGCTGCGCCACCACCCGA
>JAIBBQ010000093.1 GCA_019694595.1 Myxococcaceae bacterium
CGGCGGGCGGTCAGGGCGGCGGCGCAGCGGGTGGTCAGGGCGGCGGCGCGGCGGGCGGCCAGGGTGGCGGCTCCGGCGGCGGCTCGGCCGGCACCGGGCGGATCCTCCCGCTGAACGCGGGCGTCGTGTACTGCTGCAACACGCTCATCGAGAACAACGGCAAGCTGTACTGGAACTCGGGCGCGCAGGCGTACCGCATCGGGGTCGACGGCACCGGCTACGAGAAGATCGTGCCGCCGTACTACCCGGCGGGCGTCGCGGTGGCCGGCGGCGAGACGTACATCATCTCCTCGGGCCAGAACTCGAGCGCGCTGATGCGCTGGGAGACCGACGGCGGCATCACCACGCTGCTCACCGGCCAGCCGTCGACGACCTTCATCACCAGCGTGGGGACCAACCTCGCGTACGCCGAGGTCTACAACGACGGCAACGTGGTGCTGCTCGACCCGGCCAACGTGTCGGCGCGCGTGAACATCGCGCAGCACCAGTACTACGTGGACGCCATCAACAGCGACGGCGTCTCGCCGGTGTGGGCGACGGGCACCAGCATCGCCACCGAGCCCAAGCTCGTTCACTACTCCACCGACGGCGGCGCGAACGTGACGCTGCTGCTCACCTCCGACCTGCCGCCGTACAACCACATCAACCAGCTCTACTCGACCTCCTCCGAGGTCTACCTGAGCTCCGGTCTCGCGGCGCCCCCGTACGACGGCGGCGTGTACGTGGTGAACAAGAGTTCGCCGAGCGTGCTCGCGCCGGTGATGAACGGTGAGTGGCCGGTCGGCTTCGCCATCGACGGGTCCACCGTCTACTGGCTGTCGCGCGACAAGCACGTCTACAAGCGCAACTTCGTCACCCAGGGCGCCACGGTGGATCTCGGCCGCTGCGGCTCGGGGCAGGTGAGCGGTGACACCGTGAACAACCTGGTGCTCTCGGGCCCGTACGTCATCTGCGGAGCCAGCACCGACGGTCCCTGGAAGCTGCTCAAATAGCGGGCGGGACGGGCCTTCGGCCCTGGTGAAGGCCGCCTTCGGAACTCTCGAATTCCGGAGGCGGAGCCCCGGCGGTTACCTCCCGGTTCGACAGCACGCCGCTGTCGAGACCGGAGGAACACCGTGCGACTCGAGCTCGCCTCATTGCTTCCCGCCGTGCCCCTGGGCCTCGGCGCCACCGCGGTGATGGACGTCTGGGGCGCTGCGCTGCGGCGGCTCGGGGTGCCGTCGCTGGAGCCGGCGATGCTGGGCCGCTGGGTCGGCCACCTCGGCCGCGGCACCTTCCGGCACGTCGACATTCGCCAGGCGACGCCGGTGCGCCACGAGCGCGCCCTCGGCCTGGTGGCCCACTACGCCATCGGGGTCACCTTCGCTGGGCTGCTGCTCGTCTTCGTCGGGGCGGACTGGCTCGTGGCGCCGACGCTCGCGCCGGCGCTGCTGCTGGGCGTGGTCACCGTGGTGGCGCCGTGGTTCATCCTCCAGCCCGGGCTGGGGGCGGGGGTGGCCTCGTCGAAGACGAAGACGCCGGTCTTCAACGCGCTCAAGAGCCTGGTGACCCACACCGTCTTCGGCTTGGGGCTGTACCTGGCGGCCGAGGTGGGCGCGGCGCTGCGCTTCACGCCGGGAGCGCTGCGGTGAGGCGCGAGGCAATCGCTCCCCTCGCCGGGGCGTACTCCGCGGCGGTGAGCTCCGGAACACCGCCCACGCACACCTCGACGCCCGGCGCGTGGCGTACGCCGCTGTGGCTCCTGGCCCTGAGCGTGGTGCCGATGCTCGGCGGGGTGGCGCGCCTGACGAACCTGGCGACCGCCGCGCCGACGCCCGACACCGCGCGCTTCTTCGATTCGCCGGTCCCGGTGGTGGTGCACATCGTGGGCTCGACGCTCTTCGCCGTGCTGGGCGCGTTCCAGTTCTCGGCGGGGCTGCGGCGCCGCTGGCCGCGCTGGCACCGCGTGGGCGGGCGCATCGCCGCGGCGGGCGGCTTCCTGTCGGGCCTCACCGGCACGTGGATGACGCTGGCCTATGCCATTCCGCGGGCGCTCCAGGGCCCGCCCATCCTGGTGACGCGGTTGCTCGTGGGGCCGGCGGTGATGCTCTTCATCGTCCTCGCGGTGCGCGCCATCCTGCGCCGCGACGTCGTGGCCCACGAGGCGTGGATGATCCGCGCCTACGCGCTGGCCCAGGGCGCGGGCACCCAGGCGGTGCTGCTCGGGCCGTCGATGCTGCTCTTCGGTGAGCTCACCCACGGGCCGCGCGATGCGCTGATGGTGCTGGCCTGGCTCATCAACGTCGTCGTGGCCGAGGCGCTGGTGCGCGCGCGGTCACCCGCGGCCGCGGTGGCCCGCCGCGCAGCACCTGGGTGACCGCCGCCTCGAGCACCGGGTCGGCGGCCCGGGTGGCCAGGTGGGCGAAGACGACCTGCACCGGCGCCGTGACCTCGTGGAGCAGCTCCAGCTCGCCCGTGCGCTCGGCCTCGCGGGCGACGTCCTCGTGGAGGAGTCCCACGCCCGCACCGCTGGCGAGCAGCGTGCGGGTGACCAGCTGACGGTCGACGTTGATGACGCGCACCGGCCGCAGCTGGTGCGCGCGGAAGAGGTCCTCCGCGGTCCGTCCGCAGCAGGCGCTGGCCGCCGGGTAGACCCACGGCAGCCGGGCGAGCGCAGGCCAGTCGAGCGGGCGCGCCGGCGGCACCATTCCGGGCGCGGCGGCCACGAAGGTGGTGAAGCGGCCGACCTCGTGAGCCACCAGGTCCTCCGCCAGGCCGCCCGCAGCGTGGAAGAGCCCGGCGTCGAGCTCGCCCTCGCGCAGTCCGGCGACCACCTGGGCGGAGGTGCGGTGCTCGAGCGTCGTCTCCACGTCGGGGAAGGCCTGGGCGAAGGTGGCCAGGAGCCGCTCCAGCATCCCGGGGTGCGTGTTGGACGCGGCGCCCAGCCGGAGCTGGCCGCGCAGCCCACCCTTGGTGCGCGCGGCCTCGTCGAGCAGTCCCTGGTGGGCGGCCAGGGTCTGCTCCGCCTTCTCGAGCAGCCGGCGCCCCGCGGCGGTGAGCGTCATGCCCTTGGAGGTGCGCTCGAACAGCGTGAGGCCGAGCGCGTCTTCCACCGCCTTGATGTGGCCGCTGACCGCGGGCTGGCTCAGGTGCACCCGCTCCGAGGCCGCGCGGACGCTCCCGCCCCGCGCCACGGCGACGAAGGTCTCGAGCTGGGTGAGCTCCATGCCGGCAGGCTTCAGTTGGCGCTCAGGGCGCCGCTGTAGCTGATGCCGCCGACCTGGGTCTCCCAGGTGAACATCACCTTGCCGATGGAGCTGATGCTGGTCTTCACCAGGTTGAGCGGCGCGTTGGGCAACGACGAAGGCGCAGACCAGGTGCCGTTGGTGAGCGCCCGCCACTGCAGTGGGCCCCCGGAGTCGCGCCACCACATCACCGCGGCTTCTCCGCTGGGCTGCGAGAACTCGAACTGCGACACGTTCATCGCGGGCGTGCTGAGCACGGTGGTGGCGCCCCAGGTCGCGGTCGCCGGGTCCCAGGCGCGGGAGAAGACCACGCGGTCGGGGGTGGCGTCGCAGGCCGCCACCACGAAGCCGTGCGGGCGCCCCACCACCAGCGGCGGGTGGTCGGTGCAGAAGGAGCTGGTGCCGGCGGCCTCGATGACCGCGGGCGGCTGCCAGCCCGCGTCCGCGCGGTAGAGCGTGGCGGTCCAGTTCCCGGAAGCGTGCCAGAGCGCGAGCATGTTGCCTTCGCCGTCCACCGCGGGGGTGAGGCCCTGCATGCTGCTGGCGTTGCCTCCCTCGAGGACGAAGTCGCCGTCCCAGGTGGTGCCGTCGAAGCGCGCGGCGTGGGTCACCGCGGCGCCTCCGGCATCGGCCTGGTAGGCGCGGAAGACGACGAGGTCCTTCCCGGCGTTCGACGCCGCGGTGATGGCGTTGCTCGGCGCGGTGACGTCGGTGACGAAGAGCTGCTTCGCCGGAGAGAAGCCCGCGGCGGGCGTTCCCTGCATCGCCCAGAACTCCACCGTGCTGCCGCGCCAGGCGAGCACGGTGCGGCCGTTCGGCTCCAGCGCCAGGCTCTGGGTGCCAGGGTCGAGCTGTCCAGCGTCGAAGGTCAGCGCGACGGGATTCGACCAGCCCGCGTCGGTGAGGCGCGCGAGGAAGAGCTGGTAGCCATTGAGCATGCCGGGCACCTGCACGCCGGCGTAGGCCAGCGCCGCCTCGTCACCGCTGGAGGCGACCGACGGCTTGCCGGTGCGCCCGCCGCGCTGCACCACCGGGTCGAGCCACCCGGTCCCGGGCTGGTAGAGCGCCGAGCTGATGGCGTTGTTGCTGTCCCAGAACCCCGCCGACCGGACGCCGCGGTCGGTGACCACCGAGAAGTCGACGATGGGGTCGAGACTGCAGAGCGCGGGCTCGCCGAGCACCTCCGCGGTGCGGAACGGAATGCGCGCGGTGCCGCGGAACCCGTCGGGGCTGCCCCCGTCTTCGGGCCGCGCGAGCAGCGGCGGCTTGATCGTGGTGCGGTACTGGGTGCCCGGCGAGAGCAGCTGGCCGGGGATGAAGGTCAGCGTCGCACCGGCGTCGGCCGCCACCGTCGTGCCCGGGACCGAGGCGGTGATGAAGTCCAGCGTCGCCATGGTCGAGTTGACCGGGCCGGACACCGCGCCCGACATCACCAGCGAGGGGCGGGTGGAGGTGGGCAGCCCGCTGGCGCCCGGCGCGGGGTTGAACGAGGCGATGTACGGCGACGGGCCCGTGCGCAGCAGCTGGAGCGTGTAGTTGCCGGGGACGTACTTGGTGCCCCGCACCTCGACGCGCCAGGTCCCCGCGACGTGCGCCTTGATGGCCGCGCGGCCCACGATGCCGGCGGTCCCGCCCGTCCCGAACACCACGCCGTCGATGCGGAAGGCGTCCGGCGCCTGGATGCTGACGGTGCCTTCGAGGCCCATGCTGCCGTTGGGGCGGCTCACCGCGACGTGCACCACTTCGCCCACCTGCGCGGTGAACTCGTAGACGTTGACGTCGGCCGGCGTGAAGATCGCCCCCATGGTGGTGGACGGCACGGTGACCATGGTGCCGGTGCCGTTTCCCGCGTCGAAGGGCTGCAGGAGAATGACCGGCTCGTCGCTGGCCCCCGCGTCGCCCACGTAGAGCAGCTGGCCGCGGTGGGTGGCGTTGGGCGAGGCCGCGAGGAAGTAGACGTTGGTGTCGGCCGGGACCGGGAGCACCACGCCGCCGGCTCCGGGAATGACGAACTCCGCGTCGTAGGCGGGCAGCTTGTTCACCGCCTTGCAGCCGAAGGCCGAAGCGCAGTTGGTGGTGCCGCGCAGCCAGCAGTACTCGGGGTTGCCGTTGGCGTCGCACTTGCCGTCGGCGTCGCCGTCGATGCAGCACTTGGGCTTGGGGTTCGAGCCCTGCCCTCCGAAGGCATCGGAGTTCCACCACGAGAAGTGCGACACGGTGGCGCGGTACGCGAGGCCCGACGGGGCGGTGGTGGAGGCGATGACCGTGCCGGTGCCTTCTTCCACCCAGGCGCCGGTGCGCTCGTCGAGGCTCCACAGGGGCACGGTCGCGCCCGGGGCGAGCGGCGCGCCGGTGAGCTCGCGGTCGGCGTAGAGCGGCAGCTCGATGGTGGCGGTCTTGCCCGGGGCGAGCTGCAGGCGCTGCGTTCCCTGGGTGAAGACGAACTCCGCGGTGCCGTAGCTGAGGATGAGCCCCTGGGTGCCGTCGGTGCGCGCGCCTTCGAAGCGGCCGGGGAACGCGGGGGAGTTGCTCACCACGTCGAGCGGGGTGAGGTTCACCGCCACCATGCCGCTCACCTTCGCGCCGGACTCGGTCACCAGCGCGTCGGCGGGGAGCGAGAGCTTGATGCCGTCGCCGCCGGTGAGGCTGCCGCCCGCGGTGGCGTCGAGCATCTGCGCCGCGGCGCGGGGCACCAGGTACACGCTCTGGTCGGCGCGGGTGAGGGTGGGGTCCAGGGTGAAGACCAGGAGCTTGTCCGCGTAGCCCGCCTTGGAGACGACCACCGTCTGGCGGACCTGGGTGCCGATCATCAGCTGCGCCACGCCCATCGCGTCGGTCACCGTGCCGGTGGGGCTCCCCACCGCCTTCACGGCCGCGCCGGAGATCGCGGCACCCGAGACCTCCTTGATGTTCAGGGTGAGCGTCGCCTGGCCCGCGGGCTGGGGGCCGGCGCCGACGGTCAGGCTCTGCGAGGTGGCGCCGGTCGCGCCGCTGGGGTCGGACACGGTGAGCTTCACGGTGAAGGTGCCGCCTGCCGCGAAGGTGTGGGACAGCTTGGCGCCGCCGCCGTGCACGCCGTCGCCGAAGTCCCAGCTGAAGCTGAGCGGGTCGGAGTCGGGGTCGGTGGACGTGCTGCCGTCGAACAGCACCACCTGGCCCGCGGTGTACGGGGCCGCGGAGATGGTGAAGGCCGCGGTGGGCGGGCGGGAGGTGCTGCCGCCGCCGCTCGCGCTGCTGCCGCCGCCGGTACCGGTGGCGCCGCCGCCGTTCGAGCCGGAGCCTCCGCCGCTCGCGCCCGAGCCGCCTCCACAGGAACACGAGGCGGCCAGCACCAGGGTCATGGCGACGAGGGTCGTTCGGAGCATGACCGCCCAATACCGCACGGGGCCTCGAGGCCCAAGCCGCTCGCGCAGGAGGTCAGACGCCCTTGAACACGAAGCCGTCGATGCGGCGCAGGCGATCGCGGTCGGCGAAGGCCACCGACGACGGGCCCCGAGGAAACGCCACCTTCACGCCGGCAAGGGCGTCGAGGCGGCGCAGCGGGTGGTCGGGCTCGCGGTTGAAGTCGCCGGCGATGATGGTGCGCGGCGCCTGGGCGAGGGCACGCAGGTCGGCCACGGCGTCGTCGCCCCAGGCGAGGTGCACGTTGGCGAGCTGGACGGGGGCGCTCCCATCCCTGGGCTTCAGCGTGAGCACCTGCACCCGCCCGGCCTGGTGGTCGAGCTCCGGCGGCGGGCTGCGGCCGAGCTCGAAGGCCGCGTCACGCACCGCGACGGCGGTGCCGAAGCGCTCGCCCTGGGTGGGGGCGCCGACCAGGGTCCAGCCGGGGCCCAAGCCCTTCTCGAGCAGGGCGAGCTGCGCCGGGTCGCGCGGGGCTTCCTGGAGGAGCGCGAGGGTGACGTCGCTGGGGCGGGTGAGCTCGCCGAGCTGGGCGCCGAGCTTCGCGAGCAGCGCCTCGTACTGGGCGGTGGTCTCGGTGGCGCCGAAGCCGTTGTTCACCCGGCCGTCGGCGGCGCGCGCCTGGGTGAGCACGTTGTAGGTGAGGACGCGGCCCACCGCGGTCGGCGCCGACAGGAGCGGGAGGTGGTCGCTCAGCGCGCGCCCCTCGAGCAGCGCCTGCGGCGGCGCGGCGCGGTCGAGCCCGGCACCCTGGGGCCACTGACCGAGGACCTGGGGGGCCGTCGCGGCGGGGGCCTGGCGGACACCGGACGGGGACGACGGCCTCGGGGCGAGCGGCTTCATGGAGCCACTGTACCGGCGAAAAGCCCCCGGAAAATGCCCGGTGAACCCTTTTCCGGCCTGGGTCCCTATCCAGGGTGAGCGTCAATCACGGCGCCCTTCGAATGCGGAGGCGGTCATGAACATCCTTCCCCGAAACGAGCACTCCATCGAGCGCGTCGCCCGCGTGGTACTGGGTCTGGGCATCGTCAGTCTGGCCTTCACGGGGCCGCAGAGCCCGTGGGCCTTCCTCGGGCTCATCCCGGTGGTCACGGGGCTGGTGGGCAGTTGCCCCATCTACACGCTGTTCGGAGTCAGCACGTGCAAGGTGAACACCCCCAGCAAGGCGACCTGACGCAGCGGTTCCAGCGCGGCGACCGCTCGGCGTTCGCGGCGGTGGTGAAGCCCCACTGGCCGGCGGTGCAGCGGCTGGTGCAGGCCATCGCCAAGGACGGCGCGCGGTCGCAGGACGCCGCCCAGGAGACGCTGGTCGCCGCCTTCCGCGGGGCGGCCAGCTTCGACCCCGGTCGCGGCGCGGTGCTGCCGTGGCTGCTCGCCATCGCCCGGAGGGAAGCGTACCGGGTGAAGGCGGGCAGGCCGGGCGACGCGGCCGACGCGCCGGTGGAAGACGAGGCGCTGGGCGAGCTCGGGCTGCGCGCCGGCTGGAGCGCGGACGACCCCGAGCACCTGGTGGCGCGCGCGGAAGATCGCGAGCGGCTGTCCTGGGCGCTCGCCTCGCTCTCGTCGAGCGACCGCGAAGTGGTGTGGCTGCGCGACGTGGAAGGGCTGTCGGGCGAGGAGACGGCGGCCATCACCGGCATCGACCTGGGCGCGATGAAGAGCCGGCTGCACCGCGCGCGGCTGCGGTTGATGGCGGCCATCCGAGAAGGCGAGGTCCCCGTGAGCGAGCAGGAGCGCAGCGAAGGTGGCCTCACCTGCTCCCAGGTGCTGGCGCAGCTCAGCGAGTACGTCGACGGGCAACTGCCGCCCGGCGAGCGCCAGGCCATCGACGCGCACCTCACCGGGTGCACGGTCTGCGCGCGGTTCGGCGGCCGCTTCCGGCGCACGGTGGTGGGGCTGCGGACCCGGCTGGGCGCGACGAACGCGGTGGACGAGGCGGCCTACCTCGAGGTGCTGGAGCGCTTCGAGCGGAGCGGACCACCTCGTTCGTGACTGGCATCGGCTCCCGGGAGGAGTCCATGCTGAGGGGCTGGTTCCGCCATGCGACTCGTCAGCTACAACGTCCGGTACTTCGGCCACGGGCTCAAGGGCCTGGCGAGCACCGCCGGGTCGAAGCAGGGCATCGCCCAGGCGCTCGCGTCGCTCGACCCGTTGCCCGACGTGGTGGCGCTGCAGGAAGTGGAGACCCGCTCCATCCGCTCGCTGGTGGCGCACGCCGCCGCGCACGACGCGGAGACGCAGCTCGAGGCCTTCGTGCGGCACCTCGACGGCGCGCTCGATGCCGCCAAGCGGGGCGCCCGCTACGACGCGCTGTACTTTCCGGCGCACTCGTACCGCGCCGGGCCGGTGGTGCTCTACACCACGGGGCTGGCGGTGCTGCTGCGGCGCGGCCACGTGCAGCGGCTGTCGGACAACTCGCGCGCTCCGCACGAGATCACCTTCCGCAAGAGCGAGCGGCTGCGCACGGTGAAACAGACCCGCATCGCCGCGCACGTGCATCTGGAAGGGGCGCACGGCGAGCGCTTCTTCCTCTTCAACACCCACCTGAGCCTGCCCACCTTCTGGGCCAAGGAGTTCTGGAGCCAGGCCGACAAGATGGGGTTCGGGAAGAACCAGCTCCACGAGGCCAGGACGCTCGGCGAGTACGTGCGCCACGCCTCGCACGGCGAGCCGTTCCTGGTGGTGGGCGACTTCAACTCGCCGCCGTCGACGCCGGTGTACGAGCACCTCACGCGGGACGAAGGCCTCATCGGAGCGCAGGAAGTGCTGCGCCTCATCGACCCGCTCGACCGCAAGGGCTTCGCGAGCGCGGGCTTCATGAACCTGCGCATGCACCTGGACCACGTCTTCGGTGGCAACGGAATGTCGTTCGCGGACATGAACGACACCCACGCCTTCGGGCTCAAGGGCGGCCGCTTCTCGGGCCTCTCGGACCACGTGCCCTTGCTGGCGACCTTCGATCCGGGCCGCTCGAGGCGCTGAGGCTGCCTCAGTCGATGCCGGCCAGCCGCCGCGCCAGCGCGATGTCGGGGCCGGGCCGGGTCAGCTGCCGGCAGGTCTCCTGCGCGACGGTCCGCAGCGCCTTGCCGCGGGCCCGGGACTCGGCCCGGTCGCTCAGCGCGCGCGAGAGGACGAGCTGGCGAAAGCACCGCTCGGGGGGCGCGGTGTCCGCGGTGGTCAAGGCGACGAGCCGCTCGAGCCGGGGGCCGATGGTGGGGGCTCCGAGCGCCAGCTCCGCGGCGAGCTCGGTGGCGAGCAGCTTGGCCTCGAGCTCGGGGCGCATCGCGCCTCCGTCGGCAGGGAGCACCGCGAGCGTCTCCAGCGCGTCGCGCGGCCGGCCCAGGACGACCTGGTCGAGCGCGAGGTCCACCCGGTAGCTCGCGAGCTGCGGGGTGTCCGCGGTCTCGGCGAGCAGGGCGCTCAGCTTGGTGACGGCCTCCCCGACGTGGCCGGACCGCGCGAGGACGCGGGCGTGCTCTCCGGTGAGCCAGACCGTCTGGGGGTGACCCTTGCCGAAGGCCGCCCGGGCGCCGGCCTCGGCCGACTGGCCCAGCACCCGCGCTTCCTCGTAGCGCTCCTGACGTTCCAGCAGCCCGGCGCGTGCGCCCTGCGCCAGCACCATGAGCGGGCTGCCGTCGCCGCCGTTGGCGCGGAAGATGGCGGTGGCCTGCTCGAGGTCGTCGCTGGCCTCGTCGAGGCGGCGCAGCTCCCCGAGCGCGGAAGCCCGGAGCTCGAGCAGCTTGCCCACGTAGAGGTGGTGCGGCCCGAAGACGCGGCGGTATTGCTCGAGGAGCCCCTGGGCCTCGTCGACGTGCGCCTGGTAGCGCCCGGCACCGAAGAGGATGCGGCCCCGGCCGCGCACCTGTTCCAGCGCGTGCGGCGACGACGGGCCGAAGGTGGTCTGCGAGCGCCCGATGACCTGGTCCTGGAGCGCCAGTGCGTCGTCGAACTGGCCCTGCGCGGACAGGAGCTGCGCGCGCTCGGCGTCGAGGCCCAGGGCGACCTCCGGCCCGACGCGGTCCCCCAGGCCACCCGCGAGCTGGAGCCAGTGCGCCGCTTCGTCGCGTCGCCCCTCGAGCCGGGCGAGGCGCGCCAGCCAGGTCATCGCGGTGGCGCTCGCCGGTTCGTTCGCCATCTTCTGGCCGAGCTCGGCGGCGCGCAGCAGCGGGGCCTGGGCCGCGGCGTAGGCGTGGGTCTCGATGCGCAGCTGGCCTTCGAGCAGCGCGAGGCGGCCTTCGAGGTCCAGCCGGCCGTCGGCGCGGGCGCGCTCCACCGCGGCGGGCAGCCGCTCGAGCGCCTGGGCGTAATGGCTGGTCTCCCGTGCGGCGCGCAGCTCGCCGAGGAGCCCCACCGCGGCCGACGGTGGCCGGGCCTTGCGTTCCACGTCGCGTTGACAGGCCAGCGGGTCGGGGAGCGAGAGCGCCACCCGCGGCGCGTCGAGCACCGTCGCCAGGTCCGGCGTCAGGTACCCCGACACCAGCGACTCGAACATCGCCCGCTCTTCCTCCAGGCAGTCGGCGACCGCCGACCCCAGCGGCTCGCCTTCCGCCCCGCAGATGGCGGTGCGCGCCTCGGACCAGCGCGCCCCGAGACCGGTCGCCGCGGCGTCCAGCTGGGAAAAGGCGAACTCCCCTTCGCCCACGGCGACGCTGGCGAAGGCCTGGTGGACCGCGTCCGCGCGGGCCCTGGGCCAGGCCTGCGCCACCCGGCTCGACGCCCGACGGCAGCGCTCCGCGCGGGCGAAGGTGAGGCCGCCGAGCGTGGCGAGGAGCAGGCCCGCGGTGACGGCGGCCGCCCAGGCGCGGCGCGCGCTCCTCGGCTTCCACCACGGGCGCTCGAGGTCGGCGAGGAGCGCTTCGAGCGACGGGTAGCGCTCGGCGGGCGACGGGTGCAGCCCGCGCTCGAGGACCCGCCGCAGCCGGGCGGGCACGTGGCGGTGGTCGCTGGTGCGGCTGCCCGACGCACACTCGGCGAGGGCGACGCAGAAGGCGTACTGGTCGGCGGCGGCGCTCGCGGTGACCCCGGCCACCACCTCGGGCGCGGCGTAGGCCGGCGTGTGCCCGCGGAAACCGTCCTGGGCGATGAGCGCGGCGAGCCCGAAGTCACCCAGGCGCACGCGGCCGTCGGCGCCCACCAGCACGTTCTCGGGCTTGAAGTCGCCGTGGAGCAGGCCCTTGGCGTGAATGGCGGCCAGCCCGCGGCCGGCCTGGACCATCGCCGCCAGCAGAACGTGGCGCTCCCGCTGGCCCCTGAGCATGGTGCGCAGCGACTCGCCTTCGACGTACTCCATGGCGATGACCAGCCCGTCGCCCGAGTCGAAGCAGTCGTAGACCTGCACCACGTTGGGGTGGGACACGGTGGCCAGCGCCTGGGCCTCGCGCAGGAGCGCGTCGCGCCGCTCGTCGCCGCCGGCCTCGGTCCACCGCTGCACCTTGAGCGCCAGCTTGCGGCCGAGCAGTTGGTCGCGCACCAGGAACACCCGGCCGCTGCTGCCCGCGCCCAGGAAGCCGAGCACCTGGTAGCGGTCGGAGCGCAGGGTGGGCTCGCGCTCGTCGGGCCCCTGCAGCAGCTCGGCGACCACCGCAGCGCAGACCGCGCAATCGGCGAGGTGGCTCTCGAGGGCCGGATCGCCCCGGTGCTCGCGCACGAAGTCGACCAACGCCCCTTCGTCGGGGCAGGCGCTGGTGGGGCTGGGAGAAGGCGCCAAGGGGCCAGTCATGGGGGCACGCCGTCGAGCTCGGGCCGACGGCTATTCCAGGAACGAGAAGCTGATGCTCATCTGTGAACCGAAGAGGGTGAGGAGGCTGTCGAGCTCGGCCTCCGAGGTGCGCAGCTCGCGCACCAGCTCCGCGCGGACCTGGCCCAGCACCTGTGCGCGCGCGGCCGACAGCCAGCGTGAGACGGTCGACTTGTTGACGCCGTACTGCTCGCCGAGGCGCTCGAGGCGCACCCCTTCGACGGCGTTGAGCCGCAGCAGCGTGCGGTCGCGCGCCGACAGGGCCTGGAGCGCCGCGCCGAAGGCAGCGCGGAACTGTGCCCGGTGGGCGGCGAGCAGGTAGCTCAGCTCCACGCTGCGCTCCTGGGTGGACACCGCCTCGGCCAGGGGCCGGACCTTGCGCGTGCCGAGCAGCTCGTAGGCCATGCGCACCGCGACGGCGCGGCACCACGCCTCGAGGGCGCCCCTGCCGGAATAGGTGCGCAGGCGTTCTCCGAGCAGCACGCGCACGCGGAACTGCTGGAGCAGGTCGTCGGTGTCGGGGCCCGCGATGCGGCGCACGGCGGCGCGGACCTTCGGCATCACCACCGCCTCGAAGTGCGCGAGCGCGGGAGGCAGTCGCCGTTGACAAGCGAGTGACAGCAGCAGGTCGCCCGGCTCGGTGACCTGGCCGGTGGCCAGGAGCGCGCGGAGCTCTGCGTCCAGCTCCGCGTCCAGCGGCGCCAGCGCCGGGAGCTGGGTGAGGGCACGGGCGAGCGCGTCGTCGGGGCGTTCAGCGGCCATGCCCGCTCGAGCGTAGCGGACTCACGGGAAGAGGGTGGGCCGACGGCCCCACCCCCTTCGCGTGCCCGGCGCGTCGGTCAGAAGCCGGCCGACTCGCACGCCTTGGCGCTGCCGGCGGAGGTGCCGATGACCGCCTGGGTGAACGAGCACCAGACCTGATTCCCGGCGCGGTTCGGCGCGGAGACGGTGGCCGAGAGCGAGGTGCACGAGGTGCACGTCTTGTACGGCGTCTCGGCGACCGCGGTGTTGTCGCGGAGCAGGAAGAGCTTGAACGAGATCTTCTTGGCCGAGGTGCAGGTGACGCTGCCGCGGGCGGTGACCAGCCCGGTCGCGCTGCTGTAGGTGGGCGCCGACGGGTGGAGGCTGCAGCCCGTGGGCAGCGCCGCCGCGCTCGCCGCGAGGGAATCGAGCGCCGCCGTCTCCTCGGCGGTCGCCTCGACGCCTTCCTCGCCCGGCGCGAGTTCGGGGCCACAGCCGAGGAGCGCGAACGAGGCGCCGACGGCGAGAATCAGGGTCTGGAAGTGGAGCTTCATGGGGGTGTCCTTCGTTGCGGTGGAGCGAGTGAGTTCGCTGCCAGCAAGAGGGGGGCTCCCGGAATTCGTTGCGGGCAAATGTGGCGCTGCCCCCGGTCCGTCACATGCGGGCGTCAGTCCCGAGCCGCCGCACAGCACGCCGGTGGGGCCGCACCCGGGCCAGGACGCGGGTATCGTCGGCGCGTGCGAGCGCGTCCGGTGCGGGCAGTGTCGGTGCTCCTCTGGCTGACCGGGAGCGCGGCGACGGCGGGGTCGGCCGACGCCGGCGCCAGCCTCGCGGGGGTGAAGGTGAACTTCCCGTACGCGCGGGCGGCGCTCGAGCGGGGGCGGATCGACGTGGTGGTCTCCGCGGCCCCCTTCGCCTGTGACTCGGGCTTCTCGCCGCCCGAGCCGTACGCGAGCGTGACCCTGTACCCGGGCCCGGACCGCGGCCACTTCGAAGGCCAGCGCGTGGGCGTGGAAGGCTTCATCAACCTGGGCGACGCGGGCTCGGAGCTCGTGGGCGCTCACCTCGGCGAAGCGCGGCTCGAGCGGGAGTCGGGCGGGCAGGTGCGCGGCGCGTTCCACTTCGGTCGCCGGGGCACCGAGGCGGGCGGCACCTTCGACGCAGTGGTGTGCGACCTGCGCGAGGCGGAGGAGCCCGAGGTGGTGCTGCCGCGCAAGGCCCCGGCGGGGCCGCTCGTCTTCGAGTACCTGGGGACCTCGGTGCAGGCGCGGTCGACGCTCGCGGTGCTGGAAGGGTCGGGCGCCGACGCGCGGCTCGAGTCGCTGCAGGTGACCTTCGTCACCCCGCCGAAGCTGGGGTCGCAAGCGCTGGAGCCGTCGGTGATGCTGGAGCTGGAGGTGAAGCTCGCCGGGGCGTCGGGAGCCGGCCAGCTGCCGCTGCTGGCGACGCCCCAGCCGGTGTGGGGCCGGCTCGGCGGCCGCGGCAACTGGGGCACCACCCGCGGGCGAGGCCTGCCGCGCCCGGCGTGGAACGGCGAGGGGCCAGGGTGGGTGCGCTTCACCAAGGTCTCGCTCGCCGACGGCGCGACGCTCGAAGGAGATCTGGTGCTGGAGTTCGGCGGACAGGCCGGCCGGGGCGGCGGGCACTTCCGCGCCCGGGTCGAGGGGCGCTGACGCCCGCCTCGAGGGTGGCTTCACGTTCAGGAACCTTCGCGGCGCTGGAAGTGAAGCGGTGTGCCGGTGAGCCACTGTCAGGTCGATCTGACAGCGGCGGCCCGCAAGGGCGTGAGACGCGGTGCGCGCGCTGCGCACGCCGCTTGCTCAGGCGTGTGCGTCGTCTTCACACCCTCGTTTGCGGAGTCACATCCATCATGAAGAAGAACGTCTTCGTCGTTGCCGCCGTCGCCGCGCTCCTGTCCTTCTCGGCCTGCGGGCCCGATGCGAGCGGCGAGGTCCCGGCCGACGCGCAGGGAACCGTCACCGGCGCCTCGTCCAGCAGCTGGCCGTACCCGGTGCCCACCGGCTGCGTGTCGATCTCCTCCACCGCCTGCCGCACCAACGTCGGGCACTACGACGTGACGGAAGCGGAGCGCAGCCTCGACGCCAACATGGCGGCGGCCGGCTACACCAAGGGCTACTCGTCGGTGTGCCGCACCAACACCGGGTACACCAAGGGCAGCACCAAGGTCTGCTACCGGGTCGGCGTGGTGACCGACTCGAACTTCCAGGCCATCGGCTCGCAGTGGAACGGCTTCAAGGGCTGAAGCGCGGTGGCTGCACGGCCCCGGTGGCGGTCTCGCCGGGGCCGGTTCGCTATTCGACGATCCACCAGAACGCGCGGGTCACGCTGGTGAAGGCCGCGAACTGCCCGGAGCCCGCGAACCTCGGGTCGAGTGACGCGCTGGAGCCGAACACCGCGTAGCCGGCCTCGCGCGAGAGCGCCACCCGGCCCACGGAGCAGCAGGTGGTGTTGCTGGTGAGCGCGCGCGTCTCTCCGGTGACGTTGTTGTGCAGGAACGCGTTGCCCAGGCCGGTGGTGGAAGTGGTGACGCCGAGGTTGTTCGCCGTGCTGCCGAAGCCGACCCACGTGCCGTCGAAGCTGAGCGACGGCCGCTCGCCCTGGCCGATGGGCGAGTCGCGGTCGCCCTGGGCGCCGCTGGTGGAGACGCTGGCGCGGGTGACGGCGCCCGTCTGGGTGTCGACGACGAACACGTCCTGCAGGTCGTTGGTGTCGCCCGGCACCATGTTGGTGGCGGTGGTGGCGAAGGCCACCCAGCGGCCGTCGCCGGAGATGGCAGGCGCGACGCTGCGGCTCGAGCTCTCGGTGCCCTGGTTCCGCTCTCCGCCGGTGGAGGTGAGGCTCACCCGCTTCAGGGAGCTGCTGGTGACGTCGTAGAGGAAGATGTCCCAGAGGCCGTTGGCGTCGCCCGCGACCAGCGGCCAGAACGAATAGAAGACGATGCGCTTTCCGTCTTCCGACACCATCGGCGAGAACGAATCGAGCGCCTTGCCCGACGCGTCCTTGCTCAGGAGCGTGGTGGCCTTGGCGACGAGGTCGCGGCGGATCACCGCGCCGCCGCCGTCGCCGTTGGTGGTGACGTTGCTCTGGCGGGTCTCGAAGACGACGACCTTGCCGTCGCCGTTGAGGCTGGGCAGCCCGCTGGCGCCGGCGAACTGGCTCCCGTCGTCGGCGACGCTGACGCGGGTGACACCCGGCTGGAAGACGCTGTGGTAGTCCCAGAGGAACACGTCCTTCGCGTCGTTGGTGTCGCCGGTGACGAGGTTCTTGGCGGTCGACTCGAAGGCGATGGTGGCGCCGTCGGCGGAGATGGCGGGCGCGTCGCTGTCGCCGTCGCCTTCCACGCCGGCGCTGGTGGAGCTGACCAGGTACGTCTCGCCGACGAAGCGGTCGCGCAGGAAGACCTGCCGGTGGGCTCCGGAGGCCCCGGCGATCTTCGCGGAGGACACGAAGGCCACGAAGCGGCCTTCTCCGTACGGGGTGCCGGTGCTGGCCACGGCGGAGCTGCCGCCGCCGACCGCCACCGCGCCGGTGTCGAAGTAGGTGCCGACGGTCTTGTCGTCGGTGGAGCGGGCGACGCTCTCGGCGGTGTACTCGCAGCCCACGCGCACGATGCCCTCGGCGACCGGCATGGTGCCCGACTTGCCCGCGTACACCTGGCAGGTCTGATCGGCCGGCTTGGAGGCGATGGTCACCTCGTAGGCGGCGCCGTCGGCCAGCGGGGTGGAGAAGCTCGCCTTGGCGAGGTCGTACGGGTTCGGCGCACCGCCCGTCGAGTTGACGACGGTCACCTCGAGGTCGTTGCCCCCGTTCACCTTGAGCGTCACCTTCGTCCCGAGCGGGGCATAGACCCGGACCGGGAGCTGGCTGGTCTGGCTGGAACCGCCGCCAGCGGCGCACGCCGAGGCGAGCGCGGCGAGCGCGACGAGGGTGAGGAAGCGCGGGAAGCGGGGCAGCGTGCGGGTCATGCCCTTCCCATGCCACGTCGGAGGGCGGAATGGACCGCGAAAACGCCCCCGGCGTCACTGCGGCTCGGTGAGGCGCCAGATTCCCCCGCCGTACTGGGTCATCAGCAACACCCACTGCTGGTGGGCGGCGTCGAACGCAGAAGCTGCGCCGTACGGCGGCGCTCCGTCCCACGGGGTCGGGAAGGTGTAGGTCACCGGGGCGCTCGAGGGGGCGCGCAGGTCGAAGCGCCCGCCCCAGGTGTTGAAGAGCATCGAGGCGTGCAGCGTGTTGGGCGTGCCCACGAGCGTGCAGGCGTTCTGCGCGGACAGCTGGGTCCAGGTCGCGCCCTGGTCCGTGGTGCGCTTGATGCCGTCGGAGCCCGCCATGGTGAAGCTGCAGTCGACCGGGTCGATGAACGGAGTGAAGCCGCCATGGCAGTGGGTGGTGTCGTCGACCTTGGTCCAGGCCGCCTTGGAAGGAACGCCGCCGACGCGGCCGCCGGTGGTGGTGCGGTAGGTCGCCGAGGGCGCGTCGAACTGCTGGCCCATGACGATCCACGTCTGGGCGTCGAAGGCGTGGAGGTAGTGGGACGTGCCGTCGATCATGGTGTGCACTTCCCAGGTCGCGCCGCCGTCCTTCGACTCCAGCACGATGTTTCCGTAGTGGTAGGTGACGAGCAGGTGGTTGGGCGGGTCGTCGGGGACGATGAGCACCTGGTAGAAGTCGAGCACGTCGTTCGGCCCGTTCTTCTGTCCAGGGTAGGTGACGGTCCCTCCGCCGGGCGTCGGCACGGTGCCGGTGGTGTGCTGTGCGAAGAGGTTGGTCCACGTCTTCCCGTCGTCGGTCGACTTCCACAGGCCCAGCGCGGCGGTTCCGGCGGCGCGGTAGAGCACCGGAGGCGGACACGGCGCCTTCCCCACGCAGCGCTTCGGGTCCGGGTCGATGGCCGCGCCCCACGCATTGCCGGCCAGGGTCATGGTGTCCTGCTGGCTCCACGTCTGTCCGAAGTCGGTCGACTTGAGCAGGTGGGAGTCGGCCGGGTTGTCGGTGCCGTCCTGCACGAAGGCGTAGAAGACGCCGGCGATGGCCGGGTCGGCGAGGATCGCGTTCCCCCGCACCACGCTCGGCTTCACGTTGACCCAGGCGCTGGACGCGGTCGCTGCGGGCTTGCGCGTGAAGCCGCCGCAGGGCGGTGGCGCCACCTGACCTCCGCCGGCACCGCTCGAGGTTCCTCCGCCCGAAGCTCCGGTGCGCCCGCCACCGGAGCCACCCGGGGCACCGCCCCCGGCGCTGGCCGCGGAGCCTCCGCCCGAGGCCCCAGTCGAGCCGCCGCCGGTGCCACTCGCGCCTCCGCCCGAGACGCTTCCGCCTGCGCCTCCCATCGCGCCGCCGCCCGCGCCGATTGCGCCGCCGCCACCGGCACCGCCTCCGCGTTCCGGTCCGCCATCGGTGCGGCCGTCACACCCGACGAGCCAGAAGAGGCAGGCGGCGAGTGCACCCAGGATCTGCCAACGGGACTCGGAGAGAAGGGTCACGCCCGAGGGCAATGCACTGCCGGCGCCAGGCGGTGGGCCCGCGCATTCCCCCGGAAGGACAGGGGCCGAAGGCGCCGCCCCGCGGTAGGTGGTGTGGCGCCCACCCTACAGGTGGAACGTCGCAGGCCAGCCCGCCAGCCGCTCAGGTCGCCGCTTCCGCGGGAGTGCGCGCGCCCGGAATGGGCGCGAAGTGCTGGCGGGCGAGCCACACCGCGAGCCCGTGCACGCTGTGCGGCCGGGTGGCGTCGACGTCGTGGGTCTCGAAGGGCTCGAGGCCTGCCGACGCATCGCGCGCGTCGGTGGCGCGCCAGTCGTCGCCGTCGTTGGGGAGCACCTCGTGCGCCGCCTCGACGATGGCCTTCACGTCCTGCGCGGGCTGGTCGCGGAGCCAGTCGAAGAGCGCGCGCGGGGTGATGCCCAGGTCGCGCGAGAGATCGTTGAGCACGCCGCCCGTCACCCGGCCCGACGGGTCGGCGTTGCGCAGTTCGTGGGCGATCGCGGGGTCGACTCCCGCCGCGGTGAGGAAGTCCTCCGCGGGGCCTTCGAGCACGTTCGACGCCTGCACGTTGGCGAGGTGGCCGAGCACCGCGCCGGCGCCGATGAGCACGGTGCCCACCGCGGTGCCGACTGCAGGGAGCGCCTCGGCGCCCAGGCCGAGCGCGGAGATGCCGGTGGCGAGGGCGATGGTGGTGCTGCCGAGCGCGCTCGCGGTGTGGGAAGCGCCGGCGACCACGTGCCCTTCGGAGAAGGCCTCGTGCGCGGAGAAGGCCTCGGTGACCGCCACCACCGCGTCGAGTGCGCCCCCCGCGGGGCCGAGCGCGCCGGTGAGGCTGACCAGGCGCGACCCTTCGGACAGCGCGCCCGCGGCGCTGAGCGCGTTGAGGCCCAGCGACACCCCACTGGTGCCGGTGTGCAGCGCCTCCGCGATGGTGGCGATGCGCTCGGCGAGGGGCTGCTCTCCGAGCGACGAGAGCCCGACGGCCGCCGCGATGCCGCCCACCACCACGCCGAGCCCGCGGAAGGCCTGCCCGAGCGCGCTCGCCTCGCCCAGCGCTTCGCCCGCGCCGTCGAAGCTGCTGACCAGGGCGCGCACCGCGGTGGTGGCGTCGGGCGCGCTCCCGGCTTCCATCAGCTCGGTGAGGTGCTCGGTGATCTGATCCAGGTGGGCCGGGTCGACGCCGAGCACGCCGGCGTTCCGGGTGAGCCCGAGGAGCGCGGCGTCGGGACCGTCGTCGCCGGTGCCCCCCGCAGCTGCCCCGACGCCCACGCCCGCCGCTTCCACCAGCGTGGTGCGCAGCGACTCGGTCCAGGCGTCGTCGTGGCTGGAGTTCGCCAGCGCCGTCGGCAGGCCGTCGAGGAACGAAGGCCGCCCGGCGCCTTGGTCGATGAGCGCCGCGGCGAGCTCCTCGCGGCCGGCGCGCGTCTGCCCGAGGCTGGGCAGCGCGTCGAAGACCCGCGCGGCCTGGGTGAACGCGGTCTGGGAAGGGAAGCGGTCGGGGTGCGAGAAGATGGCGCCCGCCACGCCGAGCTGCCCGACGAGCGCGCGCCCGGCGTCCTCGAAGCGCTGGTAGGCCTCCGCGTGCTCGTCGTGAAAGGCCGCGACGGCGCGCTGCACCGCCGCCGAGCCCAGGCCTTCTCCGTACTGGCTGACCAGCGTGCCCAGCGTGGCGTTGAGGTGGTCGACCTCCTCGCGGGCGGAATCGAAGGCGTCCATCACCGGCTGGATGCCCTGGCCGGCGAGGCGGGCGTTGGTGGCGAGCGCGTCGTGAATGGCGGTGCCGGAAGGCCGCGGAGCGTTGAGCGGGCTGAACACCGAGCCCGGCAGCGTGGCCGGCGGCGCCGCGCCCAGGCGGGTGGCGTGATCGACGCGCGGACCTGCCTCGAAGGCGTCGCCGGAGTGCCGGGCCCTCGGAGCGCGGGCCGCCTCGCGCGGGCGGCTCGCCGTCGAGTCGACCGCCGCCCGGTGCGCCGCACGGTGCTCGTGCGACCGCGCCTGGTGCGGGTGGCGGTGTGCGTGGTGGGAGACCCGGTGCGTGCTCATGCCGGGAAGCAGTGCAGGGGACCTGCCACCTGGAGTGGGCAGTCTCTCTCGGAAGTTGAGAGTTCGAAGGTGTGACCTGCCGTTGACGATGTCGCCCCCCGACGACGCCCACACGGTGCAGTTTTTCCAGGTGTTTCATGGGTTTCGTGGCGATCTGGCCACGGGCTGGAATCACGGCTGACAGGGAACGACCTGCGACGCCGCCACGGGCCTTCTCGTCCCGGTGCACGAAGGCTGGCAGCTGCTCTTGCCATGGGGCGCTCACCACGGGCGGGAAGGCAAGGCAGCAGTTGGCAGGTGGTTCCGAGGATCCGAGCCGTTCGACAACTGAATCAAAGGGGAGCACATCGCCATGAAGACCAACGCACTTCCGCCGCCCACCATCACCTCGTCGGCCACCGGGGTTCATCTGCCGGTGCCGACCGGTGCCAGCGCCGAGGCCTACTTCTCTGGCCTCTCCAGCGCCTTGACCCGCGCGGGCCTGCTCACGCCGCTCGCCGGCAAGCGCGGCCAGATGACGCTCGACGGCGCCGCGGCGCAGAAGCTCCTCCAGATGCCGGAGGTGAAGGCCGACGTGAGCCGCTTCGTGAAGGACGCGTTCCTCGGCTCGAGCGGCATCGTCTTCAACTTCGGCCCCGACTCCGCGGCGCTGGCGCCCTTCGCCAAGGCGCTCGGCCAGCAGAACCAGGGCGCGACCTTCGAGCTGTTCCGCGGCGAGATGTACAAGTACTTCGACAACCGCGGGCTCGAGCGGCTCGCGCTGGACAACGCGCTGTCGTCGGCGTTCACCGCGGGGAAGACCGGCACCAGCGCAGTGGCGCCGCCGACCGACTTCCGGCCCACGCCGGGCACCAGCACCGCGGTCCGCTTCGGAGAGGCCCAGGCGCCCGCGCCCGTCGCAGGCAGCCCCGCGGCGCCGACCTCGCCGCTCGGCCGGATGCTCGAAGGGGCGACGTTCGGGAACTACACGTCGCCGTCGATGGACCAGGGGACGCTGACCTTCTCCACGCGCAGCGGCCAGCGGGGCACGGTGACGCTCAAGCAGGACATCTTCGGTGACGGCGCGGTGTCCGCGAGCTTCTCCGAGCCGGGCCCCATCGCCACGACCGCCCAGGCGACGAAGCAGGACCTGCAGGCCCTGGCGAAATGGATCGAGACCTCCAACCCGGGCAACCGCTCGCTGACCATGATGCTGAGCTCGCTCCAGGAGCAGCTGGCTGCGGGGTGAGCCGAGGTCAGCCGCAAGGTGCTGAAAGAACTGAGTGAACGGCAGCCATCGGCGGACACGCCATGGAAACCCGGATGACAGCTCAGGGTGCGCGACGGCTGGGCCAGGACGCTCGTCATGTCGGCACCATGTCCACCATCGGCCGCCTCGACCCGGAGCTCCGTCAGCACCAGCTGGAGCAGCAGCGCCGCGCCGCGGAGGCGAAGCGCACCGCCACGGCACCGTCGGGTTCCCGCCCGCGGACCTCGGTCGCGCCGGACGCCTTCGAGCGTTCGGGTCGGCCGACCTTCGCCGCGTGGTCGGGGCAGGGGCCGAGCTTCGGCGGCCCGACCGGCGAGCCGCAGACGCCGGTGCTCCCGTGGCTGCCGATCGGTACCGAGGACCTCAACTCCGACGTGCAGGTCGAACACGCGCGCGCCCAGCCGGGGTACGCGGCGGCGAACGCGGTGCGCACCGCGCTCGGTGCTCCGCCCAACCCGTCGGCGGCGATCGCCGAGCTGCGCCGGCAGCTGGATGCGGCGAAGGACAAGCCCGAGCTCCAGGTGGAGATCGTCGGGCGGTGTCGCTCGCTGCTCCACGGCCTCGCCCACCCGAGCGTGCTGAGCGGCTCCGGGGCCCTGAGCGCGGCCGACGCGCAGGACCTCATGGGGCTGCTCGCGGACCTGCCGCGCTCGACCAGCCCGGGGGCCGAGCTGTCGCAGTGGCTCGCCACCTCGTTCGCGAACGCGCCGACGGCCCAGCGCGACGCATTGCTGCAAGGGGCGATCGCGCGCGGCGCCCCCGACCTCGCGGTGGCGATGTGCGACCAGCTGTCGGGGCCGTCGAAGGAGGCGGCGATCAAGACGGTGCAGTCGGCGACCGCGGCCCTGCGCGCGGACTTCGACGCCACCGCGAAGAAGGTCGAGGACCAGAACAAGGTGCTCGGTGAGCTGGTGCAGCAGTGGGGCCCGCTGATGTCGCAGGAGCAGCTCCAGCAGGCCATCGCCGAGTACGAGAAGGACTTCCCCTGCTACGCGGACCTCGAAGGGAAGGCGAAGACCCTGGTGCGCGCGTCGAACGCGCTGCTCGGCTCCCCCACCTTCGCCGACCGCACCGACGGCGGCGCGGGCGACCCCAAGGCGATGGGCGACGACCTCGCGCGGGCTCTGCGGCTCACCGACTCCGGCAAGGCGGAGCTGGCGGAGCTGATCGAGGCCGCCGATCAGCAGGGCCGCCCGGTGGCGCTGCTCGAGAGCCTCTCCAAGGTGACCGGGCTGATGGCCAACGGGCAGGACCTGGTCGACGAGCTCGGCAGCCTGGCGGTGACCAACGCGATGACGCGCATCAGCGCCGCGATGGAAGCGGGCAACTCGACGGAGGTGTCGCGGCAGCTCGAGATTCTCACCCGGGCCGAGAAGGTCACCGGCCTCCACGCGGCGGACCTGCGCCACCTGTCGAAGGCCATCGAGGACATGCACCGCTGGCCGCACGGTCCTCCTGAACACCCCAAGTACACCCAGGCGAAGGCCAACTTCACCGGGGCGCTCGAGGAGCTGGAGCGGAACGGATCGATGGGGGCGCAGAGCAAGACCCGGGTCGCCTTTCACGGGCTGGGCTCGCTCCTGGCAGTCGCCGGCGTCGCCGGCTCGTGGGCGGCGTTCGAACGCGAGACCGACGGCGAGAAGAAGGCGCAGGCGCTGGTGCAGGGGCTCATCGACACCGGCACGTTCGGCCAGCAGGGCTACGAGTTCGCGAAGGCCATGGGCCGGGCCAGTCACTCCGCGCGGGCGCTCACCCCGGTGACCGGGGTCGCGGCGCGCGAGGCGTTCTCGAAGTCGCTGGGCGTGGCCGGCGCCATGGTGTCGCTGTGGCAGGCGAAGACGGCGTTCGCGTCGGACCACGACCCGACGGCGGGCGGGCTGTACCTGGCGCAGGCGGGCGGCGCGCTGATGATGCTCGCCGGGAGCGCGGCCTGGACCGGCGGTGGCGCGGCCATCGTGCTCGCCGCGGCGGCGGCGGGGTTCCAGTACGAGCGGGTGAAGAACTCCAACGTGCACGAGAACGCGCACACCGAGGCGTTTCTCCGCGGCGCCGGACTGCCCGAAGGCACCCTGCGCCACCTGCGCGACGCCTCGGGCGACGGCGTCAGCGTCGGCACCGTGCTGCAGGACGTGGCGGCCCGCACCGGCATCGCGCCCGGCGAGCTCCTCACCTGGATCTCCCAGTTCGACGGCGACCGGCTGGGCACGCTGGTCAACCGGCTGCACGGGTACGAGGTGGGGGTCACCCCCGCGAGCCCGGACTACAGCCCGTCGGTGTTGCTCGAGCGCTGGCTGTACGAGAACGGGTACCCGCCGCTGCCGGAATCGAAGCCACCCCCCATCACCGGGGAGCCCATTCCCGGCTACCACGGTCCGTACTCGGCGTAGCCAGGCAGGGGGTGGCAACTCGACTTGCCGTGTCCCGGGGAGCGCGGAGCGCTCGAGGGACTGGCAGACCGGGGTGGGGCGAGGGGTTCGTGGGGCGCCGAGAATCAAACGAAGGGGAGCCCACGTGAAGACCAGCGCACCGCAGCGTCCCACCATCACCCCGGCCGCCGCGCCGACCCAGCCGGCGGCGCCTCGCAGCAACTCCAGCGATGCCTACCGGGCAAGCCTCACCGATGCCTTGACCGCCGCGGGGCTGATGCGGAAGTCGCCGGGCGCGCTCGGCACCATGGTGCTCGACGGCACCTCGGCGCTGAAGCTGCTCCAGCACCCCGACGTGAAGGCCGACGTGGGCCGCTTCGTCAGGGAAGCCTTGGTGGGCGAGAAGGCGCTGCACTTCGTCTTCGGGCCGAACCAGGCGGCGCTGGTGCCGTTCGCGCACGAGCTCGGCGTCCGCGGCGAGTGGGACACGCTGGAGACGATGCGCGAGGCGCTCCGG
>JAIBBQ010000334.1 GCA_019694595.1 Myxococcaceae bacterium
TTCGAGAGCCGCTGCACGAGGGGGCGCTTCCCTTACTCTTCGAGGAGGCTGCGCAGCATCCACGCGGTCTTCTCGTGGATCTGCAGCCGCTGGGTGAGCAGGTCGCAGGTGGACTCGTCGCCGGCCTTCTCCGCGGGGCCGAAGACGGCGCGGGCGGTACGCGCCATCGTCTCGTGGCCCTGCACCAGCTGGCGAATCATGTCGGTCGCCTTGGGCACGCCCTGCGCTTCCTCGATGGAAGAGAGCTTGGCGAACTCGCCGTAGCTGCCCGGCGCAGGGAAGCCCAGCGAGCGGATGCGCTCGGCGATGGCGTCTTCCGCGTTCCACAGCTCGGTGTACTGGGTCATGAACATCAGGTGCAGCGTCTGGAACATGGGGCCCGTGACGTTCCAGTGGAAGTTGTGGGTCTTGAGGTACAGCGTGGCGGTGTCCGCCAGCAGGCGCTTGAGGCCCTCGGCGATGGCGGCGCGTTCCTTGGCGCCGATGCCGATGTCGATGGGGATGCCAGCGGACGGGGTCTTGGGGGCGGGGGAGGTCTTCATGGGCCCGAGAGATAACAAGGCCGGCCGCACTTTTCGCCAGCCAACCGCACCCGGACGGGTTACCTCTCCTCGCGCGAACCGATGACTGGCCTGCCCCTGAGCGTGCGCGTCGTGAACTCCGTCGGCGCCATTCCCAAGGCGGCGTGGAACGCGCTGGTCCGCCCCGAGCACCCGCCGGTGCTGCGGTGGGAATGGCTCGACGCGCTGGAGTCTTCCGGCAGCACGGTGGCCCGCACCGGGTGGGAGCCCTGCCACTTCACCGCCTGGCGCGGCGAGACGCTGGTGGGCCTGGCGCCGGCGTTCCTCAAGCACCACTCGATGGGCGAGTACGTCTACGACTTCGCCTGGGCGAACGCGGCGGCGCGCGTGGGCGTGGAGTACTACCCCAAGCTCCTGGTCGGCATTCCGCTCTCGCCGCTCACCTGTCCGCGCTTCGTCGCCGCGCACGGCGAGAGCGAGGCGCTCATCCGCGCCACGCTGCTCGAGGCGGCGCTCACCGTGGTGAAGGAAGAGCAGCTCTCGAGCCTGCACGTCATCTTCCCCCCCGAACCGGAGGCGAAGGAGCTCGAAGGGCTGGGGCTCTTCCGCCGCGCGGGCCTGCAGTACCACTGGAAGAACCAGGGCTACGCGACCTACGCCGACTTCCTCGGGCGCTTCGATTCCAAGCGCCGCCATCAGCTCAAGCGCGAGCGCGGCGCGGCGGCCACCCAGGGCGTGCACCTGCGCACGGTGCGCGGCGCCGAGCTTTCGGACACCCACGCCCGGCTGGCCTTTCGCTTCTACGAGGCGACGGTGTCGAAGAACGGCTGGGGCCAGCTGCAGCTCAACCGCGGCTTCTTCGAGCGGGCCTTCGCCGCGCTGCCCGGGAGCATCGAGCTGGTGGTGGCGGAGAAGGGCGGCGAGGTCATCGCCGGGGCCTTCAACCTGGCGTCGAAGACGCGTCTGTGGGGCCGCTACTGGGGCTGCTTCGAGGAGCTGCCGTTCCTCCACTTCCACGTCTGCCTGTACCACTCCATCGACGAGTGCATCGCGCTCGGCCGCCAGGTCTTCGAGCCGGGCGCAGGTGGGGAACACAAGGTGCCCCGGGGTTTCCCGCCCACCTTGATCCACTCCGCCCACCACGTGAGCCACCCGCAGCTGTCGGCGGCGCTGGCGCGGGCGTGCGCCCGCGAGCGGGTGGAAGCGGAAGCAATGGCCCGTGATGGCGAGGCGTTGGCGGGCATGAAACCAATCACCCCCAGTCATTGAAGGTCGAACAACGAGTACTGGAAGGAATCGACCGGCTCCGTGGTCTTCTGTGTCGTGTGAGGGCGCTGCAGCCGGCGCCCTTCACTTCAAGGAGGAGTCCACAATGCCGAGCCGCCCGACGACCGCCGTTGCCCCCGCCCACAGCCCCGCGTGGATGGTGCAGGTGTGGATCTCCTGGGTGCTCGCGTTCGGCTCCATGCTCTTCGCCATCTGGCTCATCCAGGGTGACCTGTGGATGAAGGGGTTCCTCTTCATCGGGCTGGTCTTCACCGTGGGCTCGACCTTCTCGCTGTCGAAGACGCTGCGCGACCTGCACGAGAGCGAGCGGGTGGTGGCGCGGGTCGACGAGGCGCGCCTCGAGCAGCTGCTCGCGCAGCACGACCCGCTGAAGCCGGCCATCTGAAGGCCGGCCCGAGTCGGGGCGGGCCCTCTTCCCGCCCTGGCCGTTCGTGGGTAGGACAGCGCTTTCCTTCGATGCCGCGCCCGTCCCCTGCCCTGCCCGTTCATCTGCTCGCGCTCACCGGGGTGCTCCTGGTGGGCGCGTGCGGGCGCGACGAGGTGGCGCGCAGCGACTTCGAGGCCAGCGACGAAGGGTGGCTGCTCGCGGGCGACGCCGACCCGCGGCCGGAGCTGCGGGCGGTGGGGGGGAACCCGGGCGGCCACATCTGCGGCAGCGACCTCAACCAGGGCGACGTCTGGTACTTCGTGGCCCCGGCGCCCTTCCTGGGGAACGCGAGCCGCGCGCTCAACCGCCGGCTCACCTTCGACCTCAAGCAGAGCACCATCTACAACCAGGTGAAGGGCCGCGACGTGGTGCTGCAGGGCTCGGGCTACTCGCTCGTCTACAACCTGCGCGCGACGCCCGGCCTCGACTGGACGCCGTACACGGTGACGCTGACCGCGAGCGCGGGGTGGAAGCGCGACGAGCCGGGCTTCCCCGACGCGACCGACGACGAGCTCTCGACGGTGCTGGGCGCGCTCTCGGCGCTGCGGCTGCGCGGCGAGTTCGTCGACGGGCCGGACAGCGCCTGCCTGGACAACGTCGCCCTGGGAGTGCGCTGATGGCCGCGCACGAGTGCACCCGGTGCGGCGCGTGCTGCGTGGCGCCCGACATCTCCTCGCTGGGCAAGGCGCTGGGCGTGCGCTGCCCGAACCTGACCGAAGAGAACCTCTGCCGGGTGTACGACGACCGCCCCGCGGTGTGCCGCAGCTACGGGGCGGATCAGCTCTGCGAGGACATCGCGGCGCCGACGCTGGAAGAGCGCGTCGAGAAGTACCTCAAGGTCTTCGGACTCGGAGTCGAGCGCGGCGCCGCCAAGGCCACCTAGCTGCGGGCGGCCGCCTTGCGGGGCTTCTTCTCTTCGGTCTCGTCCTCGTCGACGTCGGGCACGGCCTGCACCACGGGCGCCTTGGTGATGCCGAACTTCTCCATCACCTGCGCCTCGATGGCGCGGCTGACCTCGGGGTGTTCCTTCAAGTACTCCTTGGCGTTCTCGCGGCCCTGGCCGATGCGCTCGCCCTTGAAGCCGAACCAGGCGCCGCTCTTCTCGACGATGCCGTTCTCGCTGGCGAGGTCGATGAGGTCGCCTTCCTTGGAGATGCCCGAGCCGTACATGATGTCGAACTCGACTTCCTTGAAGGGCGGGGCGACCTTGTTCTTCACCACCTTGACGCGGGTGCGGTTGCCGATGACCTGCTCGCCGTTCTTGATGGCGCCGATGCGGCGAATGTCGAGGCGCTGCGACGCGTAGAACTTGAGCGCGTTGCCGCCGGTGGTGGTCTCGGGGTTGCCGAACATCACGCCGATCTTCATGCGGATCTGGTTGATGAAGATGACGCAGGTCTGGCTCTTGGCGATGGCGCCGGTGAGCTTGCGGAGCGCCTGGCTCATCAGGCGGGCCTGCACGCCCATGTGGGCATCGCCCATCTCGCCTTCGAGCTCGGCCTTGGGGACGAGGGCGGCGACGGAGTCGACCACCAGGAGGTCGATGGCGCCGGAGCGGACCAGCATCTCGGCGATCTCCAGCGCCTGCTCGCCGGTGTCCGGCTGCGAGAGGAGCAGGTCGTCGGTGCGCACGCCGAGCTTGCGGGCGTAGCCCACGTCCATCGCGTGCTCGGCGTCGATGTAGCCGCAGACGCCGCCCTTCTTCTGGGCCTCGGCGACGGCGTGGAGACAGAGGGTCGTCTTGCCGGAAGACTCCGGCCCGTAGATCTCGATGATGCGGCCCTTGGGCAGGCCGCCCACGCCGAGCGCGATGTCGAGCGAGATGCTGCCCGTGGAGATGACCTGCACGTCCTTGGTCAGCGGCTCATCGTTGCCCAGCCGCATGATGGAGCCCTTGCCGAACTGCCGCTCCACCGCTGCCATGGCCAGCTCGATGGCCTTTTCCTTCTCCACGTTCATCGACATGTGCGCTCCCTCCGGAAGGTGTTCAGGGTACTGAACGAATGTTTCGTACCACCAGGAAGAGACTTACGCCAGCCCCCTGACATCCGGGAATGGGGGGGCCCCGCCCTGCTACCGTCGAGGGTCCGAAGGGGGCCTTCATGACTTCACGCCTCATCCTCTTGAGCGCCGTGCTGGCGAACGCCGCGCTCGCCCAGTCGCTGGGGGTGCTCGGCCAGCCGGGCAAGCTGCAGCTGCAGAAGGTGGCCAGCATCGCGGCCAACGCCGCGGGCGGGACCCTGGTCGACCCGGAAGGGAACACCTGGACCAAGCCGGGCGACGTGGCGTGCGCGGGGCCCGGCACCTCGGGCAACGTCCGCTACTACCTGCCCGGCGGAGGGTACCCGGGCGAGCGCTACGCCGCGGTGGACCCGAAGACGGGCGGCATCCAGCTCCTGGTGTGGAACACGGGCTCGGGCGGCGGCGCGCCTCGCATCTCGCTCTTCTCCATTCACTGCGGCCAGGCCGAGAGCCTGCTGGGCTCGCTGGACCTGACCGCGAGCACCACGCCGTCGACCGCCGAGGTGCCGTTCGGCTTCTTCGACCTCCTGGCGCGCGTCGACCCGCAGGGGCGCTTCTGCACCCCGGCGCTCAGCGGCTACCTGTGCTTCCAGGGCGGGGCGAGCCTCACGGCGACGCAGGTGCTCAGCG
>JAIBBQ010000335.1 GCA_019694595.1 Myxococcaceae bacterium
CCGAGGCGCCGGTGCCGCCGCCGCTGCTGCCCGCGCCGCCGCCGGTCGCTCCGGAGCCTCCACCCGAGGTCCCCGCGCCGCCGCCAGTCGCTCCCGAGCCTCCCGCGCTGGACGAGCCGCCGCCGGCGCCACTGCCGGAAGGCCCTCCGCCACAGGCCAGCAGCACGGCGCTCGACAGCACCAACAGCGCTCCGGACTTCACGTTCATGGTGGGTTCCCTCTCGGTGGCAGCGGCCCCAGATGCCGCGAGCGGGCGGGTTGGATCTCCCCCGCTGCCGTTTCCCGACAACCCCGCAGGAACACGGGCAGGTGCTGGCGCCGGACCGCGAGCGTCAACGCCGCGCTCACGCCGCGTCCTCGCTGCCGCGACGCGGCCGGCGACGTTCGCCGCCTGAACACTCGACCGCCGATGAACCAGGTGTGGCACGCGCGCATCAGCCCGTTCCGCAGGGGCCGTCACCCAAGAGGCGACAATTGCGCGAGTCCGTCGGCGGCCCACCGCGTGCACAAGGCGCGGGCTCACCCGCATCACGGAGTCGTCATGAACTCGAATCTCTTCCGCCTCTCTGTTCCCGTCACCGTCCTCACCGCGCTGCTCGCTGGCTGTGGTGGCGAGGTCACCGACCTCGACGCCGACCCGGGCAAGCCCATGGACCTGATGGGTGCCGACGAGAAGGGCTCCACGCAGAGCTCGCTCGCCAAGGCGGTCTGCGTCTACCCGTGGACCCGGGCGGTGCAGGCCCGCTTCAGCCACCCCGAGGTCATCACCTGTGGCGGCCCGTACATCATCGACGTGTCGGTGGTGCTGGCCTCGAACAACGGCACCTCGGCGAGCGTGAGCGAGGTGGTGACGTACTTCTACCCGTCGGCAGGGCCGCACACGACCGCCGGCGTGCAGGGGGCGGGGACCTCGGTCATCGGCCCCAAGGCCGCGGGCGGCAGCTACGCGGCGTCGAAGTCCGAGCTGCTGCGCTCCTTCACCTGGGGCGAGGCGTGGCGCAACCGGTTCGACTCGCCGCCGCTCAACTACGCCTCGGGCCAGGTGTACATCGAGCGCCACACTCTGTCGGGCAGCACCAACTGCTCGCCGTACTGGGGCGGGTTCGCCGACTACGTGGTGCTCAAGAAGTGCTGAGCGCCTTCACCCTTCGAGCAGCGACCAGGCCCAGCGCAGGCTACCGGCCCGGTCGCCTGCCCGGAGCTCGTCGAACGTCACCCCGCGCAGGGTGACGCTCAGCGGCAGCGGCTGCGCGCTGTGGACGATGGCCACGGTCTCGGCGCCGACGACCTGGCTCGCCACCACCACGGCGTGCGGCTGCGCGGTGAGCCAGGTGGCGAGTGCTGCTGGCTGCCCGGCCACCAGGTACTCGAAGCGCTGCTCGTAGCCGGTGCCGGTCGCGGCCCGGCGCACGTCGATGCGGTACAGCCCCGGGCGAAAGCCCGGGGGCACGAAGCTCGAGTCGCGGGTCTGCAACACCGCGGTGGAGCGCGTGCGCGGCCCCACCCATGCAGGGAGCGGACTGGGAAGACTCCCGGCGTCCGTCGAGAGGCGGACGTTGGTGACGTTCGCCACCGTGCCCTCGGTGCGAAAGGCCTCTCCCGTCGCGGTGTCCACCACCGCGTTGTCCGCGAGCGCGATGCGCTCGATGGGCCCGGCGGGCGTGTTGAGGGCGCTGATCAAGATGCCCGGGTGCCCGATGCTCTGCGCGGCGCGGAAGATGGCGTTGTCGTGAATGTCGATGTCGGTGCTGGTCGCGGAGTCGTAGCTCGGCTCGGAAGCGACGATGACGCCGGCCCCCGCGGTCTCGCGCGCGAAGTTGTGGTGAATCGAGATGTGGTCGCCGCCGATGACCGAGTACCCGCGGCCCCAGGCACCGCCGAGGTGCTCGTTGTGCCACCACTCCATGTCGCCGCACTTCGCCGAGGTGGGGCCGTAGGTGACGCACGCGATGCCGTCGTCGCCGCGATTGGCGCCCTGGTTGTAGAGCTGGTTGTCCCAGACCCAGGCGGTCCGCGAACCGTCGGTGAAGTGAATCGTGTCGGCCCAGGTGTGGTGCACCGAGTTTCCCTGCACGAAGGTGCGCAGCGAGGCCTGGTAGACGAAGAAGCCGGTCGCAGCGGAGTTGTCGACCTCGCACCCCACGAGCTCGGAGTCCGAGGCGGCGATGAGCGTGACCTGGTTGTCCTCGGCGGCGTCGAAGCGCGCCACCGCGTCGGACGTGAAGCGCACGCCGAAGAAGCCGCAGCCCACCGTGTGGCTGCAGATGGTCGACTGGTGGCGCTGCTGTCCCTGGATGCTGCCGAGGAGCGTGGCCTGCCCGTCGGGCGCCCACACCTTCACGTGGTGCTTGGTGATGGTGAGCAGGCCGGTCTTGCGGAACGTCTTCCCCGCCGGGAGGTAGAGGATGCCGCCGTCGGGAGGCAGCGCCGCGATGGCCGCCTCGAGCGCGGCCTGGTCGTTGGCGACACCATCGCCCACCGCGCCGAACTGCACCGGCGTCGTCACCGCCATCACGGCGAGAGGCGCCCACACCGGCACGTCGCCCGCGTCGGGCTGACCGCCATCGGAGCGAGGGCCAGCGTCCTGCCCACCATCGACCTGCGCCCCCGCGTCCTCGGGTCCGGCGTCGCTGGGCGTCCCCGCGTCAGGCAGGGCCCCGGCATCGAAACCAGCGTCTGGAACGCCACCGTCTCCGGCGTCGGCACCCGGCCCCGGGCTCGCGACCCCGACGCAGCCCGAAAGCACCACCAGGGTCAACCCGGCCCAGAGGCCCCTGCTCGGTGGCGACCGCACGCGCCGATGGTGCCACGACTGGGTGCATGCGCAGTGGGGGAATCGGGCGCGGAATCTCCCTCGTGAAATTCCGTGGGAGTCGCGGCCTGGGGCCAGGCAAGCCTCGGAGAACACGTGCCCCGAGCGCTGGCACCGGACCTGCTCATGGCAAGCCCGGCTGGTGAACTTCAACCAAGGAGCAGGCGATGTGGCGACGGGCGTTGTGGGTGGCGGTGGTGGCGGCGGGGTGTGGGAAGGCGGCTCCGGTCACCGAGAAGCCGTGGGACAAGAACGGCGACGGCCTGGTGGGCGCGTGCGAGGGCCTCTCGCAGCCGGCCTGCGGCGCTGCGCCGAACTGTGAGTACGCGCAGTACGTCTGCGACGCCATCGCCTGTTCGGATCCGAACTCCTGCGTGAACACCTGTCCGGCCGACGAGTGCCGCCCGAAGCTGCCCCCGCCTCCTCCGGCGTGCGAGCAGCTGTCCCCCGGGGCGTGCCACCTCTTCCCGCAGTGCGTGCTGAGCACCCAGACCGTGTGCTGGGGCAACGCGGGCTCGGCGGGCGGGCTCGACGACAAGGACAGCGCTGGCTCGGCGCCGGTGCCGCCCATCGACCCCAACGGCGTGGGCTGTGGCGGAGGCGGCTGCACCACCTCGACCGTCTGCGTGACGCGCCCGACCGACTGCGGGAGCCGCTCGCTGGCGACCTGCGCGAACGACGGCAAGTGCGAGCTGGAGAGCTGGGCGTGCCTGGCGGTGTGCGAGGACGACGGCCACGGCGGCTGCAAGCCCTGCCCCGCTCCCGAGTCGCGCTGCGTGCCGGTGCACCGCGCGCCTCCGCCCGATCCACGCCCCACCTGCGGGGGCATCGCCACCCGCGAGGCGTGCTCGGCCGCGGGCTGCGAGGTCCGTGAGTGGGAATGCGCCCAGGTGTGCCTCGTCGAGAGCGATGGTGGCTGCGCGCCGTGCGGCTTCTCCTGCGACGCCCCCGCGGCGCTCGACGGCGGCTCGGCCCCTCCGCACCCCTGAAGTCGCTGACGCGCTGACGGAAGCCCTCGGGTCCTCACCGGCCCCGGGGGCTTCGTCGTTCCAGAAGTGAGGCCAGGCGCGCACGAGCGTGTGGCACACTCCGCGACCATGTCCTTGCTTGCCGTACTCCTGGTGGCCGCAACGCCAGTGAAGACGACCGTCGCGATTCCTTCGCTGTCCTACGTCAACCTCACCGAGAAGGAAGGCGACGCCTACGTCGACGCCTTCGCGGGGCAGCTGGCCCAGGCGTGCGGCGCCGAGGTGCTGACCCGCACCCAGCTGACGCAGATCCTGGGCGCGGAGCGGCAGCGGCAGCTCGCGGGCTGCGAAGGCGGCACCAACTGCCTGGCGGAGATCGGCGACGCCATCGGCGCCGGGCACATCATCACCGGCAGCCTGGGCAAGCTGGGCGCGGTCTTCACGGTGTCGCTCAAGCTGGTGCGCAGCCAGTCGACCCAGTCGCTCACCAGCTTCAGCGCGCGCGCGGAGACCGAGTCGCAGCTGCTCGACGTGCTGGCGGAAGGCGCGCGGCAGTTCGGCCGGGCGCTCGGCGGTGAGGCCGCGCCCGCGGCCACGCTGGAGGCGCCGCGCAGCGTGCGCTACGGGCCGAGGCTCTGGGTGCCGGCGGGGCTCACGGTGGGCTTCGGCATCGCCGGGGCGGTGGCACTGGGCATCAACCGCGGCGCGGTGGCGTCGCTGCAGAACGACACCTTCGCCGACCGCGCGGCCATCGACGCCGTCAGCGCGCGCGCGCAGTGGGGCCGCAACCTCGGGGTGGGCTTCCTGACCGCGGCCGCGGTGTCGCTGGCCGCCACGGTGGTGCTCTTCCTCTTGCCCGAGCCGGTGCAGTCGACGCTGGTGGCGCTCGCCCAGGGGGCGCCGTGAAGACTCGGCTCGCGTGGGCGGCACTCGCGGCCACGGCGATGGCCTGCGAGGACCTGGACCAGCTCGCGGCCAGCGCGTGCCAGCGCTCTGCGACCTGTGCGGATGCGGGCCACGCCGGCGGCGGCGCGGGCAGCACGGGCGGTGGCTCCGGGGGCGCTCCGGGGGGCGGCACCGCGGGCGGAGGCAGCGGCACCGGCG
>JAIBBQ010000094.1 GCA_019694595.1 Myxococcaceae bacterium
CAGGGAGCCCCGCATCGCCCGCGCCGGCGTCGGCCGTGCCCGCATCGACCGACCCCGCGTCGGCCGCGCCTGCATCAGGGGCGCCCGCGTCGGGCGGCGGCAGCTCGGCGGCGACCCACGGCACCACCGCGATGCCTGCGCGCGCGGCGGCGGCGACCACCACGTCCTTCACCCAGGCGCGGTGGGGCGCGACCTGCGTGTAGATCATGTTGGTGCAGACGTTGGGGTTGCCGCGCGACATCACCCCGATGACCAGCCCCTGCCCATCGAGCGCCGGGCCGCCGGAGTCGCCGCCGCACGGGCCCTCGCTCACCACGAAGTCCTGCTCCGAGACCACCAGCTTGCCCGCCGTGCTGCGCACCGGGCCCAGCATGGTCACCGTGCCCCCGCTGCGCTGGCGGCGCACTCCCGGCGTCGTCGGATCCGCCCCGTCCTGGCCGTACCCCACCGCGGTGTACCCTTCGCCCACCACCGGGGCGTCGATGCGCAGCGGCAGCGGCGCGCCGGCGGCCAGCCGCGACAGCTCGAGCAACGCCACGTCGTTGCCGCAGAACACCCCGCCGTCGGCGAGCGCCGGCACGTGCACCGCCGAGACGTCGAGGAAGGTGCCCGGGGCCCCCACGTCGAGCGCCTGGGTCACGCTGAAGCGCGCCGCAGCCACCGGGGCCGCCGGCACGTACGCCTGGTACTGCGCGCTCCCCACGGTCTCGGTGGCACAGCCGGTGCCCGAGATCTCGCTCACGCAGTGCCGCGCGGTCATCACCAGGTTGGGCGACACCAGGAAGCCGGTACACAGGGCGATGTCGCCCAGCGCCGGCGTCACCCGCACCGCCACCACGTTGCCCGCATCGGGGGCCGGGGCCCCGCCCAGCACGCCTTGGCGCGCCTGCGCCACCTCGGGGAACACCTGCTCCGACTGACAGCCCGCCAGCAGTACCACCACCCAGATCGCTCTCATGCCGGCACCGACAGCACCTCGCGTGCCAATGACGCACGCTGGGGGACACTCCGAACGAACGGGGGGTGGTGCCAGGGAACTGGCAGTCGAACGCCCCCCGGGAAGGCGCCGCTAGAGGTCCTCGGTGACCAGCGGCAGCCGCACGCTGAACACCGTGCCGCGGCCCACCGCGCTCTCCACGCCGATGGTGCCGCCGTGGCGCTCCACGATGCCCTGGACGATCGACAGGCCGAGCCCGGTGCCCTTGCCGTCGGGCTTGGTGGTGAAGAACGGCTCGAAGATGCGCGCCAGCACGTCGGGCGGCATGCCGGAACCGTTGTCCGAGACCTGCAGCAGCGCCCGGTCGCCGTCGACGCGGGTCGAGACCACCACCCGGCCCCCGTCGGTCGAGGCGTGCGCCGCGTTGGTCACCAGGTTCACCAGCACCTGGATGATGTTCTGCCGCACCGCGAGGAACTGCGGCACCGGCCCCAGCTGCCGTTCCAGCGTCACGTGGTGCTTGGTGACCACGTGCTCGCAGAAGCCCAGGCCCCGCTCCACCGTCTGGTTGAGGTCGGTCAGCTCCGCCCGGTCCGACGCCGGCCGCGCGTAGCTCACCAGGTCGCGCGTGAAGCGCAGCACCCGCTCGGCGTGCTCGTTGATGCGGCGGAACTTCTCGACGTCGCCCTGATCCGCACCCGGGTTCATCAGCGAACGCTTGAGCAGCGCGTCGGCGTAGGTGCTCACCGCGGTCATCGGGTTGTTGATCTCGTGCACCACGCTCGCCGCGAGCTGCCCCAGCGACGCCAGCTTCTCGGCCTGCACCACCCGCCGCTCGAGCTCGCGCATGCGGGTGAGGTCCTGGCCGATGGCGATGACGCCTTCGATTTCCCCTTGCTGGGTGAACGTCGCGCTCGACGCGAAGGCCACCCGCACCTCGCCGCCGGCGCGGGCCACCACCTGGGTCTCGAAGCCCGACACCTGCTCGCCCCGCAGCGACGCCGAGACCACCCGGGTCACCTTGAGCCGCTCGGAGTCGGGCAGGAATTCGAGCAGGTCCTTGCCCAGCACCTCTTGCTTGGTGAGCCCGGTCAGGTTCGACAGCGCGCGGTTGAACACCACCACCTTGCGGTCGCGGTTCACCACCAGGATGAGCGCGTTGGCGTGCTCGAGCAGCTCCTCGAGGTACTTGCGCACGAAGGTCAGCTCGTCGATGAGCTTGGCGTTCCGCACCGCGACCGAGACCTGGTTCGCCAGCTGAATGAGCACCCGCTCGTCGCTCAGCAGGTCGGCGGTGAGCCCGGGCGGGTACTCGACGTTGATGACCCCGAAGAGCTGGCCCGACGCCGCCAGCGGCGCGCAGATGCCCCGCACGCTGCCCTGGAACACCAGCGGCACCTCGCCGGTCGCCACCTTGACCCGCTCGGCGGGCAGCGAGCGCACCTCGAGGTGCGTCTTGTCGACCGCCGACTGCTTGAGCCACAGCACGTCGCGGCTGCCGTCGCGCAGCCGCCCTTCGGCGTACAGCGAGGTGAGCGCCACCGTGCGCGGGTCGGTGATGCGCACGCAGAAGGTGCGGCCGGGGAACAGGCCCTTCACCCCGCGCGCCACCGTGGCCACCAGTTCTTCTTCGCTGGTCGCGCCCGCCACCTGGCGGCCGAGCTCGAGCAGCGCCGATTCCACCCGCGCCTGCTCGATGAGCGCGCGCCCCGCCGCGGCGAGCGAGTCGAGCGTGGGGTTGAGCCGCCGCGCCACCACCGCCACCGTCTGCCCCCGGCGGCTGAAGGTGAGCGACACCGTCTGCCCCGTCTTGCACACCACCTCGACTTCTTCGCTGCGCGCCTCGTCGGGCGCTTCCGCCGGGCACTGGTCGAGCAGGTCGTGCAGCCGCTGCCCTTCGAGCTGCTTGGAGCCGCAGAGGATCTCGAAGGCCGGGTTGGCGGTGAGCACCGCGAGCTGCGGGTCGCACAGCGCCGCCGGCGCGTCGATCATGTCGAAGAACGCCTGGAAGGCGTCGGCCGCCGGGCCGGTCACCAGGAAGGGGCGGGCAGAGCTGTCAGTCGTCATGGCTGGCCTGGTCGAGGTTGATGATCTGCTTGCCGCCCACGTAGGGCGTCGTCTCGTAGCGGGTGATCTTGCCGATCTTGCGGACGATCTCCGCCATGCGCTCGGCCTCGCGGTGAATGATGTCCACCGGGCGGAACGACGGGTCGCCTTCCTTGAGCTTGCGCTTGAGCAGCTCCGCGTAGCCCATGACGGACGTGAGCGGCTGGTTGAGCTCGTGCGCCGCGGTGCCCGCGAGCGCCACCAGCACCGCGTTCTTCTCGCTCTCCTCGAGGCGCGTCTCGACGTCGGACAGCTTGCGCTCGAGCTGCAGCTTCTCGCGCAGGTCGCTGAAGATGCCCACCGTCGCCGTCTCGCGGTTGCCTTCGTAGACGATGGCCGCCGTCATGTTCACCGGCACCCGCTCGCCCTGCCGGGTGACGATCTCCTGGCGGCAGCTGGTGAGCCGGCCCTTGCCGCCGTGGTCGTCGCTGCGCAGCCGCAGCATCACGTCCTTCGCCACGCCGGCGGGGTACAGCTTCTTCACGTCGAGCGACTCCAGCGCTTCCGCCTGGGTGTAGTTGGAGATCGCCTCCGCCGCCTTGTTGAAGAGGATGATGCGGCCCCGCATGTCGGCGGCGATGATCGCGTCGACCGACGAGTCGATCAGCCGCTCCAGGAATTCCTTGGTCTGCCGCAGTTCCTCGGCGAGCTGCCGCGCGCGCGTCACGTCGCGCAGGGTGAGGATCGCCACCGCGCCTTCGCCCTGGAGCGGCGCCGCGCTCAGGCTCAGCGTCAACTTGCGCCCGGCGATGGTGCGCGCCGGCAGGTCGACGTCGGTGCGCACCTCGCCCTTGGCCACCGAGGTCAGCACCTCGAGCAGCACCCCGTCGTCGGTCGGGTTGGTGAGCGCGTTGACGTGCCGGCCCTTCGCCTCGCCCGCCGCCAGGTCGAGCAGCTTGCGGCCCGCGGGGTTGAGCGACAGCACGCACGCCTTGTCGTCGAGAATCGCCACCCCGTCGGACAGGTGCTCGAAGTACGCCTCGAAGCGCTTGAGGCGGCTCGCCCGCTGCTCGGCCGCCAGGCGCGCTTCCTTCTCGCGCTCGGTCTGCCCGAGGATCGACTCGAACCGCTGCACGTTGCGCAGCGCGACCGCGGTGGCGCTCGCCGCGGTGGCCAGGAACTCGACCTCGCGCAGGGTGAAGGGCGCCCGGCCCGGGCTGCGCCGCAGCAGCAGCACGCCGAGCACCCGGCCCTTCACCGCCAGCGGCAGCGCCGCCAGGTTCTGGATGCCGCGGGCCGCGACCTTCTCCTTCACCCCTTCGAAGAGCGGGTGGCTCGGCGCGTCTTCCACGATGACCGGCTTGCCGGTGCGCACCGCTTCCTTCACCTCGGGGTACTGCGCGAGGTCGATGTGGAGGTCGTTCACCGCCGCGTCGTCGCTCGCCGCCACGATGACGCCTTCGCGCAGCGCCTCGTCGACCTGGATCAGCGCCGCCCGGTCGATGTCCAGCTCCCGGGCGAGCCGGGCGGTCATCTCGTGGAGCAGCTGTTCCACGTCCTGCGCCTCGGCGTACTTCACCGTCAGCTCGAGCAGCACCTGCAGGTCGCGCTGCCGCACCGCCGCTTCCCGGTGCAGGGCGCCGAACCCGCGCGCGCGCCGCACCCGGTACGCGAGCTCGCGCTCGATGGCCTCGGGGGTCAGCACCTCGGACGCGTTGGTGCGCCACAGCTCGACCGCGGAAGCGTCCGCCACCAGCACCGCCCCCAGCCCGCTCACCTGCGACTGCAGCCCCGCCCAGGCTTCCAGGCCGCCGGGCACCGTGCAGTCGATGAGCACCGCCTCGGCGTCGGCGAACGACTTCGCCGCCACGTGCTCCGGCCCCAGCGCCGCGAGCAAGCGCGCGCGCGTGGGGGCGCCTTCGGGGAGCACGAGCACGTGGTGAGGAGCCGACATCCGCGTCCGGGAGGCTAGCGCACTCGCCCGCCCGGCGCCGAAGGAGAGCGCGCCGGCAGATCAGGGCCGGCCAGGGCTCACCGCCCGCCGAACGGCTTGTCCACCCCGCGCGTGGGCAGCGCCGACGGCGCGCCGCGCAGGAACGCATCGACGCCGCGGGCCGCTTCCCGGCCGTCGGACAGCGCCCACACCACCAGGCTCGCCCCGCGCATCGCGTCGCCCGCGCAGAAGACGCCCGGCGCCGAGGTGGCGAAGGTCCTGGGGTCGACCTTCACGTTGCCACGCGCATCGAGCGCGAGCCCCAGCTGCGCGGTGAGCACCTCGGTCTCGGGCCCCACGAAGCCCAGGGCGAGCACCAGCAGGTCCGCGTACTCGAGCTGCTCGGTGCCCGGCACCACCTCGAGCGACGGTCCGGTCTGCCCCCACACCAGCCCGGTGAGCCGCCCGTCGCGCCCCTCGAGCCGCACGGTGCGCCGCGCGAACTCGCGCCGGCCGCCTTCTTCCTGGCTGGAGCTCACCCGGAACACCAGCGGCCACTGCGGCCAGGGGTTGCCGGCAGCGCGGGCGGTGGGCGGCGACGGCAAGAGCTCCACCTGCAGCACCTCGCGCGCCCCCTGGCGCAGCGCCGTGCCCAGACAGTCGCTCCCGGTGTCGCCCCCGCCGAGGATGACCACCCGCTTGCCCGCCGCCTCGGTGAGCACCTGGGGCGCGGCGCGGTTCTGCCGGTCCAGGTAGTCCATGGCCTGCACCACGCCGTGCAGCTCGCGGCCCGGCACGTCGAGCTCGCGTGGGCGGCGCGCGCCCACCGCCAGGAGCACCGCGTCGTGCTCGGCCTTCAGCCTGCCGAAGTCGGTGACCGCGGTGCCCAGCCGGAAGCCGATGCCCTCGGCCTGAAGCACCTCGACGCGCCGGGTGATGACCCGCTTGTCGAGCTTGAAGTCGGGGATGCCGTAGCGCAGCAGCCCGCCGGGCTGCTCGTCGCGCTCGAACACCGTCACCGTGTGGCCCGCGCGGTTGAGCTGCACCGCGGCGGCGAGCCCCGCGGGGCCCGACCCCACCACCGCCACCGTCTTGCCGGTGCGCTGCTTCGGCGGCCGGGGCTTCACCCAGCCGTGCGCCCACGCCGCCTCCGCGAGCTCGTGCTCCACGTGCTCGATGGCCACCGCGTCCTGGTTCACCGCGAGCGTGCAGGCCGCCTCGCAGGGCGCCGGGCAGATGCGGCCGGTGAACTCGGGAAACGGGTTGGTGCTCGACAGCGCGAGGAACGCTTCCTTCCAGCGGCCCGCCGCGATGTGGGCGTTGAAGTCGGGAATCGGGTTCCCCAGCGGGCAGCCCTGGGTGCAGAACGGCACGCCGCAGCCCATGCAGCGCGAAGCCTGCGCCGCGGTGGCCGCCTCGCCCTCGGGCACCACCACCTCGCCCAGGTCGTTGAGCCGCTCTTCCACCGGCCGGCGGTGGCCGCCGTCGCGGGGCACCTCGAGGAACGCGGTCGGCGAGCCCATCAGGTCCCCACCAGCTTGAGCGCCTCGGCGTCGCGCAGCCGCTTCACGTCGAGCGGCGTCACCTGCACGAAGCGGTGACTCGAGCGGCCCCAGCCGTCGAGCAGGCGCTTGCCCAGCGGGCTCTGGGTGAGCCGCACGTGCTCCGCCACCAGCGAGCGGATCTTCTCCAGCGCGTCCTGCATCGGCGAGCTCAGCACCACCATCTCCGGGTTGCAGCGCTCGCGGAAGGCGCCGTCGGCGTCGAGCACGAACGCCTCGCCGCCGCTCATGCCCGCGGCGAAGTTGCGCCCGGTCGGCCCCAGCACCACCACCACCCCGCCCGTCATGTACTCGCAGCCGTGGTCGCCCACGCCTTCCACCACCGCGGTGGCGCCGCTGTTGCGCACCGCGAAGCGCTCGCCCGCCCGGCCCGACACGTACAGCTCGCCGCGGGTCGCGCCGTAGAGCGCCACGTTCCCGAGGATGACGTTCTCTTCCGGCTTGAAGCGCGCGGCCTTCGGCGGCCGCACCACGATGCGCCCGCCCGACAGGCCCTTGCCCACCGCGTCGTTGGCGTCGCCTTCCAGCACCAGCGTCAGCCCCTTGGCGAGGAAGGCGCCGAACGACTGCCCGGCGGAACCCGACAGCTCGAGGCGCACCGTGCCGTCGGGCAGCCCCGCGCCGCCGAAGCGCCGCGCCACTTCGCCCGACAGCTTGGTGCCCACCGCGCGGTGCACGTTGCGCACCGGCAGCTTGAGCTCGAGCTTCTCGCCCGTGAGCTTTCCCACGAGCTCGTCGTCGAAGTGGGCGCTGGTGTCCTTGCGCTGCACCGAAGCGCAGCGCCGCGCGCCGTCGGGCCGCTGCAGCACCGGCGAGAGCTCGAGCGCCTTCGCCTTCCAGTGGGCCACGTCGGTGCGCTGGGCCAGCCATTCCACCTGGCCGACCGCCTCGTCGAGCGTGCGCACGCCGAGCGCCGCGAGGTGCCGCCGCACGCCTTCCGCGAGGTGCATGAAGAAGCGCACCACGTGTTCCGGCGTGCCCGCGAAGCGCGCGCGCAGCACCGGGTCCTGGGTGGCGATGCCCACCGAGCAGGTGTTGAGGTGGCACTTGCGCAGCATCACGCAGCCGGTGGCCACCAGCGGCGC
Organism: Myxococcaceae bacterium; assembly: GCA_019694595.1. Classification (GTDB taxonomy): domain Bacteria; phylum Myxococcota; class Myxococcia; order Myxococcales; family Myxococcaceae; genus JAIBBQ01. Next base: position 7,564 of record JAIBBQ010000094.1, read on the forward strand.
GGTGGCGCAGCCGAACTCCTCCGCGCCGAGCAACGCCGCCACCACCACGTCGCGCGAGGTGCGCAGCCCGCCGTCGACCTGCAGCCGCACCCGGTCGCGCAGGCGGTTCTTCACCAGCACCTGCTGCGCCTCGGCGAGGCCGAGTTCCCACGGCAGCCCGGCGCGCTTGATGGACGACAGCGGCGCCGCGCCGGTGCCGCCTTCGTAGCCCGCCACCACCACCCCGCCCGCCCCCGCCTTGGCCACGCCCGCGGCGACCGTGCCCACGCCCACCTCGCTCACCAGCTTGACGCTGATGCGCGCCGCCGGCGCCACGCACTGCAGGTCGTAGATGAGCTGCGAGAGGTCCTCGATGGAATAGATGTCGTGGTGCGGCGGCGGGGAGATGAGCGTCACCCCCGGCGTCGACCAGCGCACCTTGGCGATGCGCGCGTCGACCTTGTTGCCCGGCAGCTGGCCGCCTTCACCCGGCTTGGCGCCCTGGGCGACCTTGATCTGCAGCTCGTCGGCGCTCACCAGGTACTCGGTGGTGACGCCGAAGCGGCCCGACGCCACCTGCTTGATGGCGCTGCGGCGCAGGTCGCCGTTGGCGTCCGCCACCGCGCGGCGCGGCTCTTCTCCGCCCTCGCCGCTGTTCGACTTGCCGCCCAGCCGGTTCATGGCGATGGCGAGCGTCTCGTGCGCCTCGGCGCTGATGGACCCGAAGCTCATCGCCCCGGTGCAGAAGCGGCGCGCGATGACCGCCGCGCTCTCGACGTCTTCCAGCGGCACCGCGGGCCGGGCCGGAGCGAAGCGCAAGAGCTGCCGCAGCGCGACCGTGTCCTGGTCGGCGAGCGCCTCGTAGCGGGCGAAGGCCTCGCGGTCGTCGCTCTTCACCGCCGCCTGCAGCGCCGCCAGCGTCGCCGGGTTCCACACGTGGTGCTCGCCGCGCCGGCGCCACTGGTAGTAGCCGCCGGTCACCGGCACCTCGACGTCGTCGGTGGCGAAGCCCCGCGCGTGCCGCTCGCGCGCCTCGCGCTCGAGCTCGGCGAGGCCGACGCCCGCCAGCGGCGACGGCACGTCGCCGAAGTGCGCCTGCACCAGCGCAGGCGACAGCCCCACCGCCTCGAAGATCTGCGCCCCGCGGTACGACTGCACCGACGAGATGCCCATCTTGCTCATCACCTTGCGCAGCCCGTCTTCGCAGGCGTGCACCAGGTTCGCCTGCGCGGCCTCGCCGCCCGAGACGCAGTCCATGGCCAGCCAGGGGTTCACCGCCGCGGCGCCGAAGCCGATGAGCAGCGCCACGTGGTGGACCTCGCGCGCCTCCGCCGTCTCCACCAGCAGACCGGTGTGCCGGCGAATGCCGTCGCGCACCAGCCGCTGGTGCACCGCCGACAGCCCGAGCAGCGCGGGCATGGGCACCGTCGAGGCGTCGACGCCGCGGTCCGACAGGATGAGCAGGCCGCAGCCGTCGTCGACCGCCTCCACCGCCTGGCGCGTCAGCCGGTCGACCGCCGCGGAGAGGCTCTCGCCGGGGCGAACGTGCATCGACAGCGTGCGGGTCTGGAAGAGGCCGCCTTCGTCCAGCGTGCGCAGCCGCGCCACCTGGCCGTTGGTGAGAATGGGCCCGGGGAGCGACAGGCGGTGGCACTGCTCCGGCGTCTCCTCGAAGGTGTTGCCGTCGGGGCCGATGGCGGTGGCGAGCGACATCACCAGCGCTTCCCGGTACGGGTCGATGGCCGGGTTGGTCACCTGGGCGAAGAGCTGGTGGAAGTAGTCGAAGAGCGACGGCGCGCGGTCGCTCATCACCGCCAGCGGCGTGTCGGTGCCCATCGAGCCGGTCGGTTCCTTGCCGGTGTCGGCCATGGGCTGCAGCACCAGCTCCAGGTCCTCGTCGGTGTACCCGAAGGCGCGCAGCAGCCGGGCCCGGCTCTCACCCACCGGCGGCGGCGGCGGCAGCGCCCCGGGGAGCGACTCGAAGTCCATCACGTTGTCCTCGAGCCAGCGCCGGTACGGCCAGCGGCCCGAGATGTCGCGCTTCACCTCGTCGTCCTCGACGATGCGGCCTTCGACGGTGTCCACCAGGAACATGCGGCCCGGCTGCAGCCGCCCGTGGCGCACCACGCGCTCCGGCGGCAGGTCGAGCACCCCGGTCTCCGACGCCAGCACCACCCGGTCGTCGTCGGTCACCGCGTAGCGCGCGGGGCGCAGGCCGTTGCGGTCGAGCGTGGCACCCACCAGCGCGCCGTCGGTGAAGACGATGGCAGCGGGCCCGTCCCACGGCTCCATCAGCGAGCCGCTGTACTCGTAGAAGGCGCGGCGGGCGTCGTCCATCGCCCGGTCTTCCGCCCACGCCTCGGGAATCATCATCATCATCGCGTGCGGCAGGCTGCGGCCGCCGAGCGTGAGCAGCTCGACCATGTTGTCGAACTGCGCCGAGTCGCTCTTGCCGGGCACGATGATGGGGTCGAGCCGCCGCAGGTCGCCGAACTTCGCCGACTGCAGCTGCGCGCGGCGAGACAGCATCCAGTTGCGGTTGCCGCGCACGGTGTTGATTTCGCCGTTGTGGGCGATGAAGCGCATGGGCTGCGCCAGGTCCCAGGTGGGAAAGGTGTTGGTCGAGAAGCGCGAGTGCACCACCGCGAGCGCGCTGGTGAAGTCGACGGCGCTCAGGTCCGGGTAGAAGCGGGGCAGCTGCCGCGGCAGGAGCAGCCCCTTGTAGACGAGCGTCTTCGACGAGAGGCTCGCCACGTGGAAGCGGCCGTCGGGGTCGAGCCGGCGCTCCCGCACCCGGTTCTCCGCGAGCTTGCGAATGACGAACAGGGTGCGCTCGAACGCGGTGGGCGCCACCCGGCGCGCCCCCACGAAGACCTGGCGAATCACCGGCAGCACCGCGCGCGCGGTGGGCCCGGTGTGCGCCACGTCGACCGGCACGTCGCGCATGCCGAGCAGCCGCTGGCCTTCGTCGGCGATGGCTTCCGCCAGCACCGCCTCGCACGCCGCGCGGGCGTCGGGGTCGGCGGGCAAGAACACCATGCCCACGCCGTAGCGCCCCGGCCGCGGCAGCTCGAACCCCAGCGCCTTCGCCTCGCGCTGCAGGAACAGGTGCGGCAGCTGCACCAGGATGCCCGCGCCGTCGCCCGTCTCGCTGTCCGCGCCGGTCGCCGCGCGGTGCGAGAGCCGCTGGAGCACCGTGAGCGCGTCTTCCACCAGCGCGTGGTCGGCGCCGCCCCGCAGGTTGGCGACGAAGCCCACGCCACACGCGTCGTGCTCCGGAACTCCGTGGTCGAGGCCGATGGACTGGGTCATGCGCCGAGACCCACGACCCTATGACGCACGGAGTCAAATGGCGAGCGGCGACGGCACCCCGAAAAAGACTTCGGGCCCCGAAAGGCGACCAGCGCCTTCCGGAGCCCTCAGGTGAAGCACGACGCACCCGCCACGAACGACCCTCCAGGGTGCGCCGCTTGCGACGTGGTCTCTTCAGCGACGCGCGCCGATGGTGAACGACACCCCGGCAGGCGACGCGGAGAGACCGAAGTGGGTGCCCGCGGGAGGCGGGGGCGCGTAGACGACCGGAGCAACCGGGGTCGCCGACACGAAGGGCACCCAGACCCATTCGTTGACCGTTTCGTAGTGGGCGGGCGTCCACCGGTTGTCGTAGTGGCCCGCGGTGCAGAACTGAGGCTTGAACTTGTGGTGGTGGCCGCGCTGCTCGAAGCACTGGCCTTCGACCCAGACCTGGGTCCACGCGCCCTGCACCCAGCGCTGCGTGGGGCGCTGCTCGTAGCGGCCGCCGGGCTGACCGGGGGGCGGCTGGTTCTGCCAGTTGCCGTTGTGCCAGCCGGTGTTCTGGTAGCCCTGCTCGTGACGGCCGCCGTGGTCGTCGCACGGTTCACGGCGCCACTCGTCCGCCATCGCCATCGAGGAGACCGCCAGGACTGCAGCCACGCTGAGCTTCAGGAGTGAAGTGGTCATGCCCTACCGACCGCAGGCCTCAGGTCGGTATTCATCCACCAGGGCTTCAGCTTCTGTAGGGTACCGACATGACTGGATACTTTCGGCGCCCGGTCAGCGTGCCGGCCATGTCCGGGGCCCCGCTTCGGGCCTTCGTGGCGGCCCTGGAGACGCCCGGTGTGGGACCTGCACTCCTGACCAAGATTCTCAAGGACTCGGGCTTCGAGGACTTCCGCGCGACCCCCACCCACGGCTCCCCGGTGCAGCTGCCGCTCGAGCCTCGCGAGCCCGGGCCCGCGCCGGAAAGCCCCGAAGCGCTCGCCGCCCAGGCGCTCGCGCCCGCGCCGGGGCTGGAGACGGTGGCCGCCTTCCACGACGCCTACCGCGGCGGCAGCGTCGACCCGGTCCACGTGGTGCGCACGCTCCACGCCCACCTCGAGCGCATGGAGAGCGGCGCCCGCCCCCTGGGCCTCTTCATCGCCCGCGACGAGGCGCAGGTGGTCGCGGCGGCCGAGGACTCGGCGCGGCGGCTGCGCGCGGGCACCGCGCGCTCGGTGCTCGAAGGCGTGCCGGTGCTGCTCAAGGACGAGCTCGACCTCGAAGGCTTCCCCACCACCCTGGGCACCAGCTTCCTCACCCAGGTGGCGACCGCGGACTCCACCGTCGCCGCGCGGCTCAAGCGCGCAGGCGCGGTCATCCTCGGCAAGGGGAACATGAACGAGATCGGCATCAACCCCATCGGGCTCAACCCGCACCACGGGGCCTGCCGCAACCCCTTCGACCCTTCGCGCATCACCGGCGGCTCTTCCAGCGCCTCGGCCGCGGCGGTCGCCGCGGGCCTGTGCCCCATCTCCATCGGCGCCGACGGCGGCGGCTCGGTGCGCATCCCCGCGGCGCTCTGCGGCGTGGTGGGCCTCAAGGCCACCTGGGGCCGCATCAGCGAGGCCGGCGTGCCGCCGCTGTGCTGGAACCCGGGCCACGTGGGCCCGCTGGGGCTCACGGTGAGCGACGTCGCCGCCACCTACGCGGCCATCGCCGGCCGCGACGAGGCGGACCCCGCCACCTGGCGACAGCCGGCGCCGCACCTGCGCGAGCTCGGCAACGGCGACCTCCGCGGGCTCACGCTCGGCGTCTGCTGGCCGGCCTTCGAGGACGCGGAGCCCGACGTGGTCAAGAACGCCAAGGCGGCGCTGCGCGCGCTCACCGACGCGGGCGCGGTGGTGAAGGACGTGCCGCCGCCCGACCTCAACACCGTGCTGTGGAGCCACGCCATCATCATCCTCTCGGAGATGGCGACCGCCATGCTGCCCCACACCCAGGGCGGCGGCGGCAAGCGCCTCGGGCTGGATTCCCGCACCAACCTCGCCATCGGCCGGCACTTCCGTTCCACCGACCTGGTGCACGCCATGCGGCACCGCCACCAGCTGACCCGCGAGCTCCTGGCCACCTTCGCGGGCGTCGACGCCATCGTCTCGCCCACCACCGCCTGCGTGGCCCCGCCGATTCCCGAGCACGCGCTCCCCGAAGGCGAGTCGAACCTGCCGGTGGTCGACGCGCTGATGCGCTTCATCCGCGTGGGGAACTTGACCGGCTTCCCCGCGCTCGCGCTGCCGTCGGGCTTCGACGCCCGTGGACTGCCGACGAGCGTCCACCTCCTCGGCCGGCCGTGGGAAGAGCACCTGCTCCTGCGGCTGGGCAAGGTCATCGAAGCCAGGGTCGAACGGCGTGCTCCGCAGGTGCACGTGCGCGCGCTGCCGACATGACCCTGTCCGGCACCCTGGCCCGCCTCGCGCGGGTCGAGCGGCTGTGGAAGGCGGCCGCTGCCCGCCACGGAGCGAGCCGCCTCGCGGTGGCCAGGGCCGTCGCCGAGCGCGCGCTCACGCTGGGCTTCCGCCCGGTGGAGGCGCTGCAGCTGGGCCTGGGCGACCCTGGGCTCAGCCCGCGGGTGCTCGGAGCCTGTCTGCCCAAGCACCGGCTGATGGCGCTCCAGGACCGGCTCAACCCCATCGAGCTCGTCGCGCTCACCGAGGACAAGGCCGTCTTCGCGGAGAAGGCCGAAGGCCTGGGCCTGCCGGTGCCGAAGACGCACGCGGTGGTGGGCCGCGGCGCGCCCGGGCCGCTGTCGGTCTCCCGCGCCGACTTCGTCGCCCGCACCGCCGCCACGCTGCCTTCGACCTTCATCACCAAGCCCGCGCTCGGCGTCTACGGCGAGGCGGTCGAGCGCTGGGCCCGCCGCGACGAGCGCTTCGAGGACTCACAGGGCGCGCTCAAGAGCGCCGCCGAGCTCTTCGACCACCTGAGCGTGCACCCCAAGTACGAGCGCTTCCTGGTGCAGGAACGGCTGGAGAACCACCCCGAGGTCTTCGCCCTCACCGGCGTGCGCGCGCTGTCCACCGTGCGGGCGGCGACCCTGCTGCCGCGCTCCGGTGGCGCCCTGGTCGGCTACGCGGAATGGAAGGTCGCGGCCACCGACGGCGTGGTGGACAACTTCAAGCAGGGCGAGACCGGCAACCTCCTCGCCAACCTGCGCCTGCGCGACGGCATGCTCGGGCCCGCGAAGCGCCCGTCGCCCGACGGCATCGGCATGCGCGCGGTGGAAGCGCACCCCACCACCGGGAAGGTCTTCGCCGGCGCCGTGCTCCCCGACTGGCCCGCGCTGCTCGACGTGGCGAGGCGCTTCGCCGAGGCCTTCGCGCCCCTGCGCACCGTGGGCTGGGACATCGGCCTCACGCCGCAGGGCCCCCGGGTGGTGGAAGGCAACCGCTGGTGGGACCCGGCCAACGACGTGATGCTCGGCCCCCAGGCGCCCGACGTGCAGGAGCACGAGCTGGTGGCCTTCATCGCGCGGCTCGAAGCCGAGGCCGGCGCGTGAACCTGAGCTTCCTGCTGCAGAGCCTGCAGCACCGCACCCCGCTGCAGCTCGCCGCCCACTACGGCTACCGCGGCGCGCACCGGGCGCTGGGGGCGGAGCTGTACCAGGTGCTCGCGCTCACGCCTTCGAGCGCGCGGGACGTGAGCGCACCGCAGGGCGTGGAGTGCCGCTTCGGCCAGCCCGACGAGCTGCGGGCCGCCGCGCGCGACGAGGCCTTCGGCATGAGCCCCGCGCAGGTCGACGAGGCGCTCGCGCGCGGTGAGCGCTGCTACGTGGCGACCGTGCAGGGCACCATCGCCTGCCACCTGTGGCTCACCGAGCGGCGCGCCCACCTCGCCGGGCCGCTCTCGCTCGAGTTCGACCCGTCGTGGGGCTACGTCCGCTGGGCCACCACGCTGCGCGGCTACCGCGGGCTGCACCTGCACGCCATCGCCAAGCGCAAGGCGCTCGACCTCTGGGTCGAAGGCGGCAAGCGCGGGCTCCTGTCCGCGGTGAGCATCGTCAACTTCGCGTCGCTGGAATCGGCCGCCCACGTGGGCAGCGCGCGCTCCGGCTTCGTGGGGTGGGTGCGGGTGCGGGGAACGCTGCACCACGCGGTGAGCCCCGAGGCCGCGCGCTTCGGGCTGCGGCTCGTCGAGGCGGCGCCCGACGCCAGCTGACGCGCCTGCTGGCCTCAGAGCCCGAGACATTCCAGGGTGGCCTCGACGAACAGCGGCGAGGCGCCCAGCATCACCGCCAGCACCCAGACGTGCCGCAGCGGCCGCGGCCAGTGCCGGACGTGGAGCCGTTCCTCCAGCAGCACCGCGAAGCCCTGCACCACGAAGAAGGCGAACATCGGCGCCGCGAGCGACGGGCCGATGGCCACCGTCACCAGGTAGGCGTGGCCCAGGCCGCTGGCGGCGAAGGCGAGCAACAGCCCCGTGCGCAGCGAGTGCTTCCGGGCCCAGACCCGCACCACGTTCATGTGCATCCACTGGCGCACCACCTGGGACCAGCGCAGGCCCCAGAGTTCCTGGATGGAGCTCGAGGCCAGCGGCAGCTCGTGGAGCCGCGGCGTGTGGAGGCCCGCCCGCGCGTAGCCCGCGCCGAGCAGCGCCCACAGCGCTTCCACGAAGCCGTAGGTGAGCGCCACCCCGCCCGCCCAGCGCCACGCGCCTCCGCGCAGCGCGAGCCAGGCGCCCCCGGCGGCGACCGCCGACCACACCGCGACACGGCCCAGGAGCTCGAGGTCCCACCGCGGCGGCGCGGGCCGCAGCAGGCGGGTGTCGACCGGCGAGAAGACGTGCCACAGCCGGCGCGGCGCGGGCGCCGAGGCGAGGCGCGCGTCGCGCACCAGGTCGATGGCGCGCATCAGCCACAGCGCCGCGCAGATGGCGGCCAGCGCACGCACCACCGCTGGCTCCGCGAAGGCCGGCAGCGCGAGGCCTGCGAGCGCGAGCGCGAGGCCCAGGCGGCCGCGCACCAGCGCGACCACCGCCACCAGCGCGGGCCCCACCACGAGGAGCGCCACGGTGAGCCACGGCTGGCTCATGCCTCGTCGCCCGCGCGAATCCTTCTCAAGCCAGCCTCCCCCGCGAGGCCTCGACTGTAGGAGGAGAGGCGGACCCGCCGGCAGAGGATTCGCCCGGCCGGCGAGGGGCTCACACGCCGTGGAGCAGCGCCGCCAGCGCGTCGGGCACCGTCACCATCGCGTCGTGGCCGGCGTCGAGCTGGTCGACCTTCCAGCCGAGGCTCGCCACCCGCTTCGCGGTGGGCCCGAAGCCCGGGTACTGCGCGCAGCGCACGTAGCGGCGCACCAGCCCGTCGAGTGCGCGGGGGTCGAACTCCAGCGGGTCTTCCAGCGTCCGCAAGGGCTGCGGCGTCAGCTGCCGGTCGACCCACGCCTGGTCCTTGGGGTCGCTCACGCCCATCGCCTTGGCGCTCAGCATCGGCGGCACCACCAGGCCGCCCCCGTCCTTCGCGGCCCGCTCCCGCCAGTGCTTCGAGTACTCGGCCTTCATCAGGTCGAAGAAGCACTGGTGCGGCTCGGGGACGAAGGCGTCGAGGTAGACGAGCGCGCGCAGCGAGGGCGCCGCCTTCGCCGCCGCGCCGGTGATGACCAGCCCCGCGTAGCTGTGGCCCACCAGCACCGCGCCGGTGAGCCCGTCGAGCGCCGCCACCACCGCGTCCACGTGGGTGGCGAGCGAGATGTCCTGGGCGCGCTCGCCCTTGCGCTCCGCCAGGCCGGGCAGCGTCGGGGCGCGCACCGGGTGGCCCAGCGCCTCGAGCGCCTTCGCGCAGCGGCCCCACGCCCAGCCGCCGTGCCACGCGCCGTGGACCAGCACCATGGGGGAGCCTGAGCCCGCCACTGCGCCCAGCGCCCCCGCCATCAACGCTCTCCGGGAAAGGACCATCACCGCGTCAGCACGTAGACCACCTGCGGCGCGACGCAGGCGAGGAAGGCGAGCGCCATCACCACGGTGAGCTTCGCCGAGAAGAGGTCCGCCAGGCTCGAGAGCAGCACCAGCTGCAGCCGTTGGAGCCCGAACGTCTCCAGCGAGCGCACCGCCTCGGCGCCGTCCCTGGCGCGCGCGACGTGCTGCGCGAGCACCACCACCAGGAGCCTCCGGGAGCGCGCGGCGAGGAAGCCGGCCACCCGGTCGCCCAGCCCGGTCGGCTCGCCGACCTCCGCCGGGACGAGCTCCATCGCCCGGCTCACCGCCGCGGCCACGTCGGAAGCGGAGACCGCCTGGCCGCCGCGCACCGTGCGCAGCGCGCTCGCCACCGCCGGCTTCACCAGCGCGTAGAGGTGGCCGACGAGCTGGCCTTCGACGAGCGCCCTGGCCAGCGCGCGCAGGAGCCCGCGCACCGCGCCCACGTAGAAGCCCGCGGCGCCCAGCACCACCGGGCAGAGCCAGAGGCTGAGCAGGAGCCACGCCGGCACCTCGCTCTGGCGCGACCACCACCAGTGCGCGCCGAAGGCCGCCGCGGCGCCCACCGCACCGAAGCCCAGCGCCCCGGTGAGCGAGCCGCCGAAGGCCCCCAGCACCAGCCGCGGCACCTGCGCGGCGAGCGCCTTGCCCCCGGACACGGCCCACGTCTTCACCCGGGCGTCCACTCAGCCCGCCTCCGCCGCGCCGTCGACGTCGGCCTCGCTGGGCGGCGGGGGCAGCGCTTCCTTCCGGCGGAAGAGCAGGAAGGCGCCCGCCACCACCGACGCGCAGATGAAGAGCCACAGGAGCAGCGCCGCCCGCAGCGAGGCCCGCTCGGCGCGCTTCTTCCGCTCGGCGAGGAAGCCGGCCACCAGCGCCACCAGCGCCAGCACCACCCCACCCAGGACGAAGAGCTCCCAGTCGCGCCCGCGCGAGGACAGGCCCACCACCACCGCGTAGGCGGCGACGAACCACAGCACCGCCCGCCCCACCTTGAACTGGGCGAGGACGGAGACCGACTCGACGATGGCGCCTGCGCCGCCGTCGCTCACGCGCGCACGCTCACGGCTTCAGCGCGTAGACGAAGGTCGCCTTCGGCGCGCGCAGCCAGCGCTCGGTGATGGCCACGCGCAGCGACGCCCATTCGTCCTTGGCGTCGACCGCCGCGGCCTTGAGCTTCTCCGCGCCGGCCTTGTCGCCCTGCGCCTTCACCTGGAGCACCTTGGTCTCGAGCGCCAGCACCGCGGCCTTGGCCTTCGCGGGGTCGACCTCGAAGCAGCCCACGTCGGTGCCGTTGGCCGCCTTGCCTTCGTTCTGCCAGGTGAGCGCGCCCGCTTCCTTGAGCGCGTGGAGCTGGATGGAGGCGAGCTGGCTGTAGTTCTTCGGCTTTCCGTCGGAGGTGTACATGCCGCGCGAGATGTGGCCGAAGGCCCAGGCCACCTGGCGCACCAGGCCGCGCGTCGCCTCTTCCTCGGTGATGATCTTCTTGTCCGCCAGGTAGCCCATCAGGAAGAGCGCGCTGGTCTGCGCCTTGAGCTCTTCCAGCGTGGCCGCCAGCGGACCGCCGAAGGCCTGGTCGTCGGTCTTTCCCTTCGCCTTGTAGTCGTGCGACGGGCCCAGGTTGTGCGCCGCCTCGTGCAGCACCACGCCCATCATCGCCACCGCGGGGTCGGCGCTCGCGAGCTTCTGCGTGTCCGGGCAGAAGAGGCTCGCGGTCTGCGCGAGCAGCCCGTCGCGGCTGTCCTGGTCGGTGTAGAGGTTGGCCATCACCATGGTGCGGCCGCCCTTCTCCGCGGTCTTGCCCCAGTTGGGCAGCGACTGGCCGGCGGTCGCGCCGCTCGGCGGCCGCGCGTCGCCCGCGTTGAGCACGATGTTGATGAAGTCGGGCAGCTTGAAGGCCACCTTGCGCGCCGCGTACGGCTTGCCGGCCATCTTCGCGAGCGTCGCCTCGAGGTCCTGCTTCACCGGCGAGAGCTTCTTCTGCCATTCCACCGCGCTGGGGTCGATGCGCGCCACCACCAGCGCGAAGCCGGCCTTCCAGCCGCACGGCTCCTCGTAGACCTCGTCGGGCGCCGCGCGCAGGAACCACTTCGAGTTGTCGGGGCCCATCGCCACCCAGGACACGTTCGCCGTCTCCCAGTCGTTGGTGCGGAACGCGTTGGCCGCGTCGGCGAGGTACTTCTTGAACGCCGCCTCGTCGTCACCGAGCGCCTTCGCCGCCTCGTCGAGCTCGCTGGCGACGGCCTGCATGTCGTCGGCCCACGCCTTGGAATACGGCACCGCCTCGAGCTTGCCCTTCTCGTCCTGCGCCACCACGGTGAAGTGGTCGGTGAGCGCCTTGGCGTTCTTGTCCTTCTCCAGCGCCTGGCAGAAGCCCTTGGTGCCCTGCAGCGCCGCCGGGTACAGACCGGACGCCGCGGGCGCCTCGGCCAGCGCGCCGCACAGCGGCTCCTTGTCGGTCTTCGGCGCCTCGCAGCGCGGGCCCTGGTTGCGCCAGAAGACCGCGCGCGCCGGCAGGTCGTCGCCCGGCACCTTCTCCGCCAGGCCGAAGGTGCCCTTCTGCCGCGCGTAGAGCCGCTCCACCGAGACCGCCGCCTTCGCCAGGTGGGCGATGACCTCCCGGTCCTTCTCCGTCAGGGCGCCGAGGTCCGTCTCCACCAGGGTCGGCCGGCCCTGGTCGAGCTCCTGCACGTTGAGCTCGCAGCGCTTGAGCGCGTCGCCTTCGCGGCCCGCGCACGGCTTCCAGTCGACCAGCTGCTCGTAGGCCTTCGCGAAGCGCTCGGTGAAGGCGCCCTTGGCGTCCACCAGCTCGGCGCGGGAGAGGCCCACGTCGGTCCACAGCACCGACAGCTCGGCCGGCGAGAGCGTGCGGTCGCCGTCGTCGTCGGCGCGCCAGAAGAGCGGCTGGTGCGCCTGCTGGGCGCGGCGGTTGAACTCTCCGCGCTCCAGGCGGTCGAAGGTCTTCTTGACCTCCTTCACCACCGGCGCCACCGGCGGCGGCTCCGGGGGCTTGGTGCAGGCTGCGACGGCGACGACGGCCACGGCGAAGGGGCGCAGGGTCATGGGCGCGCGGTTAGTCAATGGCCGCCGCGGTGTCACGCGGGAGCGACCGTTGCGCAGACCACCCGCACGCCTCCGCAGCGCCCCCGTCAACCGCGTTGACACCATGTGGGATGGATCCACCGAGGGAAGCGAACCAGGTGGCGCGCGCGCGCGCAGGGTGGGCGACACGCGCGGGTGACGGTTGCGCACTTGCGCAACGGGCGGTTGCGCAACGCCCTCGCGGACGATTTCACCATGACGCTCGCCGTCCTCTCGTTGGTGCTGTCCGCGGCGCCGGTGTTCACCCTCGAGGCCCAGGCGCTCACGCTGCGCGAGGTTGAGCTGGAACGCGGCGACCGCTCCGGCGTCGCGCCGGTCCGCGAGCTGCGACGCACGGCGGTGCGTCTGCCCGGGCTGGTGCGCGCGCTGTCCCAGCGCGACGGGGCCGCGGTGGTGACGGTGTGTCCGCGCACGCTGCAGCGCAACGACTTCGCGCAGGACTGCGCCGTCTTCGCCGTCGATGGGCATGGCCGTGCGCGCGACCTCCGCCGCCCGGGCCTCACCGCCGAGCTGCGCGCCGGCGCCCGCTCCGCCCTGGTGTGGAACGCGGCGCTCGAGCTGTGGGAAGTCGACCTCGTCACCCTCGACGCGCGCCGCCTCGCGGAGCACGTGCTCGAGCCCCACCTGTCGGCCGACGGGCAGCGCGTGGGCATCGCGCGCGCCGAAGGCCTCACCCGCCTGGTGAGCGGCTTCGACGCCTGCCCCGCGGTGCTGCGGCTGAGCGACGGTGCGGCAGCGGCCGTCGAAGGGCCCTGCCGCGCGCAGGCGCCCTTCGTCTCCGCCACGGGGCACACCGTCTACGTCTCCACGGAAGGCGGCGTCGCCGGGCTGGTGGTCGACGGCGTGCGGCGCACCGGGCACGACTTCGGCGACTTCGTGCCGGTGCCCGGCGCCCAGTGGCTGTGGCTCGACGGCCGCTTCGCCGTCTACGCCGCACAGTACGAGGAGAGCACCTTGTGGCTGCTCGACGCCGAGCGCGGCGAGGTGGTTCCGCTGGGCGAAGGCGCCCAGCCGGTGGTGGTGCGCGACGGCGCCAAGGGTAGCGCGGTGCTGGTGAGCCGCGGCGACGAGGTGGTGCGGCTCGAGGTGGCGCGATGAGCCGCCTCGGCCTCGCGGTGGCGCTGGCGGCGTCGAGCGCCCTGGCCCGTCCCGACAACCTCTTCTACTTCCCGACCTCCAACACCCAGGTCTCGGTCTGCGCCTACGTGGACAACGCCGGCAAGGACTTCCGCTGCGGCGGCAACCGCTACGCCGGCCACCGCGGCACCGACATCGGCCTGTCGCTCGGCAGCACGGTGCTCGCGGCGGCGGCCGGCAAGGTCATCATGCGCACCGACGGCTGCCCGTACGGCGGCATCGGCTCGACCTGCGGCGGCGGCTTCGGCAACCACGTGGTCGTCTTCCACGCGACCGGCGACACCAGCATCTACGGCCACCTCACCGCGGGCTCCAACATCGTGGCCAACGGCAGCCAGGTGGGCTGCGGCGACCGCCTGGGCGCCTCCGGCAGCTCGGGAAACTCGAGCGGGCCGCACCTGCACTTCGAGACGCGCATCGGCGCCTCGGCCGGCTCGCCGTACAGCGGCAGCACCGACGACCCCTTCGCGGGCACCTGCAGCGGGCCCATCACCTACTGGGCCAACCAGGGCACCGGTTACGTGTCGAGCTGCGGCGCCGGCCCTTCCGGCGGCGCGCACCCGCAGTCCGCCACCACCTGCGGCTGCCCCGCGGGCACCTACCCGCTGTGGAACTGCAACGACGCCAAGACGGCGCGCGTGCGCTGCAGCGGGGGCCAGGTGCAGACCGAGGCCTGCGCGAACGGCTGCGAGGTGAAGCCGTACGGCACCGACGACGTGTGCAGTCCGCCGCCGCCGTGCCCCGCGGGCCTCGGCGCGGCGTGGACCTGCTCCGGCGCGAACGAGCGCAGCCGCTGCGTCGACGGTCAGGTGACGAAGGAAGCGTGCGCGCTCGGCTGCGAGGCGCCGTCCGGTGCGGAGGCCACCTGCAAGGCGAAGCCGTCGTGCCCGCAGGGCGTGGGCGCGGCGTGGACCTGCAGCGGCGATGGTCAGCGCCGCGAGCGCTGCGTCGACGGCCAGGTGGACACCGAGCCGTGCGCCACGGGCTGCAGCGCCGGCACGCCGGACGCCACCTGCAACGCCGCCGCCTGTCCGGCCGGGCTGAGCGCGGCATGGAGCTGCACCACGCAGGGCCTGGAGCGCGCGCGCTGCGAGGCCGGGCAGGTCACCCGCGAGACCTGCGCCCACGGCTGCGAGGACACCGCCGACGGCGCCGCGTGCAAGTCCGAAGGCACGGTGGATCCGCAGACGCCGCCCGGCTGCCCGGCGGGCACCTTCGCGCGGTGGACTTGCGAGCTCGACGGCACCACGCTCGCCCGCTGCGTCGCCGGGACCGTGCAGACCACCCACTGCGCCGGCCAGTGCGTGCGCAGCGCCGCGGGAGAAGACGACCGCTGCCCGGACCTGGGCACGCTCGCTCCCGCGCTCGAGAGCCAGAAGGCGACCGGCGGCTGCAGCACCGCCGGAGGCCTGGTGAGTCCCCTGCTCCTGCTCGCCGCCCTGCGGCGGAAGCGGGCCTAGCCCTTCCGCGGGTCGGTCGCGTCGTCGAGCTTCTTCTTCCACGCCTGGACCTTGGCGTTGGAGCGGCAAGCCTTGAGCGGCGCCATCTTCTCCTGCGCGGCCTTGAGGCGCGGGCCGAACTTGGCCATCAGGTTGAGCTGGGCGGCCTTCTTCTCGTCCTTCGACTTGCCGGCATCGGCCGCGATGGCCTTCTTGAGCGTCGCGATGTCCGAGTCCACGCCGCCGAGCAGCGCCTCGCCCATCTTGTCGCAGTCCCCGGCGCCGCCGGTCACCGCCGCGCCCTGGCGCTCCGCCATCGCCACCAGGTCCTCTTCCACCGAGCCCGACGCCCAGGCCGGAGCCACCGCCATCACGAACAATGCCGCCACCAGTCGCTTCGCCATCTCGCTCTCCCCGTGTGGCCCCGCGCGCGAGCGCCCGGAGCGGTTGAGCCGGGGTGACCCCGGGCCCGCGCTCCACGTGCAGCGAAAGTTGGGACAGCAATCAGGTGAAACCCGACACCCGCAAAAGCTGCGCGTGACGAGACCTCGGCGGTCACGCTACGGGGCCGCCCATGGACAGTCCCCGCACCGGCAAGGATCTGCTCGTCGCGAGCAAGCCCTTCACCATCGAGCGCCGCGCCGCTTCGTGGGCCGCGGTGCTCTCGACCTTCGCGCTCATCGGCGCGCTGGCGACCGCCACCGCGCTCTCGCCGTTCTGGCCGCTGACCCTCGCCCTCGCGGTGCTGCAGGGGCTCGTCCTGGTGCGCGGCTTCTGCCTCTTCCACGACTACCAGCACGGCGCGCTCCTGCGCGGCTCCAGCGTCGCCCAGGGCCTCTTCTTCCTCTACGGCGAGCTGCTCATGGTGCCGCCCACCGTGTGGCGAGAGACGCACAACTACCACCACGCCCACACCGCGCAGCTCGTCGGCAGCCACATCGGCAGCTACCCGATGCTCACGCCGCGCATGTACCTCGAGCTCTCGCCGTTCCAGCGCTTCCTCTACCGCGCGGCGCGCCACCCGCTGAACGTGGCCTTCGCGGTGCTCAGCGTCTTCGCCGTCGGCATGTGCGTGCGGCCCTTCCTGCGCGCGCCGGCCAAGCACTGGCAGGGCCTGATCTCGCTGGTGCTCGTGGGAGCGCTCGCCGGCGCCTGCGTGGCGACCGGCCACGCGGCCGCGCTGGTGTGGTGCTACCTGGTGCCGCTGTCCGTCGCCTGCGCCGCCGGCGCGTACCTCTTCTACGCCCAGCACAACTACCCGGGCGTCACCGTGGCGCCCCGCGAGACGTGGACCTTCACCGGCGCCGCGCTCGACTCGTCGAGCTTCATGAAGCTGGGCCCGGTGATGAACTACCTCACCGCCAACATCGGCTTTCACCACGTGCACCACCTGAACGCCGCCATCCCCTTCTACCGGCTGCCCGAGGCCATGCAGGCCATTCCCGAGCTGCAGCACCCCGGGGTCACCACGCTCTCGCCGCGCGACGTGCTCGCGTGCTTCCAGCTCAAGCTGTGGGACCCCGAGGCCGGCGCGATGGTCGGCTACCCCGCCGCCCGCTGAAGCCTCACGGAGGGTTGCAGTGGAGGTTGGGCGGGGCGCCGCCCGAGCCCGGAATGCAGAAGGCGTAGCTGCCAGGGCACGGGAACTTGAAGCCGGCGTCGCTGAAGGCGCCGTACTTCGTCACGCAGTCGCAGCCCGCGTCGCCCCCGCAGGCCGCTGGCAACGCGTAGCACCAGCTCCCCGAGATGCCGTTGACCGCGTACTCGCCGCCATCGCTCGACGGGTGGCAGGACACCGACACCTGGTACTCCGCCGGAGCCGAGCAGGTCGCCGCCGGCGCGTTGCACCCGTAGCCCCCGCGCAGCGAGCCTTCGCCCCCGATGTACGTGGTGCTGCTGCCACCGCCGCTGCTCGAGGTCCCGCCACCGCTGCTCGACGCGCCACCGCCGCTGCTCGCCGTGCCGCCGCCGCTGCTCGACGCGCCGCCGCCGCTGCTCGCCGTGCCGCCACCGCTGCTCGCCGTGCCGCCA
>JAIBBQ010000336.1 GCA_019694595.1 Myxococcaceae bacterium
CGTTGAGCGCCACCTCGGGCAGCGCGGCGAAGTCGAGCTTCGCCTGCAGCTCGAAGCGGCAGACGCCGCAGGCCTTGAGGTGCGCGTCGAGGTGCTCGCGCTCCTGCTCGGTCAGCGTGCCCGCGGCGCGCTTGTCGAGCAGCTCTTCCGGATGCAGGTCGAGCGAGGTCATGACTCCACCTCCAGCAGCTCGAGGAGCACGGGGTCGGCGTCGATGAGGCGCTTGAGCGCCTGCTTCGCCAGGCGGATGCGGCTGCGCACGGTGTTGAGGGGCACGCCGGTCGCCGCGGCGACCTCGGGCAGCGAGAAGCCGAGCCCGATGCGCATCGCGAAGGTCTCGGCCTGCTCCTCGGGAATCTCGGCGAGGAGGTTGCGCACCGTGGCGCGGCGGCGCTCCGCCAGCAGCGCCTCGCCCGGGGCCGCCTGGCGCAGGTCCACCACCTCGTCGAGCTCCACCGCGTCGTCGCGGCGCTCGCCGCGGACCTTGGCCCGGTGCTTCGCCGCCACCACCGTGCGCGCCACGATGCGCGAGGCGTAGTGGGCAGGCGAGCACTCGCCGCGGAAGGCAGGCAGCGCCTGCACCAGGCCGATGAGCGACTGCTGCACCACGTCGTCCACGTCGGGGTGCGCGGTGCCCATGAGCGCGTGCGCGCTGCGGATGATGCCCGGCGCCAGCTGCTTCAGCAGCGCCGAGGTGGCCTCCATGTTTCCCCGGGCCGCGGCCGCCGCGAGCTCCAGGATGGCGGAGCGCTGGGCGTCTTTCATCTCGAGGGTGGGGGCGGGGAGGGCCATGGAAATCGTCGCTCACCACCCTAGTCACCGGCTGGAGCACGAATCGATCATTCCCCCGGTGTTGTGTTTTGCAACCCATTACTTTTCCTGGGGTGATTGCTTTTCCCCTGAGCCGACTCCGGGCAAAATACCTCACTCGCCTGGGGGGGATTCACTCAATGCACGGTCGTCATCTTGGAGCAGTCCTCCTCGTTCTCTGCGCGGTCGCCTGTCGCCCAGGGCTGGAAGGCGAGGTGCCGGAGACGGCCGCCGCCGAGGCCAGGCTGAGCGCGCTGCTCGACGCCGCCGGGCCCGCCCTGTCCGCGGGCGCCCCGGTGCGCATCACCCGCCAGGGCGACTACCTCAGGCGGCTCGGCGCCACCGCCGACGAGCCCGGGCTCCCGGCCCACGCGGCGCGCGCCTTCACCGTGCGCGACGAGCGCTCGGGCCTCGCGCTCCAGGCGAAACTGCTGGGCGCCGACGCGGTGCTCCCCGAGGCCTCGGGCGGGCTGCTCGTCTACCCGGCGGCCTACCGCGGCGCCGACCTCTGGTTCCGCGCCACGCCCCAGGGCGTCGAGGACTTCCTCCTCATCACCCGGCCGGGACTCCACGCCGTCGAGTACCAGCTCGAGCTCTCGGCGGAGGTGGCAGGCCTGCGCCTCGTCGAGAACACGCTCGAGCTGCTCGACGTGCACGGGGACCCGCGGCTGCGCCTCGCCCCGCCGCGCCTCTACGCCCGCGGACACGCGCCGGTGCCCGCCACGGTGACGGTGCGCGGCTGCGCGGTGGACACGAGCGGCGCTCCGCCATGGGGGCGGCCGGTGGTCGACCCCGGCGCCCGCTCCTGCACCGCCACCGTGGAATGGAACGCCGAGGCGGCGCCGCTCCCGGTGGTGCTCGACCCCCAGTGGTCCCGCACCGGCAGCCTCGCGGTGGCGCGCACCGCCCACCAGTCGGTGACCGTCAAGTCGCGCGCGCTGGTGCTCGCCTGCGGCGGCTACGACTCCGCCGGCGTCAACACCACGAGCTGCGAGACCTTCAACGAGGTCACCGGCACCTGGAGCAGCTCGCCGTCGATGCCCATTCCGCGCGCGGAGTTCACCCTCACCTACCTCGACCTGCCGATGGTGGTGGCGCTCGGCGGCTATTCGAACGGCGCCGAGACGGCCACCATCCACCTGCTGGAGACGACCAACTTCTCGTGGACCTCCTCGAGCCAGACGCTCTTCCTCAACCAGGGCGTCGCCAACCACCAAGCCGTCGCCGTCTCCCCCAGCGTGCTGGTGGTGCTGGGCGGTCAGCGGGGCTCGGGCAACTGCATCAACCGCGTGGGCACCATCGCCACCTACAACGCGGCGACGGACACCTTCACCCAGGCGCTGCAGGCGCTCAACGAGGGCCGCGCGTACCACCAGGCCACGCTCCTCACCTCGGGCCCCGCTGCGGGCCAGATTCTCGTCACCGGCGGCGTGCAGACCTGCTGCCTGCTCACCTGCCCCGGGGCCGCGCTGCAGGGCGAGCTCTTCAACCCGTCGAACAACGCGGTCACCCAGGTGGGCGCGATGCGCGCGCCCGGGCGCTTGCTCGCCGCGTCCTACGCGCTCAGCGACGGCGGCGTGCTGGTCGCGGGCGGCTACGTGGACCTCGCGAACCTCGTCGGCTACGCCTCGAGCGAGGTCTACACCTTCGGCAGCGGCTTCTTCGACGCGGGCAGCCTGCCCTTCCAGGCGGGCGCGCCGGGCTTCGCGCTGCTCTCCAACGGCACGCCGCTGCTCGCGGGCGGCGGCACCGACGGCGGCACGCGCGCCGAAGGCCGCACCGCGCTGTGGGTCAACGGCGCCTGGGCGCTCGACGGGCCGCTCAACGACGCGCGCCGCAGCGCCAGCACCACCGTGCTGCCGAGCGGCCGGGTGATGGTGTCCGGTGGCGCCTTCGGCTCCGCGGCCAGCCCGACCGAGCTGGCGTCCACCGAGGTCTTCGGGCTCCTCGACGCCGGGGCGAGCTGCGCGGGCGACGGCCTCTGCGCGTCGCAGCACTGCTCGCCGCAGGGCGTCTGTTGCGACACCGCGTGCACCGGCGCCTGCGAGGCCTGCAACCAGACGGGCTCGGTGGGGACGTGCAAGCCGTCGCCGGCGGGCTTCGTCTGTCACGCCTCCACCGGCGGCTGTGACCCGGCGGAGGTCTGCAACGGCCTCGACGCCGGCTGCCCGGGCGACGTCATCTACGACGCGGGCGTGGTGTGCCGGCCCGCCGTCGGAACCTGCGACGTCTCGGAGATCTGCACCGGCACCACCCAGTGCCCGGCCGACGTGCTCCGCCCCCCGGGCTTCGTCTGCCGCCCCGACGCCGGCGCCTGCGACCTCGCGGAGAGCTGCGACGGCCTGCAGGGCCAGTGCCCCGTCGACTCCTTCGTGGGCCCCGGCGCGACCTGCCGCCCCTCGGCCGGGGTGTGCGACCTCGCCGAGGTCTGCACCGGCTCCGCGCCCGGCTGCCCGCCCGACCAGGTGCGCACCAACACCTTCCTCTGCCGCGGGGCGAGCGACCTCTGCGACAAGCCCGAGTTCTGCGACGGCTTCGACGCCGGCTGCCCCGCCGACGTGCTGCAGGACGCCGGGCACGTCTGCCGCGGCCCGGCGGGCACCTGCGACTTCGCCGAAGTGTGCTCGGGCGCGTCCGCGAGCTGCCCGGCGGACACCTTCTTCGACGCGGGCGTCGTCTGCCGCCCCGATGCGGGCCCGTGCGACGTCGCCGAGTCCTGCACCGGCGCGAGCGGCGTCTGCCCCGCCGACGGCTTCCTGCCCGCCACCGCCGTCTGCCGCGCCGCCGCCGGCGTGTGCGACGTCGCCGAGTCCTGCACCGGCGCGGCGGCGGGGTGCCCCAACGACGTGCGCGCCCCCAGCACGCTCACCTGCCGGCCCAAGGCGGGGAGCTGCGACGTGGCCGAGGCGTGCGACGGCACCGCGGTGGACTGCCCGGGCGACCAGGTGCGGCCGCAGGGCCAGGTCTGCGACGTGCTGTACCTCTGCGACGGCGCCGACGCGGGCTGCCCGTCGAGCTGCACCACCACCTCGGACTGCGCCAACGGCGGGGTGTGCACCGCCGGCCAGTGCCGCGGCGGCAAGGGGCCCGGGCAGAGCTGCAGCAGCCCGCTCGAGTGCCAGAACGGCCTCTGCGTCGACGGCGTGTGCTGCGACGTGGCCTGCGACGGCGCGTGCGAGGCCTGCAACCGGCCCGGGAAGCTGGGCACCTGCGGCGCGGTGCCCGCGGGCAACGTGGGCGACCCGAGCTGCAACCCCTTCGTCTGCGACGGCAACAACCGCAGCTGCCCCACCTCGTGCAGCTCGAGCACCCAGTGCGCGCCGGGCCTCAACTGCGTCGGCGGGCTGTGCCGCGACACCAAGCCGCCCGGGGCCAGCTGCGCCAACGGCATGCAGTGCGCCTCGGGCTTCTGCACCGACGGCGTGTGCTGCGACGCGAAGTGCGACGGGGCCTGCGAGGCCTGCAACGTCGCCGGCAAGGAAGGCGCCTGCACTCCCGCCGCCAAGGGCGACCCCGGTGCACCCGCCTGCACGCCGTACACCTGCGACGGTACGAGCGGCGACTGCCCCTCCTCGTGCCAGGCCGACGCCGACTGCGCCGCGGGCGCGGCCTGCGTGAAGGGAGCGTGCAGCGCGAAGAAGCTGGGCCACGTGGGCTTCGGCTGCAGCTGCGGCAGCGGCGGCTTCGAAGGCGTGGCGGCGCTCGCGCTCGCCTTCCTCTGGAGGCGGCGGCGCGGCGGGCCGGTGGTGAAGGCGCTGCCGGTCGTCTCCGCGCTGCTCCTCACCTCGGCGGCCTTCGCCGCGGCGCCCACCGACGAGCGGCAGGGCGAAGGGGCGTCGCCGGCGGCAGCCACCGGCGCCACCGCGCCGCGGCCGGCGGAGCTCTCGACCGAAGGGGCCGCCGCCACGCCGACGCCCGACGCGCCGCGGCTGCAGCTGGGCGGCGCAG
>JAIBBQ010000095.1 GCA_019694595.1 Myxococcaceae bacterium
TTCGGCCGCGGCGCAGCGCACGCACGCCCACGCGCGGCTCGACGCCCACCTCGAGGCGCTGGTGGCGCCCCTCTCGGCGCGGCCGGAGGAGCGCCTGACGCTCGCGCGCTGGTCGCGGGGCTTGCCCCGGCGAGCAGCGCTGCGGCGGCGCGGGGAGGCGGTGGCGCCGCTGGCCGCGCTGCTCGAGCTGGCGGCGCGGCTCAACCACGCGCGGAACGAGCCCCGGCGAGCGCTCGGGCCGTGCGTGCCGCTCGCACGCGCCGCGGACGCGCTCCAGGGCACCGCGGACCACGCTCGCCTCCGTGCCGGGCTCGTCCAGTGGCTCACCGCGCTGGCGCGCCCGGCCCGCCCGCCCCTGCGACCCGGACCTCCGGAGGAAGAGCGGACGCTGCCCGGCGACCTCGAGGGGCTGGTGGCGCGGCTCGCCCGGCGGCGCGACGCCTCGAACACCTGAGCCGGCCGAGGCCTCAACTCAGCGGTTTCCTGCGGCCCGGGGCCTGGAATGCGGCTTGCTCCTGCCTCGCCCATCATGCGGAGCACCCTCGGAATTCTGAGCCTCATCGCGCTCGCCGGCTGCGGGGCCCAGCCACCCTGCACCGACGGCCGCTGCCTCGGTGACGCGGGCAGCGACGCCGGCGTCGACGCGGGGCACCTCGACGGCGGGCTCGCCTACGACGTCAACGACGTGTCCTTCCTCTTCCCGCTCCCGGCCTTCACCCTGCACGGCGAGCTCCTGCCGCTGGGCGCTTCCGGCCCCAAGGGCGCGCTGATGCCCAAGGCGCTGTACGACCAGCTGCCGCTCAAGGTCGGCGAGTACGGAGAGATTCGCGTGGTGGGCGTGCGGGTCGACCCGTGCTTCCCCGGCTCGACCCCGCCGGCCGCGCCGTCGTGCGTGAAGCAGGTGCGGCTGGTGCTGCAGCCCATCGTCTCCAGCGAGACCATCGACGGCGGCGCCGGGCTCCCCGGGCTGTCGGTCACCCAGGACCACGCGCTGCACCTCTTCTACGTGCTCGACGACGTGCAGTTCGCCGCGGTGACGCAGGGGCTCCGGGAACTCAAGGCCATCGCCGGCAGCACGACCAACGGCAAGCCGCTCGACGTGCACCCGGTGCTGCAGGCGCAGGGGCCGGGCGGCGCGTACTGGCAGCGGCTCAACGCGCTGGTGACCCAGGTCTGCGGCGAGCAGACGCTGGTGCGCGCGGCCATCACCGCCCTCACCCCGCCGGACCGCTGGGTGTTCCAGGCCTTCAACCTCCAGGGCAGCACCCTGGTGGCCGACGAGATTCCCCGCGCCTTCGGGCACACCAGCCAGGCCTTCAACGAGCAGGGCTCAACCGAGCACCGCGCGGGCGTGCTGACGCCTTCGCCGGCCGGCGACGACCTCGACACCCTGCTGTCGTGGCGCGAGGTGGCGCAGACCGACGACTTCACCCTGAACTCGGCCATCGACAGCGCGCTCTTCATCGAGCACCCGGCGAAGAGCTCGCCCAAGACCATCGACTGCGCGAGCTGCCACGTCGCCAGCCGGGCGCGCGCCGCCGCGGAGGTGCAGCGCCAGAAGCCGAGCGCCGGCAACCCCAACCGCTACACGGCGCCGGGCTTCACGCTCGACCGGGTGGACGCGGCGGGCAACGACCCGCGGGCGATGCGGGCCTTCGGCTACTTCGGGCGGCTGAGCGCACTCAGCCAGCGCACCATCAACGAGTCGGCGGAGATCGCGAAGGCCCTCGGGCCGCACTGAGCGCACCGGCCTCGCCGACGGCCTCGGCGCGCTCGAGGTGGTGCAGTGCGTACTGGCGGCGCTCGCCGGTCTCCACGTCGACCACGTTGAGGCGCGTCTCGGTGCGCTCCATCACCACCCGTTCGATGCGCACCGTGCGCACGCTCAAGGACCCTTCGCGGCGGCGGTATTCCACCCGCAGCGGGCGGCGCGCGAACCACGCCTCCTCCACGCCGCGGCGCACCTCGTCGGTGACCGGGTGGGCCGGCACGCCGACGTGGTCGAGCTGACCGAGCACCTCGAGCAGCTCGCGCTGGGCGGACACCGAGAGCGCGCCGCGGACCTTGTCGAGCGCCGACTGCAGCGTCTCGGTGAAGGGGAGCGTGCGCAGCCGCTGCGCCTGGGTGCCCAGCGCCACCAGGAGCGCCGCCTCGCGCGCGTTCAGGTTGATGGGCGGCAGCCCGTAGTGGCGGTCGAGCGCGTAGCCGCCGCCCCGCCCCTGCTCGCCATGGAGCGGCAGCCCGGCTTCGCGCAGGGCGTCGAGGTCCCGGTAGATGGTGCGGAGGGTGAGCCCGAAGCGCTCCGCCAGCACGCTCGCGGTCACACCGGTGCGGCGCCCGCGGAGAAACTCGGCGATGGCGAACAGCCGTTCCTGGCGCTTCATGCGGTGCTCAAACCTGACAGTACGCTGACACTTGAGAGCCCCATCTTCAAGGGCGTCCGACGGCGGAATCGACCGCCCGGCCACACCGAAGGAAGGCTTCACCATGGAAAACACCATCAACTGGTTCGAGATCTTCGTCGCCGACCTGCCGCGCGCGCAGCGCTTCTACGAGTCGCTCCTGGGCGCGCCGCTCAAGACGGAGACGTTCAACGGCGAGCCGCACGCCATCTTCCAGGCGCCGGGGCTCAACGGCGCGCTGGTGAAGCGCGAAGGCCGCGGCCCCAGCGCGGGCGGCGCGCTGGTGTACCTCAACTGCAACGCCAGGCTCGACGCGGTGCTGGGCCGGGTGGCGCAGGCGGGCGGGAAGGTGCTGATGCCCAAGACGGACATCGGCGCCCCCGGCCACATCGCGCTCATCGCCGACAGCGAGGGGAACGCGGTGGGGCTCCACCAGCGTCCCCAGGCCTGAGGCCGTTCAGGGCACGTCGACGCCGACGAGCAGCCGCACCACCACCCGCTCGTTGTCGGTGAGCTCGAGCGGCTCGCCGTTGCCCACCAGCTCCGGACGCTTGAAGGCGGCCACCTGGGGCAGCGCGGCGAGCGACAGCCAGACGCGGCCGAACCGGCCGCTGAGCGACGGGCCCATCGACACCGCGTCGCCGGCGAACCCCTGGGCGTCGAAGCCCAGGCGGTTGCGCCACTCGAGGCCCACGCGCACGCCGTTGGGCAGCCCGTAGCCGACGGCCACGCCCTGCTCGAGGTGGTGCGCGGGCTGGCTGCGCCCGTCGAAGTAGGCGTCTTGCACCACGGCGGCGTCGGCGGCGACGAGGAGGGCTCCGAAGCGCAGCTCGCCCACCAGCCGGCCGTCGACCGCGAAGGCCTGCGGCCCCAGCGACAGCTGCGCCTGCACCGCGGCGTTCCAGAAGCGGCCCTCGCGCGGCGAGAGAATGCCCAGCCGCCAGAGGTTGCTCACCCGCATCTCGGCGCTTCGGTTCTCCTGCCCGCTGGTCTCCGGCACCGCGTCGAAGAACACCTGGGTCTCCACGCCGGGGGCGAGCCCCTGGGCGAAGCCGGCGCGCAGCTCGACGCGCGAGTACTCGGTGACCCGCCCGAGGTGGGTGGTGAGGCCGGCGAAGGCTTCGGTCGCCTTGGGCGCCAGCATGCGGGTCGACCAGGTGAAGGCGAAGTCGCGCTCCGCGGCGTGGGCGCCGAGCGCCGTGAGCAGCAGGGCGAGCGCGGCGGTCCTCATGACTCCTCGGTCCCTTCGTCGGCGAGCTCGTCCTGGAAGCGGACGAAGACGGTGTTGGCGGAAGAGACCACCAGCCACGGCGAGCCGGGGTTCGACTTCACCGCCACCTCTCGCGGCGACAGGCGCCGCACCTGGGGCCACTCCGCGGTGGCGGGCGCCTCGGTGATGGGCACCTCGAGCGAGTGCCGGTGCGCGCCGGAGACGGTGATGTCCACCCAGTCGTCTTCCACCGGGACCGGGTGGCCACCGGGGACCAGGTTGTGGATACCGGAGACCGCGATGTCCAGGTCGAGGTCGGGCTCGGGGGCGGCCTTGCGCGCCGGGCTGGGGCGCCCGTTCTTCTGCACCTCGAGGCGGATCAGCTCGCTGATCAGGTCGACGTCGTCGGGCTTGAGGTCGATGGCCAGGCGCAGCGCGGCGATGGCGCGCGCCAGGTGGCCGAGGCCGGTGAAGACCTCGGAGGCCTTGCGGTACGCGGCCACCGCCTCGTCGACCCGGTTGAGCCGGCGCAGGGTGTCGCCGTGCCGCACGTGGAGCTGGGCGTCGAAGGGCTCCGATTCCGCGAGCGAGCGAAAGAGCGCCTCGGCCTGCGCGTAGCGCCCCTGAGCGAGCAGATCCGAGGCCCGTTCTTTTTGCGCGCGGGAGGACACGTGGAGCCCCGGCGGTTAGCCGCGCCCCACGCTGAATGCAACCGTGGGCGCTCTAGCGGCCCAGCTCGCGCTGGATGCGCTGCAGCTGGCTGCGGAGCGAGCCGTCGTAGATGGTGCCGCCGACCTGCGCGGTGAGGCCGCCGAGGAGCGACGGGTCGACCTTCGCCTCCAGCACCACGTCGCGCTGGGTGACCTTCTCCAGGCCAGCCTCGAGGCCCTTGAGCTGGGCGTCGTTGAGCGCCACCGCGCTGGTCACCGTGCCGCGCACGCGGCCGACGCGCTGATCCACCAGCGTGCGGTACAGGCGGGCGATGTCCTGCAGGCTGCTCAGCCGGTTGCGGTCGTTGAGCAGCGAGACCGTCTTCACCAGCGCGGGCGCGGTCACCTTCACCGCCGCCAGCACCGCGTTCATGACCTTGGCGCGCTGCTCGCGGTTGTAGGCGGGGTTCGACAGCAGATCGGCGAGCTCGCTGCTCGACTGCACCGAGGCGGTGAGCGCTTCCAGCTGCTGCAGCACCTCGTCGGCCTGGGCCCCGGCGACCTCGAGGAGCGCGCGGGCGTAGCGGCGGGCGATGGAGACGTTGACCATGGGGCGGGCATTACCACGCCCTTTCCCGGGTACAAGTGACGCGAGGCCAGGCGCGAAGTTCGGCCGCCCAGGGTGGCGTGGGCCCGGGTAAGACTCGCCTTCCGCATGGAACCCGTCATCGGCATCGACCTCGGCACCACCTACAGCGCGGTGGCGACGGTGGAGCACGGCAAGCCGGTGCTCATCCCTTCGCGGCTGGGGCACCGGTTGACCCCGTCCATCGCGGGGTTCGCGCTCAACAACGCGCGGGTGGCGGGCGAGGCGGCCCGGCTGCTCGCCGACGAGGCGCCCGACCGGGTGGCCCCGGCGGCCAAGCGCTTCCTGGGGCGCCGCTACTCACCGGAGCTGGCCGCGGCGGCGAAGCACCTGGTGCCGTACCCGCTGGTGCAGGGCCCGCAGGGCGAGGTGCGGGTGAAGATCGCCGGGCGCACGGTGCCGCTGACCCAGGTGTCGGCGATGCTCCTGGGCGAGCTCAAGCTCGACGCCGAGGCGCACTTCGGGCGGCCGGTCACCCGCTGCGTCATCACCGTGCCGGCGAACTTCGACGACGGCCAGCGCAGCGCGACCCGCGAGGCGGCGCGCATCGCCGGGCTGGAAGTGCTGCGCATCGTCAACGAGCCCACGGCGGCGGCGGTGGCCTACGGGCTGGTGGCGAAGTTCGCCGGCCGCGCGCTGGTGTTCGACCTGGGCGGCGGCACCTTCGACGTCAGCGTGCTGGAGGTCGCCCAGGGCGTCTTCGAGGTGAAGGCGACCGGCGGCGACCAGACGCTGGGCGGGGAAGACTTCGACACCCGCATCGCGCAGTGGCTGCTCGCGCAGGTGCCCGACGCGCAGCGCGACGCGGTGACGCGCGACCGGCTGTCGATGCAGCGGCTCAAGCACACCGCGGAGCGGGCCAAGCGGACGCTGTCGGAGAAGGCCGAGGTCTTCCTCTCGGTGTCCGACCTGGGCGACCACGGCGAAGGCGCGAGCCCGTCGAAGCTGGTGCAGGTGGACACCGCGCTCACGCGCGATTTCTTCGAGCAGCTGGCGATGCCGCTCGCCAAGCGGTGCATCGAGGTCTGCGACCAGGTGCTGGAAGAAGCGAAGCTGACCCCCAAGGACATCGACGCGGTGATGCTGGTGGGCGGCATGACGCGGGTGCCGCTCCTGGGCCGCATGGTGACCGAGCACTTCGGCAAGGCGCCGGTGGGCGGCTTCAACCCCGACGAGGTGGTGGCGCTGGGCGCGGCGGTGCACGCCGACGAGCTGGTGGCGCGGGCCGGGCAGTCGCTGCTCATCGACGTGGCGACACACTCGCTCTCGGTGGGCGTGGCGGGCGGCGGCACGCGCAAGCTCATCGCGCGCAACACGCCGGTGCCGGCGGTGGCCAAGGACACGTTCCTGCCCGGTCGCACGGGTCAGACGGGCGCGCGCATTCCCGTCTACCAGGGCGAGGCGGACCTGGCGGCGGACTGCACGCTCCTGGGCGAGGTGGTGCTGACCGACCTCAAGGTCGACCGCCGTTCCGACGTGCCCATCGAGGTGACCTTCGAGCTCACCGCCGAAGGCACGCTGTCGGTGCGCGCCATCGACGGGTCCACCGGCATCGCGGAAGCGATTCGCATCGACGCCCGCACCACGCTGCAGCCGGCAGAGGTCGAGCGGCTGCAGACCGAGCAGCTCACCTGGGCGGGCGAGCAGGGCCAGAAGGACAAGGCGGCGGCGCTGCAGGCCTTCCCGCGGATCCTCGACAAGGCGGAGCGGCTCGCGCTGCTGCTGGAGAAGACGGCGCAGGAATCGCCGTCGCCCGAGGCGGACGAGGTGGTCGGCCAGCTCCAGGCGCTCATCGCCCGCGGCCGCGCCGGCCTCGAGGGCGAGGACGCGGCCGTGATGGCCGAGGTCACCCGCTCGCTCGAAGCGCTGCTCTCCGCCGCCGCAGGCTGACTTCCGGCTCTCCGTCGCCGCGGCCCCCCGGGCTGGCGCTCGCTGGCCTCTCGTGCCCGTGCTGGCGCCCTCTCCCGCCCGGGCTGCGCCCTCTGGCCTCTCGTGCCCGTGCTGGCGCCCTCTCCCGCCCGGGCTGCGCCCTCTGGCCTCTCGTGCCCGGGCTACGCCCTCTGAGTGGCGCTCGATCCTCCCTCCCTCCTCCCCTCGGCCGGCGCCGGGCGCGAGCCCCCTCCCGCCCTCCCAGGACGGGGCGAACGCCCCGCCGTCTTCGCGGGCAGCGCCCTCGCGAAGACAGAAGCTGCTAGCAAGGCGGCATGTCCGAGGTGGTCGGCGGCCGCTACGCGCTGCTCAGGAAGCTCGCCGAAGGCGGCATGGCCGAGGTCTTCCTCGCCCGCCAGACGGGCCTCGAGGGCTTCGAGAAGCTCGTGGTGCTCAAGCGCATCCTGCCGGTGCACGCCGCCAACCCCGACTTCGTGAAGATGTTCATCGACGAGGCGCGCACCGCGGCCGACCTGCGGCACCCCAACGTGGTGTCGGTCACCGACGTGGGCCGCGACGCGGGCACCTACTTCATCGCCATGGAGTACCTCCACGGCGTCGACCTCTCGCAGCTGGTGGCGCGCAGCCAGCAGCTCGGCGAGCGGGTGCCGCTGGAGCACGCGCTGCAGATCGTCGCCGACGCCGCCGCCGGCCTGCACTACGCGCACACCAAGAAGGACCTGCAAGGCCAGCCGCTGGCCATCGTGCACCGCGACGTCAGCCCGCAGAACGTGCTCGTCACCTTCGACGGCCTCACCAAGGTGCTCGACTTCGGCATCGCGCACGCGCGGCGCCGGGGCACCAAGACCGACGTCGGCGTGGTGAAGGGCAAGTACGGATACCTCTCGCCCGAGCAGCTCGAAGGCGCGAGCCTCGACGCGCGCAGCGACCTCTTCGCCCTGGGCATCGTGCTCTGGGAGCTCACCACCCTGCGCCGGCTCTTCGACCGCCCGTCCGACGCCGAGGTGCTGCGCGCGGTGATGGAATGCCGCGTGCCCCGCCCTTCGACGGTGGTGCCCGACTACCCGCCGGCGCTCGAAGACGTGGTGCTCACCGCGCTGGCGCCCAGGCGCGAGCAGCGCTTCGCCGACTGCCAGGCCTTCGGCCGCGCGCTCGAGGAGTACCTCGACCAGCGGCGCCTGCCCCACTCGCCGTCGCGCGTCTCGCAGTACCTCAAGAGCCTCTTCCCCGACTTCGCCCGCGAAGGCCCGCTGTCCCAGGCGGCGCCGGTCCCGCTCGCCGCGGAGACGTCGACCCGGGCCGAGAAGCCCCGCGCCCCCAAGGCTCCGAGCCGCCCCACCCGCCAGGACAAGCCCCGCGCGGTGCCCGCCGAGGCGCTCGGCTTCCTCGGCGAGGTGCAGCGCTTCGTGGCCCACGGCAGCGAGCGCCGCACCAACCTCGTGCCGCCGGCGACGCCCTTCGTCGGCCGCGAAGGCGACGTGCGCGCGGTGGAGTCGCTCCTCGCGCGCCACCGGCTGGTGACGGTGGTCGGCATGGGCGGCATGGGCAAGACCCGCCTCGCCTGGCACGTCGCCGAGCGCGCGCTCGCTTCCCCGCCCCCCGGTGGCGTGTGGATGGTGGACCTCGCCGAGGCCCGCACCCGCGACGACGTGCTCAAGGCGGTGGCCCGCGCGCTGGCGGTCGACGTCAGCGCCGCCGACACCTCGCACGACTCGGTCACCCAGACCGGCCGCACGCTCGCCGGCCGCGGCGACTGCCTGGTGGTGCTCGACAACTTCGAGCAGCTGGTGGGACTCGGCGCGGAGACGCTCGGCGCCTGGCTCGCCAGCGCCCCCAAGGCGCGCTTCGTGGTCACCAGCCGCGAGGCGCTGCGGCTCCCGGGGGAGAAGGTGCACCCGCTGCAGCCGCTCGCGCTGCCCACGCCCGAGGCCGACGGCGACGCGGTGGACTTCTTCCTCGCGCGCGCCAAGGCCGCCGGCTTCCACGGGGGCCTGTCGAGCGCCGACGCCGACGCGGTGAAGGCCATCGTCCGCGCGCTCGAGGGCTGGCCGCTCGCGCTCGAGCTCGCCGCTGCCCGGCTGGCGGCGCTCTCGCCCGCGGTGCTGCTGGAGCGGCTGGAGCAGCGGTTCCAGGCGCTCGGCGGCGCGGTCGCGGAGGCGGGGCGCCAGGGCACGCTGTGGAACACCATCGACTGGAGCTGGCAGCTGCTCGACGCCTCGGAGCAAGCGGCGCTCTCGCAGATCTCCACCTTCCGCGGCGGCTTCACCCTGGAGGCCGCCGAGGCGGTGCTGCTCCTGCCGGGCGACCGCGACACCCACGACGTGGTCGAGGCGCTGTGGCGCAAGTCGCTCCTCAGCGCCTTCGTGGCCCCCGAGGCGCCCGGCCAGGTGCGGCTCACCCTGCTCGAGAGCATCCAGGAGTTCGCGGCCGCCAAGCTGGCCGCGGTGAAGGGCGAGGCCCGGCTGCGCGCGCGGCACGCGGCGCACTACCTGGCGCTCGGCGACGCCTGGGCCGAGGCGGTGCACGGCCACGCCGCGGAAGAGACGCTGCAGCTGCTCGAGGTCGAGCGGCCGAACCTCAACGAGATCTTCGAGCGCGCCATCAACGCCGCGCCGCTCACCGCCGAGAGCGCCACCACCGCCCTGGGGGCGCTCCACGCGCTCGACGCGCTGCTCTCGCGCAAGGGCCCGTACCACTCGCACCTCGCGCTGCTCGACGCCGGCATCGAGGTCGCCCAGCGCGCGAACGTCGACCGGGCGTGGCTGGGCCGCGCGCTCGCCGAGCGGGCCAACGCCCGGCGGCAGCGCGGGCAGCTCACCCAGGCGCTCGCCGAGCTCCAGGAAGCCCTGGCCATGGTGCAGGCCGCGGAAGACCGGCCGCTCGAAGGGCGCGTGCGCGGCGACCTCGGCCTCGCGCTCCACGTCACCGGCGACCTCGAGGGCGCGCAGGAGAACCTCGAGGCCTCGGTCGAGCTGGCCACCGAGGTCGGCGACGAGGCGCAGCTGGTGCGGGCCACCTCGCAGCTCGCGGTGGTGCTGGTGGCCCGCGAGGACCTCGCCGAGGCGCTCACCCGCTGCGACGAGGCGCTGCTGGGCGCGCGGCGCCGAGGCGACCGGGTGAGCGAGGCGCGCGCCCTGGGCACCCTGGGCGCCGTGTACCTCGAGCAAGGCCAGCTCGAGCTCGCGCGCGCCTTCTTCGCCGAGGCGGTCGACCACTGTCAGAAGGTGGGAGAGAAGCGGCTGGGGGCCTTCTTCCTCGGCCGGCTGGGGGCCACCTTCCTGCAGGCAGGCGAGCTCGAGTCCGCGCGCAGCTGCCTCGGCGATGCGGTGAGCGCCTTCGCCGAGCTGAGCGACCTGCGCCACGAAGGGCTCTTCCTCTCGCACCTCGCGGCGCTGGAGTCGCGGGCGGGCAACGCCGCGGTGGCCGCGGTGACGCTGGACGCCGCCCAGGCGCGCCTGGAGAGCGCCCGCGACCCGCTGCTGCTCGGCGCCCTCGCGCTCACCCGCGCCGCGGTGGGGCTGGAAGCCAGGGCGCTCCCGGCGGCGGAAGCGCAGCGTCAGCTCGACCTCGCGCTCACCCCGCAGGGCGCGGCGCCGGCGGCGTCGACCCGCTCCGAAGAGGTGCGCCTCGCGGCCCGCCGTCTGGGCCAGGTGCTGGGCCCGCGGTGAGGTGGCTGCGCTTCGCCTGGCGCAACCTCTGGCGCAGCCGACGTCGCTCGAGCCTGAGCCTGCTCGGCCTGGTGGTCGGCCTGGCGGCGATGGTCGGCCAGCGCGCGGTGATGGCGGGCGCGCAGCGGCTGGCGGAAGAGCTCTCGGTGCAGGGGCGCCTGGGCGCGGTGCAGGTGCACCGCGTCGGGTACGTGGACAACGTGCTCGCCCCCGCGCTCTCGCTCGCCTTCGACGACCGCCCGCAGGTGCGCGACGCGCTCGGCGCGCTCCCCCACGTCACCGCGGTGGCGGGGCGGCTCGAGTTCGGCGCGCTGCTGTCCACCGAGGACGCCCCCACCCGGCCGGGCCGCGCGGAGCCGCTGCTCGTCACCGCGGTGGAGCCAGGCCCGGAAGCCCGCGCCACTCCGCTGCGGCCGGGCCTCGGCGGCCTGCGCGACGGGGCGGTGGTGCTCGACGCGGCGCTCGCCGCAGACCTGGAGCACGACGGCGCGCCCGCGCTCCTGGCCACCGACCGCGACGGGCTGCTCAACGGCGTGCCGGTGTCGCTCGCCCCGCCGCTCCCCGCCGCGGCGCCGGGCGACCTGCGCGCGGGCCTCACCACCCTGGGCACGGCGCAGGCGCTGCTGCGCATGCAAGGCCAGGTGACCGAGTACGCGCTCGCGGTGGAGCCCGTGAGCGCCGCGCCCGACGTGAAGCTCGCCGCGCAGGCGGTGCTCGGCGAAGGCTACGAGGTGCACACCTGGGCCGAGCTCAACCCGGCGCTCGAGGTGCTGGGCCGTTCGCGGGCGCGCGCCTTCGCGATGACCTTCTCGATTCTCCTGCTGGTGGTGGCGCTGGGGCTGGTGAACGCGATGCTCATCTCGGTGCTGGAACGCACCCGCGAGGTGGGCACCATGCTGGCGCTCGGGCTGCGGCGCTGGGGCGTGGTGCGCCTGATGATGCTCGAGGGCGCGCTCCTGGGCGCCTTCGGCGGTGTGCTGGGCGCGGGCCTGGGCGCGCTGGCCATCGCCATCACCCACGAGGTGGGCCTCGCCATGGTCGGCCCCGAAGGGAGCCTGCCGGTGGTGGTGCGGCCCACGGTCGACGCCCCGTTTCTGCTCGCGGTGGCGCTGGTGGCGCCGGTGGCCTGCGCGCTCATCTCGCTGGTCCCCGCCCTGCGCGCGGCGCGGCTGAGCCCGCGGGAAGCGCTGGCCACGCCATGAGCGGCATCGTGTCGCTCGCCGCGCGCAACGTGGGGCGCCACCGCCGGCGCACCACCCTCACCGTCACCGCGGTGGCGGTCTGCGTGGCGGCGATGGTGCTCTCGCACGGGCTCGGCCGCGGGGGCACCGCGGTGGTGGTGAACGACCTGGTGGAAGCGCGCACCGGCGCGCTCCAGGTGCGCCCGCGCGGCGGCGGACCTTCGGCCACGCTCGCGGGCGACGGGCCGCTGCGCGACGCGGTGGCGCGGGTGCCCGGGGTGCGGGCGGTGACGGGCCGGCTGCGCTTCCTCGGGCTGGTGGGCAACGGCGTGGCGCAGACCGCCTTCGCGGGCCGCGGCATCGAGCCACAGGGAGAAGCGCTGGTGTGTCCGCGGGCCGGCGCCGCGCTCGCCGAAGGCACCCTGCTGCAGACCGCCGGGGGCGAGGTGGCGGTGGTGGGCCAGGCGCTCGCCCGGAGCCTCGGCGTGGGCGTGGGCGGACACCTGACGGTGCAGACGAGCAGCGCGGCCGGCCGCAGCGACGCGCGGGAGCTGGCCGTGGTGGGGCTCACCAGCACCGGCATGCCCGCGGAGAACAAGCGGGTGCTCCAGGTGCCGCTCTCGACGGCGCAGGCGTTGCTCGGGGCGCCCGGCCAGGTGAGCGAGCTGGTGGTGGCCGTCGAGAGCATCGACGGGCTCGAGGCGCTGCGCGCCAGGGTGCAGGCCGCGGCCGGCCCGCAGGTCGAGGTGCTCACCTGGCAGGAGCTGCAGCCGTTCGCCGCCGACTACCTCGCGCGCACCGGCCGCTTCCTGGTGGTGATGGCGGTGGTCCTGGTGCTGGTGGGCGCCACCATCATCGGCAACACCATCGCCACCGCGGTGCACGAGCGTCAGGTGGAGATCGGCACGCTGCTGTCGTTCGGCGTGCGGCGCGCGCAGGTGGGCCAGCTCTTCCTCGCCGAAGCGGTGCTGCTCGGCGTGCTGGGGGCTGCCGTCGGTGGCCTGGGCGGGCAGCTCGCGGCGCACGGTCTGGCCGTCATCGGCCTGCCGCTGCAGGCCCCGGGCGGGACCGCGGCGCTGGTGCTGCGGCCCGACGCCAGCTGGTCGTTCACCGCGCTGGTGGCGCTGGCCGCGGTCGTGGTGACGGCGCTGACCTCGGTCTTCCCCGCCGTGCGGGCGGCACGGCTCGACCCGGTGGCGGCGCTGCGGCGCTGACGCCCGGTCGACCGTTCACCGGGCGGGTGCGGCGTACACGGTCCCCCGCATGCGCTCTGCCGGGTCGCTGGCGGTCGACCGCAGGAACGCCACGAACTCCCGCTCGAACTCGGCCAGCGGGCGGCCGAACTGCTCGACGAACGCCGCGTCGAAGGCCGTGCCCGCTCCCAGGCGCTCCAGCACGCGCGACAGCCGGGCGAAGGCATCCGACGCGCCCCCCCGGACCCGCAGGTACTCGAGGAAGAAGACGCCCACCGACATGAAGCGCCCCACCAGCCCTCGCTCCTTGGCGATGGCGAGCCCGGCGCCGTCGCGGAAGAGCCGGAGCGCTTCCGCGCCGTCCTCGGCGGTCAGCGCCCGGAGCTGCGACGCGCGGGCGGCGTCGTCGGCGGGCTCCTGGGCGAGCGCGCGCCAGGCGTGCCCCACCGACAGCGCACGGCCTTCCTCGAGAAAACGAGGCAGCTGCGCCAGCGCCGGCCCGGCGGCCCGGAAGTCCAGCACGTGGGTCAGCTCGTGGGCGAGGACGCCGTCGGCCCGCGCCTCGGACAGCGCGGCGGGGGACACCGAGAAGCGGCGGGGGCCCGAGGCGGCCGCGAGCGTCCCCCGGGGCAACTCGGTGACCTCGACCTCCAGAGGGTCCTTCATCAGCCGGCGGGGCTGGCTCCACTCGCCGCGACTCACCGCAAAGGAGAGGGCCGCCTCCACCCGGTGGCGCAACGCTTCCAGGTCCGCGCCGCCCACCCCGTGGAAGCGCAGCTCGGGCAGCGGCGCGGGGGCGCGCGCGGGCGCGACGATGGCAGGAGGGCCGGCGTCGGGAGCTGGCATTCGACGGCAGCATTTCACATTCGCCGGCCGCTACACTCCCGGCCGCGCGATGACCTCTGCCCACCCGTCCCTGTCCGAGCTCGAGGCCCAGCTGAGCGGCATTCTCCAGGCGCC
Source organism: Myxococcaceae bacterium (assembly GCA_019694595.1). Lineage (GTDB taxonomy): Bacteria > Myxococcota > Myxococcia > Myxococcales > Myxococcaceae > JAIBBQ01. The sequence goes on from JAIBBQ010000095.1 coordinate 13,801, forward strand.
CCGCGACGGCGGCGCGCTGGAGCGCATCGTGCGCCGCCCGGCCCCGGACGCGCGCGAGACGCTCACCGAGGTGCGGCTCGACGAGCGCGACGGGCTCCCCGGTGACGACTGGCGGCACCGGGCGGGCCGCAAGACCCCGGGCGCCGAGCCCAGCCTGGAGAACCAGCTGACCCTGATGTCGTCGCGGGTGGCGCAGGCGGTGGCGAAGGACTCGGCGCGCTGGGGCCTCGCGGGCGACCAGCTCTACGTGGACCTCGACCTCAGCGAGCAGAACCTGCCCGCAGGCACCCGGCTGGCGCTCGGCGAGGCCGTGCTGGAGATCACCGCCGAGCCGCACCTCGGCTGCAAGAAGTTCGCAGAGCGCTTCGGCGCCGACGCCCTGGTCTTCGTCAACGGCCAGGCCCGGCGCAGCTTGCGGCTGCGGGGCGTGCACGCGCGCGTGGTGCGGTCGGGCCTGGTGCGGGTGGGCGACCGGGTCCAGCGGCTGCCCTGAGCCCTCGCTCGCCCCTTTGGGCGGCGGCGCGCGTCATGCAGCACGGTTGACCCCAACCCCACACACCCCTAGAAGCCGCCGCCTGGTGCACACCCCCTCGGGGAGGGAAGAACACATGCGCAACCTGACTCTGGCCGCGTTCGCGGCGCTGTCGCTGATCACCCTGGGCTGTGAGCGGAAGACCCCGGCGGTCGACCCCAAGCCCCCCGAGGCCAAGCCGGTCGACGCGGGCGTGGCCGCGGCCCCCAAGCAGGACGACGTCATCCTCCTCGGCGAGGTGGGAAGCCTCACCGGCCCCGAGGCGGCCTTCGGCATCTCGACCAAGCAGGGCATCGAGCTCGCGCTCGCCGAGGCCAACGCGGCCGGCGGCGTGAAGGGCAAGAAGCTCGAGGTCCGCGTCTACGACGACCAGTCCAAGCCCGAGGAAGCGGCGAGCGCCGCGGCCCGCCTCATCACCCAGGACCACATCGCGCTGCTCCTGGGCGAGGTGGCCTCGTCGAACTCGCTGGCGATGGCGCCCAAGGCCCAGGAAGCCAAGGTGCCGATGATTTCCCCCAGCTCGACCAACCCGGCGGTGACCGAGGTCGGCGACTACATCTTCCGCGTCTGCTTCATCGACCCGTTCCAGGGCTACGTGATGGCGAAGTACGCCCGGCAGGACCTCAAGATGAGCAAGGCCGCCATCTTGAAGGACGTGAAGAGCGCCTATTCGATGGGCCTCGCCGACGTCTTCGAGAAGAAGTTCTCCGAGCTCGGCGGCAAGGTGGCGGGCATCGAGTCGTATTCCAAGGGCGAGACCGACTTCCGCGCGCAGCTCACCGCGCTCAAGAAGCTCAAGGTCGAAGGCCTGTACGTGCCCGGCTACTACAACGACGTCGGCCTGGTGGCCCGGCAGGCCAAGGAGCTCGGCCTCAAGGTGACGATGATGGGCGGCGACGGGTGGGACAGCGAGAAGCTGTTCGAGCTCGGCGGCGCGGCGCTCGACGGGTCGGTGGTGTCGAACCACTACTCGGCCGAGGACCCGAGCCCGCAGGTGCAGAACTTCATCACCAAGTACAAGGAGAAGTACGGCGCGGTGCCCGACTCGCTCGCGGCGCTGGGCTACGACGCGGCGATGGTGGGCATCGAGGCGATGAAGCGCTCGACCGACCTCACCGGGCCCAGCATCCGCGACGCGCTGGCGCAGATCCGCGACTTCCCGGGCGTGGCGGGCACCATCAGCATCAACGAGAAGCGCGACGCGGTGAAGCCGGCGGTGGTGCTGCAGATCAAGAACAACAAGTTCAACTACGTCGCCACCGTCAAGCCGTAGAGCCCCTTCATGGCAGGACTGCTGCAGCACCTGATCAACGGCCTGGCCGAGGGCACCATCTATGCCCTCGTGGCCTTGGGCTACACCATGGTCTACGGGGTGCTGAAGCTCATCAACTTCGCCCACGGCGACGTGATGATGGTGGGCGCCTACGTCGGGTACGCGGCGGCCTTCGTGCTCGGCGACGGTGCGCTGGGCTCGCTGTGGGGCGCGGTGCTGGTGTTCCTGGTCTCCATCCTCTTCTGCGGGCTGCTGGGCTGGCTGGTGGAGCGCTTCGCCTACCGGCCGCTGCGCGAGAAGCCGCGGCTCACCGCGCTCATCACCGCCATCGGCATCAGCTTCACGCTGAGCTACGGCTTCCAGCTCAAAGTGCAGCCGGAGATCGCCGGCAAGAAGGTGACGCTCCTGCCCGGCGCCGACCCGCGCACCTTCCCGGAGATCATCACCCCGGCCGAGTGGGTGACGCTGCACGTGCCGGCGCCCGCGCCCGCCCCCGACGAGGTCGACCCGGCGGCGCCGCACGATGCGGCCGACGACTTCGTCGAGATCATCATCTGGAACTGGCAGGTCATCTCCTTCGTCATCGCGCTGGCGCTGATGGGCGGGCTGCAGGTGCTGGTGTTCCGCACCAAGTTCGGCCGGGCGATGCGCGCGGTCTCGCACGACCACCGCGTGGCGGCGCTGCTCGGCATCCCGGTCGACCGGGTCATCGCGCTCACCTTCATGCTCGGGAGCGCGCTCGCCGCGTGCGCCGGCATCCTCTACGCCATCAAGGACACCCTCATCCAGCCGATGCTCGGCGTGCAGCTGGGCCTCAAGGCCTTCGTGGCCGCGGTCATCGGTGGCATCGGCAACGTGCAGGGCGCGGTGCTGGGCGCGGTGGCGCTGGCGCTCTGCGAGGAGCTGGTGGTGGGCTACGCGAGCTCGAGCTGGCGCGACGCGGTGGCCTTCGGGTTCCTGATCGTCGTGCTGCTGCTGCGGCCGCAGGGGCTGCTCGGCCGGGTCCAGGCGGAGAAGGTCTGATGCTGCGCACCACGAGCACGCTGGTGGTGGCCGGCGCAGCGTGCGCGCTCGCTTCCTGGCTGTTCGCGAGCAGCCAGTTCTTCGCGCTGCAGGCGAGCCTGGTGGGCGTGGCGGTCATCCTCGCGGTGTCGCTCAACCTCATCAACGGCATCACCGGGCAGTTCTCCATCGGCCACGGCGGCTTCATGGGCGTGGGCGCGTACGTGGGCGTGGTGACGTCGTCGCTGCTCACCCAGTTCCAGCTGCTCCCGGGCGCGCCGCAGGTGGTGAGCGACCAGCTGGTGCTGCTCATCGCGCTGGCGACCGGCGGGCTCGCCGCGGGGACCATGGGCTTCCTGGTGGGGCTGCCGTCGCTGCGGCTCAAGGGCGACTACCTGGCGATCGTCACCCTGGGCTTCGGGGAGATCATCCGCGTCGCCATCCAGAACACCAAGGAGATCGCCTCCGACGAGCTGAAGCTGGTGCAGGCGCAGGGTATCGGCGCCGAGCTCGCCTACCGCGTCACCCACCTCGGGCGCGCCACCGGGCTCTCTCAGATTCCCCAGCTCACCAGCTTCGGCATGGTGTGGTTCTGGGTCTTCGTGGTGGTGATGGTGACCCGGCGCATCCTCGGGTCGCCGCACGGGCGCGCGCTGCTCGCCATTCGCGAAGACGAGGTGGCGGCGGAAGCGATGGGCGTGGACACCACCGGCTACAAGGTGCGCGCCTTCGCGGTGGCGAGCTTCTTCGCCGGCGTGGCGGGGGCGCTCTTCGCGCACTTCCAGGCCATCATCACCCCGGCGCAGTTCGACTTCGTGAAGTCGACGGAGATCGTGGTCTTCATCGTCGCCGGCGGCCTGGGCTCGACCTCGGGCGCGGTGGTCTCGGCGATGGCGCTCACCTTGCTCCCCGAGGTGATGCGCAGCCTCTTCGGCGGCTTCAACGTGGAGCAGATCCGCAAGCCGCTCTTCGGGCTGCTCCTGGTGGTCATCATGCTCACCCGGCCCCAGGGGCTCTTCGGGACCCACGAGCTGTGGGACCTCGGCAAGCGCAAGAAGAGGCCGGCGTGAGCGACGCCCAGCTCGAGGTGAAGCAGGCCACGATGCGCTTCGGCGGCCTCAAGGCGCTGAGCGAGTTCTCGCTCACCGTGAAGCGAGGCGACCTGCTCGGGCTCATCGGGCCCAACGGCGCGGGCAAGACCACCGCCTTCAACGTGCTCACCGGCGTCTACGCGCCGACCACCGGCGACGTGCTGGTCTCGGGCACCCGGGTGAACGGCCGCCGCCCGCACGAGATCAACCGCCTGGGCCTGGCGCGCACCTTCCAGAACATCCGCCTGTTCAAGGAACTGACGGCGCTCGACAACGTGAAGGTGGCGGTGCTGGCGAACACCCGGCCGCTCTTCTCGCGCGAGCTGATGGGGCGGCTGCGCCGCGGCACCGGCGCCCAGCGGGCAGGCGCCAAGGTGCTCGGCGCGCTCGACAACTACCGCGACTGGTGGCGCGCCATCCTCGGCACCGGGGGCTTCCACCAGGAAGAGGCCGACGTCACCGCCCGGGCCGGGCAGCTGCTCGAGGTGATGGGGCTGTCGGCGCGCGCCGACGAGCTGGCGAAGAACCTGCCGTACGGCGACCAGCGCCGGCTGGAGATCGCCCGCGCGCTGGGCACCAACCCGCAGGTGCTGCTGCTCGACGAGCCGGCGGCGGGCATGAACACCCGCGAGAAGGCCGACCTGATGGTGCTGATCCGCGCGCTGCGCGACAAGTTCTCGCTCGGCATCCTGCTCATCGAGCACGACATGAAGCTGGTGATGGGCATCTGCGAGCGCATCACCGTGCTCGACCACGGCGAGACCATCGCGGTGGGCACGCCGGCCGAGGTGCGCGCCAACCCCAAGGTCATCGAGGCGTACCTCGGCGAGGCCGCCCATGCCTGAGACGCTGGGCACCCGCGAGGTGAAGCCGCCGCTGCTGGGCGTCTCGGGCGTCGAGGTCCGCTACGGCGCCATCCAGGCGCTGCGGGGCGTGAGCCTGTCCGTGGGCCAGGGCGACGTGGTGGCGCTCATCGGCGCCAACGGCGCGGGCAAGACGAGCACGCTGCGCGCGGTGAGCGGCATGCTCAAGCCGACCGCGGGCACGGTGCAGCTCGCCGGGCAGGACATCACCGGCCAGCCGGCGCACACGCTGGTCGGCAAGGGCATGGCGCACGCGCCGGAAGGCCGCGGCATCTTCCCCAACCTGACGGTGCTGGAGAACCTGGAGCTGGGCGCGTACCTGCGCAGCGACAAGGCCGGCATCGCGCAGGACCTGGAGCGGATGTACGGCTTCTTCCCGGTGCTGAGAGAGCGCCAGGCGCAGCTCGCGGGCACGCTGTCGGGCGGCGAGCAGCAGATGCTCGCCATCTCCCGCGCGCTGATGTCGCGCCCCAAGCTGCTGCTGCTCGACGAGCCGTCGCTGGGGCTCGCGCCGCAGGTGACGCAGACCATCTTCCGCATCCTGCGGGAGGTGAACGCCCAGGGCGTCAGCATCTTGCTGGTGGAACAGAACGCCCACCTCGCGCTGGGCCTCGCCCACTGGGCGTACGTGCTGGAGACGGGCGCCATCGTGATGGAAGGCACCGGCCAGGCGCTGCTCGCGAGCGACGACGTGCGCAAGGCGTACCTGGGCGAGTAGTGCGCTCGTACACCGAGAGCGGCGCCCCCGGCCGTTGCCCGAGGTGCTGGGTGAAGCTCGAGCACTGCATCTGCGCGGGGCTGCCCAGCGTCGCGCCGCGCACCCGGCTCATCGGCGTGCGGCACCTGCGCGAGTCGTACAAGTCGACCGGCACGCTGCGCATCGCCGCGCTCGCGGTGCCGGCGCTCGAGCTGCTCGAGTTCTCCGACGACCCCGAGCCGACCGAGAAGGCGCTCGCGAAGCACGACCTCGGCGGCGCCTGGCTGCTCTTCCCCGGCGACGAGACGACGCCCGCGCGCACGCCTGGGCCCGGGGAGGTGAAGACCCTGGTGCTGCTCGACGGCACCTGGCGGCAGACGCGCAAGATGGTGAAGAAGCTCCCGTCGCTGCTCGCGCTGCCCCGCCTGGCGTTGCCCGAGAAGGCGGCGCCGCCGGTGCGCCTGCGCGAGTCGCCCAGCGAGGACAGCCGCTCGACGCTGGAGGCGCTCGCCGACGCGCTCGAGCTGCTCGAGGGCGCGGGCGCCGAGCTCACCGCGCTCCACGCGCGCTACGTGGAAGCAGTCTTCCGCGCGCGCGGCGTCTGGGACTTGAAGCGCGACTGACTTCAGCGGCCGGGCGACTTGAGGCTGAAGCCCACCGACAACGACATCGTGTACAGCCAGTTGTTGACGTAGCCGTCGGACGGCGGCGTCGGCCGCTTCTCGGTGCCCACCGCGCCGCCGAGGATGGTGCGCACGTTCAGGAAGCCGTCGATGGAAGGCGTCAGCTCCACGCCCATGCGCAGGCTGGCGTCGAGGATGGCGCCGATGAACTGGCTGTCGCTCCCGTTGAAGCCGGGCGTGCCGGCGAAGAAGCCGTCGACTTCCGCGCCCAGCCAGAACTTGCTGGGGAAGGTGTGCCGGGCGCGCAGCTTGACGATCGGCACCGGGCCGATGTCCTCGTTGCTGCGGAACTGGGTGCCGTCGCGGCTCGAGAAGGTGATGCGCGCGTTGCGGATCTGCAGCGAGGCGCCGAGCGCGAACTCTTCCCCGGGGTGCGCCCAGAGGAAGTTGTAGAGGTACGAGAGGCGCCAGAACGAGAAGCCGTAGCCGAAGTCCATCGGGGTGCCGGCCTTGAAGGTCTCCCCGTCGACCACCAGGTCGCGGCGCGCGAGCTGCGGCGTGCTCAGCTCGAGCGGCTGGTACAGCAGCACCACCGCGTGGCGCTTGAGGAACTTCACGTCGGCCGAGAAGCGCAGGAACGGGAAGAGCGTGTTCTGGCCGCCGTCCTTCAGGTAGTCGATGTCGCTGCCCCCGCGGCTGAGCTGGATGTGGTGCGACAGCACGCCCACGAAGCCCACCTCCGCGTGCAGCCCGAGGCCGATGGGGGCGGTGTTGCTCAGGAGTCGGTCCGCCCAGGACTGCGGCGCCTCGGCCGGGGGAGCGTCCACCGGGGGTTGCGGGGCCGGGGCCGCGACGGGGGCCGCCGGGGCAGATTCGGCGGTGGGCTCGACCGCGGGTGCCTCGGTGGGCGCCTGAGGCGAGGACTGGGAAATCACCAGGGCGAGGAGCAGCGGCGTCATCGGCGGAGAACCCTCCAGGACGATGGATAGGAACGAGCCCCGCGAGCCGCAAGTCTTTGTTCATGGTTTGACCAACCTTTGACGAGCGCAGGAATTGCGCCTTGCGGAGGCGCCCCCGGGCGTTACCCAAGGTGCATGAGCGCACCGAACCTCCGTCCCCTCACCCGAGCCGGCGCCGCCGCCGCGGCGCTCCTGGGAGTCACCGCCATGGCCACCGAGCAGCCCGCGTTCAAGAGCGTGGAGCGCACCGAGGCGTTCGAGATCCGCGACTACGGCGCGCTGGTGGTGGCCGAGACCACCGTCGAAGGGCCGCAGCTCGAAGCGGGGAACGAGGGGTTCCGGCGGCTCGCCGGCTACATCTTCGGCGGCAACCGCGGCGAGAAGCGCATCGCGATGACCGCGCCGGTGAACCAGTCGAAGGGGCTGACGCTCGAGCCCCAGGGCCCCGCTGCGCAGACCTCGACCAAGGCCGGCACCTGGCTGGTGCAGTTCACGATGCCCGCGGGCTTCACGGTGGAGACGCTGCCCGAGCCCAACGACTCGCGGGTGACGCTGCGGACGATTCCCGCGCGCCGCGTGGCGGTGCGCCAGTACTCGGGCCGGTGGACCGACACCCAGTACCTCAAGGAGCTCACCGCGCTGCGCACCGCGCTCGAGCGCGCCGGCTACCGGACGCGCGGCGAGCCGACCTGGGCCCGCTACGACCCGCCGATCATGCCGTTCTTCCTGCGCACCAACGAGGTGCAGCTCGAAGTGGAGAGCGGGCCGGCGAAGAGCGGGAGCTGATCGGCAGCGGATCCGACCACCGCGGCGCTCGATGGTGCGGCGCCAAGGTGTCGATTCGTCTGCGGCATCCATCCACCAGCGAAAGAATCGACGCGGGCGCATGAACGCGCCCCGGCCCTGGGGGCATCTGCGCACGTCACGAAGTTACGCACAATGTGTGCGCCACCTGCCGGCCTCGGTGTGTCCAGGGGCCAGCAGTCGAACTCGCAGATGAGGACTCACCCGTCATGTCCATGAAGACCACTTCCTTCTCACTCCTGGGAGCGCTCGTGTCCCTGGGCCTCGCCGGCTGCGGCGTGGACGCCGCGAACGTCGACCCCAGCACCGATCCCCAGGGCCAGGGCGGCCAGGAGCTGCTCAACGCGCCCGTCGACTCGCGCGACCGCTGGAGCGTCGGCGTGTGCGCCGGCGCGCTGAACACCGACGCGACCAAGGGCCCCGTGGGCGCCTGCCTCGAGAAGGGCACCCGCTGCACGGGCTCGCTCATCGCGCCCGACCTGGTGCTCACCGCGCGGCACTGCGTGAACCCCATCGACTACTCGCAGGCCACCGGCTTCTGCGACGGCAAGTTCCTCGACCAGCCGCTGTCCACCACCCCGGGCGCCGCGGTGCGCATCACCACCAGCCTCTCGACCATCGTCGGCAAGCCCGAGTGGCGCGAGGTGGAGAAGGTGCTGACCCCGGCGAACAACCTGTCGTGCCCGGGTGACCTCGCCATCCTGAAGCTCAAGCAGCGCGTGCCCTGGACCGCCGCGACCCCGGTGCGCGTCGACCTGCGCAACCTGGTCACCACCGCGCCCAAGGAAGTGGCGGTCGTCGGCCGCGGCGTCATCGACGAGACGTTCGACATCAACACCTACGAGGTCATCTCCTCGACCGAAGGCGGCCTCAAGCGCCGCGTGCTGGAGCACATTCCCTTCGTCTGCGTCTCCGACGTGGCGGGCAAGTGCGTGGGCGCGGACATCGGCGCGCCGTTCCAGGTCGACACGGGCTACTTCCAGATCGGCCAGGGCACGCTGAGCGGCGACTCGGGCTCGGGCATCGTGCGGCAGTGGTGGTTCGACCGCGACCGCCCGCTGATCATCGGCGTCAACAGCTCGGGCACCGTCGACCCGGTCACCGGCAAGCCGAACTTCGGCTACGCCACCCGCCTCGACCGTCACCGCGCGTTCATCAAGGCGACCATCCTCGCCAGCGAGCCGCACTCCGACACCATCGTCGAGTAGCGGAACGGAGCGCAGTCGCTTCACCCCGGCCGGGCGGATCCACAAGGGGACCGCCCGGCCGTTTCACGTCGCGGTGCTACTTGAGCCGCGCGCCCCAGATGGTGTTGAGCCGCGTCATCTGCTGGTGCTGCCGGGTCCACACCACCGTGGCCCCGGTCGGCGTCAACGCCAGGTCGGCGTTGGCCAGGCCCACGCCGAAGAAGTCGTCGTAGAGCGTGGCGCCGCTGGCCGCGGTGTCGATCTTCACCGGCGCGCTCCAGCCCAACCCGGGGAAGTAGACGGCGGCGTAGGCCGCGAACTCGCTGGCCCGCTCGTAGCTCACCACCGCGCTGCCGTCGGCGCGCACCCGCACCGGCACGAAGGTCCCGGTGACGGAGCCGCCGGCCGGGTCGGTGCCCACCAGCACCGGCGCTTCCCAGCCGCCGTCGGCGAAGCCGCGCCGCGCCCACACCTCGGTGGAACCGTTCTGCGACAGGTGGTGGCGGTAGGTCAGCACCGCGGTGCCCGAGGAGTCGACGCCCACCGACGGGTCGCTGTCGTAGCCCCCGTCGGGGGTCAGCGAGACGCCGGCGGCCCAGTCGGCGGTGGCCGACGAGCGCGCTGCCCACACCGAGAAGCCGCCCGTCTCGCGGCGCTCCCACACCAGCACCGCGTCTCCTGCGGCGCCCATCGCCAGGCTGTAGCGGGGCCGGTCCGCGTTGGCGACCTGGCTCTGGTCGACCCAGGTGCCGACCTGCACCTGCGGCGTCCACCGGTTGCCGGGCATGCGCGCGCGAGAGAATCGCACCGCGTACACCCCGTGGTCGCTGTGGCCCACCGCGGCGGCGCCGAGCTCACCCGACGGCGTCACCAGCGCCAGGTGCGAGGTGTTGTACGAGAACTGGCCGGGCAGCACCTGCTGCGCGTCGACCGTGCCGCCGTCGGCGAGCAGCTCCGCCGCCCACAGCTTCACGTCGTTGCCGGTGTTGCCGTGCTCGAGCAGCACCAGCGTGCGCCCGCTGGAGTCGACCGCGGCGACGGGGAAGAGGTCCGCCGCCTCGACCACCCCCGCGTCCTTCGGGAGCGCGAGCAGTGCGGGCGCGGTCCACGCACCGCCCTTGGGCCGCCGCGCGTACCAGGCGCGCTGCACCGGCCCCAGCCGGTCGAGCTGGAACCAGGTGGCGAGCGCGTTGCCCGCGCCGTCCATCTCCACCCGCACCGCGGTGGGCGACGGCGCCCGCCGGCCGTTGTCGTCCACGTCGAGCCGCTCGCCCGCCGACCAGCCACCGTCGGGCAGCGAGGTGGCCGCGTACGCCGCCCAGCAGTCGCTCTCCAGCATCGAGGCGCCGGGGACCTGCTGGTCCCAGACCACGACCGCGTTGCCTTCGGAATCGACCGCGAGGTGCGTGCCGCCGCCGAGGATGACGCCCTGGTGGGAGTTGCTCAGGTCCGGCTGGATGAGGACCGCGGGCGACCAGGCCCCGCCGTCGGTCGCGCTGCCACCGCCCGACGCGCTGCCACCACCCGACGCGCTGCCACCGCCCGACGCGCTGCCAC
>JAIBBQ010000006.1 GCA_019694595.1 Myxococcaceae bacterium
CCGCCGCCGCTCTGCCCGCTGCCGCCGCCGTTCTGCCCGCTGCCACCGCCGCTGCCGGAGCTGGGCGGGTTGCACGGCCACCCGCAGTAGGTCGCGGCGATGAAGACGGCCTGGGCCGGGTTGAAGATGGCCGCCAGCCCGTCGAGCCGGAACGGCGTGCTCGTGGGCGGGTTGAGGCCGTGTGCCGGGTCCGCCACGCAGGTGCAGTCGATGGCGAAGCCGCCGTTCGAGGCCGGAGCGCAGTTCACGCCGGCAGCGTGCTGCGTGCCGGTGATGGAGCAGGCGCCGGTGCAGCTCGTCGGCGGGAAGGTGCCTTCAGGCTGGCAGCTCAGCGAGCAGACCGACGGCTCGAAGCAGCCCGCCTGGGCGAAGACCGACCGCACCAGCTGCGCCACCAGCTCCCACGAGAAGTGGGTGGTGAGGCCGCTGAGCGAGGTGGCGGTCGACTCGGCGCCGCCGATGGGCGCCCACTTCGTCTTGCCGTCGCTCGAGTGCAGCAGCACCAGCGGGTCAGTCCCCGAGACCTTGCTGCGGTCGACGGTCATGCTGACCCGCACCGGCTTGGCGAAGGTCAGGCCTTCGGGCTCGAAGCGCACCACCGGCCCGACGGCCACCGCGCCTGCAGGCAGCGTCTGCCCGGTCGCCGAACGAATGACGATGTGGGTCGAGCTCGACAGCGCGCCCGCGGGGATCTCCAGCGTCACTCCGCCGCCGGTCAGCGTGCCGCCGGTGGAGCCGACGTCCTTCTCCGCCAGCACCTGCGCGGTGGAACCACCGCCACTCGAGCCACTGCCACCGCCGCTCGAGCCGCCGCTGCCCGAGCAGCCCAGCTGTGCCACGAAGAACACTGCCCCCACTGCGATCGCTGCCCGGCCCAAGCTGAAGTTCATGGCGGCGCCTATGCCATGACCCGGGCAATCGGGGAAAGTGCCCTCCGGAACTTTCCCCGGGGCTGAGATATGGCCTGCCGCGCCCTGTGATTCCTTCCTCGCGACACCTCGCACTGCTCCTCGGGCTGTTCTCTCGGCTGGCCTTCGCCCAGGTGATCGCCGCCGACGCGATCCTCGGCCACGAGCACACGCTCCGGCTGGCCGACGCCGGGCTGGCCGACTTCACGCCCGCGCCCTTCGTGCTCGACGCGGCGCTCACCGACTGGTCGTTCGGCATGCGCCAGTCGAACTTTCCACCCGAGGTGCTCTGCCAGCGCCGAAGCGACGCGAGCCCGCAGCCCGCGAACCTGGGCACGCTGTCGCCGCAGGTGATGGCCGGGCTCGTGCTCGCAGGGGCCGATGGCACCACGGCCTACCAGGTGGTGGTGAACAACGCCGGCGCTCCCCCCAACCCGGTGCTGGAGTTCTCCCGGGTGCACTGCGGCGACGCCAGCGCGGTGAGCCTGGGGGCCGTCACCGCCGGCCCAGGCAGCGCGGTGGGCGACGTCGACCCGCTGTTCCTCAACCGGGCGGTGGGCCTCGCCGGGCCCGGAGCGCGGGTGTGCTTCACCCTGCGCGAGCGCACCGGGGAAGACGTGCTCGGCTGCTTCCTGCCCGAGAGCTCGCCGATCGGCGTCGAGCGCTGGGTGACGCCCGCCCAGCTCGACGCGGCCCTCACCCCGAGCGGCGGCTTCCTCGCGGCCTACCCCGCGCTCGCCGACTACACCCGCGTCGGGTGGACCATTCGCTCGGCGACCTTCGTGCCCGACGGCCGTGTGTTCGCGCTCGTCACCCTCACCTGGAAGCACAAGTCCAGCGCCGGCGTCACCTGGGCCAGGCAGTGGGTCGTCACCCAGGCCGCCGCAGGGGCGCCGATCCGGGCCCGCTCGCGAGCGCTGGACGCCTCGCAGTTCGCCGGGCAACCCCTGCCGACCCGGGAAGACTTCGAGCACCCGGCGTTCCGTGCGCAGCGCCTCTTCTTCCACCCGCCGACCAACACCGTGCTCGCCTGGCCGCGCAGCGGCCTGAACCTCGTGTACGACTTGAAGGCCGTCGGCTTCCCGCTCCTCGGCGGACAGGACTTCGGCGTCTTCGACGTCGCCAGCGAAGGCCAGGGGCGATTCGACATCACCTGGGAAGTCGCCAGCACCTCGGTCGACCCGCGCGTGCACCCCACCCAGCAGCTCGCCCAGTGCTTCACCGCCGCCGGCCAGCTCGTGTGCGGGTTCTACGAGCACTTCAGCAACGGGACCGACGGCGCCCGCTGGCGGCGGCTCGAGTTCGACCGGGCGGGCGCCGACTTCGACCGCGACGGGCTCACCGGCGCCCAGGAGCAGGCCGCGGGGACCTCGGACTTCGACGCCGACTCCGACGACGACGGGGCGAGCGACGGGGAAGAAGTCGAGCTCGCGCACAGCGACCCACGCGACGCGGGCAGCGGCGCGACCTCGCGAACGCCCGAAGGTCTGGGCTACGGCTACACCAGCTTCATCCAGGAACGGCTGCCGCTGCGCACCGTGGACCTGAACCCCGTCGAGAGCCGGCTGGTCTGTGGCGACGGCCGCTGCGTCGACCGCGCCGGTCGGGTGGTGTTCTCCAGCGACGCTGGACGACCGCTGTACGCGAGCCCCTCGGGCACCACCTTCGCCTGGCGCGCCGCCGACGGCCTCTACACGCAGAGCCTCGACGCCGGGCCCCGCCGGCTGCTCACCGCCGCGCAGGTGAACGCGGAGCTGGGCCCGTCGGCCAACCGCTTCGCGCTCGCAGACGACGGGCGCATCTTCCCGCTCGGGGGTGCGCTGCCGGTGGTGATCGAAGGCGGTCAGGTGCGCACGCTGTGGCGCCCCTCCGACGCCTGCCTCGGCCAGCGTCAGGGCTGCCTCGACGGTGGGCGCCCCTTCGACGACGTGGTGGGGACCCGCGTGCTCGCCTGGGACGCGCCGCGAGATCGCCTGCTGTTCTCCTTCCAGTCGAAGCTCGATCAGCGCGTGCTCGCGCTGACGCTCGACGGAGGGACCCTGTCCGTCCTGCGGCGAGGAGTCGACCTCCCGGCGGCCATCGTCTCCGAGACCATCGGCGGGCAGCTGTCGCTCTACCACTCGGGCGCGGTGCTCGGTTCGCTCTCGCAGCTGGGCTCGGGCGCCTTCTTCGGCGACTGGGGCCTGGGCAGCGGCCTGCTGTCGGCGTCCGCCGCGCCACTGCCGCTCGATCGCGGCACCCTCGAGACGCCGCACGGCGCCGGCTGGGCGGGGGCGGCGCTCACCAACGATCCGTTCGACACCGACGCCTTCGACGGCGTGAACGAGCTGGTGCCGATGCGCACCGCCGTCGAGCCGGGCGACCTGCTCACCTGGTGGGGCGGGCTGGGTCACCAGAGCGCGCCCACCACCGTCGCGGTCCACCTGGCCAAGGTCGGCCGCCGCGGCGGCCTGGTCCGCCTCGCGCCGGGGCTGAGCGGCTTCCTGTCACCCACGGCGCTCGCGCGCGCCCCGGGCGGAGCGCTGTGCGCGGTGGCGAAGGAAACGGTGGGCGGCCCCGCGGTCCTCGTCGAATTCCTCGCCCCGGGTGGCGACGGCGTTCCCCGGCAGAAGAAGACGTACGCCATCCCGGGCGTGGTTGGCTGCGCCTACGCGCCCGACGGCACGCTCCACTTCCTGGCCGCCGCGCCGCTGCGGCTCGGGCGCATCCAGGGCGACGCGGTCGGCCAGGAACTGACCCTGGGCGGAGACGGAGTGCCCTTGCACGTGAGCCCCGCCGTGGGTGGCGGCTGGTACGTCACCTCGCGCGACGCTCCGGTCCGCTGCATCGGCGCGGACCTCGCGAGCTCCACCCAGTCGACGCTCGAGGTCCTCGCGCTGGCGCCTTCGAAGAGCGGCGCCCTGTGGGGCATCGCCCGCGGCGGCGCGCTGTTGCGACTCAACCCCGAAGGGCTGTGCTCTGCCCGGGTGGGCGTCGAGAACACGGGCGCGTCGCTCAGCGCGCTGGAGTCGAAGCGCCTCGGCGTCTCGGTCACCGCGCTCGCGGCCAACGTCGCCGAGCGCGCCGACGGTCGCGTGGTCCTGCAGGGCACCGCGTGGACCGACCCGTCGGGCCAGGTCCCCGGAGCGCTGCTCTACTTCTTCGACCCCGAGACCAAGAGGTCGGGGCTGCTCAACTCCGAGGACCTCTCCGGCGGTCTGGTGGTGGTGCCGGGCGCCGACTGGTGCGACCCCTGGGGCGAAGGCCTGCCGGCCTCGGAACAGACCTGCCTGATCGCGCCGACCGGTGTCCCCGCGCGCCCCGCGGACGCCTCCGATGCCTCGACGCCCGTCGACGGCGGCACCTCGCCTGGGCCGTCGCCTTCCGGCTGTGGCTGCGGCAGCGCTCCCTCGGCTGCACTCTGGGCGCTCGCGATCCTGCTGGGTGGTGTCTGCCGGCGGCGCTGCACGCCCCGCTGACGGTTCCCGAAATCGCGTGCCGGGGCGGCACCTTCGGCCACCTCGCCGGGCTTCCACCGGTGGAAACAAGAATTCGTGAGGCATCGCGTCGGCTCGGGGTGACCCAAGGCCGAAGTCGCAAGCCAGCGACACACTCACAAGGACCCACGAATGAAACTGATCGATCTGTGCCTGTTGCCCGTGCTCACCCTGCCGCTCCTCACCGGCTGTGGTCCGCAGGACGAACAGGTGGACGAAGGCGACGAGACCTCGACCGCCGCCGCCGAGCTGACCGTGAAGCAGGAGCAGCTGAGCACCCTCGCCGATCAGGTCGAGGAGAAGCTCAGCGCCGACCCCGACTTCTCCAGCGTCGCGCTGGACACCGACAAGGACCGCCTCCTCGTCTACCGCAAGGGCGCCGCCGACGACCGCACCACCCCCGAGCTGCTCCAGCGCGCCACCGGCTCGGCCAAGCTCGAGTTCCTGCCGGCGCTGTGGTCGAAGCAGGAGAACGACGCCTTCACCGACCGCCTCGGCGTCGACGACGAGGCGCTCAAGGCGGCCGGCGTCGAGGTGACGCTGTCGGGCCCGAGCCCCAGCGGCGGCAAGTTCGAGATCTTCGTCAAGGGTGACGCCACCAGCGCCGCGCAGGTGCTCGAGGAACGCTACCCCGAGCTCGCCGGCAAGCTCGACGTCAAGACCGGCGGCCAGGTGGAAGAGAACTTCGGCCGCTTCGCCGACGGCCCGTACCACGGCGGCGCGCGGCTCTACTTCACCGCGCACAACGGCTGCACGTCGGGCTTCGCCGCCAAGAACTCCGCGGGCAGCAAGTTCCTGGTCACCGCGTACCACTGCGTGAACCCCGACAACCGCCTGCTCGACGGCCTGGAGCGCTACATCGGCCGGCTGGCGAAGACCGACCTGCTCTACGACGCCGCCATCTACCACGCGAACTCCACCCCCTCGGTGTGGACCGACAAGCTCTTCGCGGCGGCCTACAGCACGAGCAAGATCGGCGGCTCGGCGGCGCCCCGCGTCGGCCTGCGCATCTGCACCAGCGGCTCGTACACCCGCTTCGCCTGCACCGGCGTGGTCCGCGGCTCGTACTCGCGCAGCGTGGTCAACAACTTCACCCACCGCTCGTACCGGGTGAACGTCTGGTACGCCGACGCCACCAACGTGTCCCAGGCGCTCACCGGCGCGGGTGACAGCGGCGGCCCGGTCATCGCCAAGCGCTCCGACGGCAAGTGGAACGCCATCGGCCTCATCCACGCGGGCGGCGGCACCGACTACCGGGTGAGCTGCCCCGACGGCGCCAACCGCGCCTGCTCGTCGCGGGTGCTGTTCACCAACGTGCAGGCGGTTGCGACCCGGGATGGGCTGAAGTTCAGCTGGTAGTTCACTTTTCGGTGCAACTTTTGGCGCCGAGGTCCCTCCCACCGGTGGACCTCGGCGCCAGCGACATTCCATGGGGATGATCAGGAACCTCAGCTCGACGTTGCGAAACCTCTTCGGGTCGCCACCGCGCCCGATGCCCAAGCCCGTTCCCACGGGGCGGCCGAGCGTCGACCTCTCGGTCGAGCGCTTCAATGCCTTCGTCGAGGAGATGTCGAAGGACGACTTCACCCACGCCAACGCCGCCCGGGTGGAGAAGCTCGTCTCGGCCATCGACGCCGGCGTGGTGAACCTGAAGGACGGCCTCACCCGGGAACAGGTCGTCGACTTCCAGACCCAGCTGCGATCGCAACAGACCCGGCAGACGAGCCGCTCCGGGGCGAACGTGGTTCGCGAGCAACAGCTCCAACGGCGGATCCAGGGCTTCCGGGAAGTCACCGGCCCGAATGCGCTCATCGCCCACGCCTACGCCGACGCACTCGAGCAGCTGGAAGACGCTCGGGTGGCCGCCAGCCGACCGGACGCCACCCACGCGGACCGCGAGGCCCTGGCCATCGCGCAACGTGCCAAGGCGGAAGCCCAGCGGCGCGTCAGCGAGGTCATCTTCCGGGTGCGCAACCGGCGCTCCTTCCCGTCCTGAGCGGCGGACGAGCGCCCCGGACGCGGCGCTGCTATTGAACGCGTCCCCGTGCTCGTTTCCGGCAGCCCCCAGCGCGTGCTCGTCACCGGTGCCACCGGCTTCGTCGGCCGGGCGCTGATCCCCGCGCTGGTGCGCGAAGGCCACGCAGTGCGTGCCACGACCCGCGCGTTGTCCCGGGCCCGCCAGGGGAACGGCGCCGAGTGGGTGCGGGCGGATCTCGCAGTCGCCGCCGACGTCGAGGCGGCGCTCACCGGCATCGACGCCGCCTACTACCTCGTCCACGGCATGGGCGGCGCGCACGAGGGCTACCGCGCCGCCGAGCTGGAAGCGGCCACCCTCTTCGCGGCGGCGGCGGGGCGCGCAGGCGTGAAGCGCATCATCTACCTCGGAGGGGTCGCGCCCGCCGGGAAGGCGTCCGAGCACCTCGCCAGCCGGCTCGACGTGGGCGGGGCGCTGCGCCGTGGTCCGGTGCCGACGCTCGAGCTGCGCGCCTCGCTGGTCATCGGCAACGGCAGCGCCTCGTGGAAGATCGTCCGCGATCTGGCGATGCGACTGCCGGCGATGCTGCTGCCCAAGTGGACGGAGTCCAAGACCTCGCCCATCGCGCTCGAGGACGTGCTGGTCGCGCTGACCCGGGGCCTGCGGGTGCCGCTGACCGCGTCGGCGTGGTTCGACGTGCCGGGGCCCGAGGTCCTGAGCGGCCGGGACATCCTGCTCCAGATCGCCGCGCTCCAGGGCCGGCAGCTGCCGAGCCTCCGGGTGCCGCTGCTGAGCCCGTCGCTGTCCTCGTGGTGGCTCAAGCTGGTGACCGGCGTCGACTTCGCGCTCGCGCGAGAGCTGGTGCTGGGCTTCACCGGGGACCTGCTGCCGCGCGACGACCGCTACTGGAGCCTCATCGACCACCGGCCCGCGGTCACCTTCGAGAAGGCGGCGCGCGTCGCGCTCGCCACCGAAGGGCCCACGCCCGGGGTGAGCGGGCTGTTCATCGACCTCGAAGAGGCCATCGTCCACCGCCTCGGCACCCCGCGGCGCTGACCAAGGCTCGAGGTGGTCGACGCCGGTCACGCCTCCGGCGAACGCTGACCCTTCGCGGCGACGTTCCCCCACCGCACCGCCACGGGCTCGTCGAGGAACCGGGCGTAACGCTCCGCCACCGCGCTGACCGCCGCGCGGGCGCCGGGCGGAACGCGAGCGAAGGGCGTGAGTTCCACGGTGGAGCCGGTCCGGGACCGTTCCCTTCGCCAGGTGCCGCGGATGACGCCGTCGAGCACCAGCATCGGCCGGAAGACCCCGTTGCTGCCGGGGCAGACACGCTCGAAATGCGCGGGGGAGATCACCGCCGAGCGCTCCGTGTACCCCAGCAGGTATTCGTCGAATCCGGCGAGGAGGAGCACCGGAGGCACGGCACCCGCCGACTCGCGCGGAATCGAAGCGAGGCCCATCGCGCGGCGCGCCTCCCCCAGCGTGAGCCCCGACCAGAACGCGAGGTCCTCCGCGGTCGCCGGACCGTGACCCTCGAGGTACCGGGTGGCGAGGGCCGCGAGCGCGTCGTCCCCATCCAGCACCCGCGGACGTGGGCCGCGCCCCTCCGGCAGCACGAAGTCCTCGCCCGCCTGCACCAGCACGCCTGCCTGGCTCAGGCAGAAGAGGAGATGGATGCCTCGCTGCGTCGCGGTCGCCTGTCCGGCCGCCTCGAAGCGCGCGAAGAGCTCGGCGCGCGAGCGGGGGCCGTCACGCAGCACCCGCTCCGCGATCGACCGCACGGCGCGCACGTCAGCCTCGGTCACGCCGAGCTGCCGCAATCGACCGGCCCCGCGCGCGAGGTTGCGCGGCCCGAGCAGGCGCACCACCCAGCCCGCATCCTCTGCGGGCATCACGTGGAGCGTGCCCCGCAGACTCCAGGTGCGCACCAGCTCGCCCGACGCGAAGGCCTCGTCCACCGCGGCGAGCGACGGGGCGCGCATGCGAGCGCCGAGCGCCCAGCGCACCTGGGTGAGATCCTGCCCCTGCAGTCCGAGGAGCCGCCGAGCGACCTCGGCGACGGTCGAGAGCGGAGCCGTCAGCCCCTGGGCCGCCAGGCGGGACGCGCGTATCTGGAGCTCGTCGGTTCGCCCGCGCAGAGGCATGGCGCGACCCTCTCACGTCCGCGCGACGCGTTCGACCGCGGGCGCGGCGCGGTCGCCTCGACCTTCTCCTGGAGTTCGCGAGACCTCACGTCTGGTACCACCTGAGCTCCGCCTACGGGATTCTCCCCGGCCACGGCGTGGAACCGACGATGGGCGATCTGCTCCGGAGCTGGGCGCAGCGCTCAGGACTTTCATCCCCCGCGATACGGGATCCCGCCGCTGGCGTGCTCGACGCGGGAAGCAGTAGTGAGCGCGCCATGCGAATCGCCGTTCTCCCGGTGACCGTGGCCACCCTCCTCGCGCTCACCGGCTGCCAGGGCAAACCGTCGGGGCTCGACGCCGGGACCGACGCCGGCCCGATCCACGACGGCGGGACTGACGCCGGGAACGACGCAGGCCCCAACGGCGACGGGGGCATGAACCCGGCAGACGCGTACCTCGTCGGCTGCAAGAGCTTCTTCGCGGCCCGCACGCTCGAGAAGCAGCGGGAGCTCGACTCGACCTTCCCCAACGACTGCGACGCGCCGCTCAAGGCAGCCATCGGCAAGATCGCCGTGGGCGGCAAGGCCCTCTGCGCCGCGGGCGAGAGCGCCAACGCCTGTCAGCAGCGCCTCTACGCGACGCCGCCTGCGATGAGCGATCGCGAGCCGGGCTGCGCGGTGGGGTCGCCCACCCCGAAGAACTGCCTCGTCGGCAAGAACGTCCCACGCTGCGCCGACGGCACCGAGACGTGCGCGGAGCCCCAGGCCATCTGCCAGGACGGCACCCGCCCCTTCGTCTACGTGGAGCCGGCGACCGCGGGAGCCTCCGACGTCTGGTTCTTCTGGCTCGGCGGCGAAGGCGGCCCCTGCACCGGGCCCACCTGCTGGCTCTACTACCGCTTCGGCCCACAGGTGGACAAAGCCGAGCACCAGCAGGCGATGAGCACCGCACACCCCGACAACACGTACGCCCGCGGCAAGGCCGGAGGCGGAGTAACCAACGGCACGGTGGTCCCGGAGAACCCGTTCGCGCAGATGAACCGCGTTCGCTTCAAGCGCTGCACCGATGCCGCGAGCAACGCCACCGAAGACGCGCCCATCGGCGACGGCGTTCCGGCCAGCGCCGCCGCCGAGTACCCGACGCTGCCCATCGCGACCCGCACCGCGAAGGTCCCCGTCTTCCACCACGGCTTCGACACCTGGCGCGCGACGTTCCGCTCCTTCACCACGCCCGCGGGGCGGGACCTCGACGGCGACGGAACCCCCGACCTTCCTTCGCTGGCCAACGCCAAGACCGTCGTCCTCGCCGGCAGCTCCGACGCGTCGCAGTGGGTCATCTCCGCGGGCGACGAGCTCGCCAAGGAACTCCGCGCCATCGCGGGCCCATCCGTCGACGTGCGCCTGATGGTCGATGGACACTTCGAACCCGCGCTCGACAACGAGGGACGGTACGACGCCGGGGTTCCGGCCGGCTTCGACGCGTTCCACCAGCCGTACTCGAAGACCCACGCCTGCACGCTGCCCGACAACGCCGACGGCATCGCCAACGAGACGTGCTCCGACAAGCCGTACGGTCCTGGTGGCGCGTGGCGCAAGGCGCTGGACACCCGCGGCGTCGTCCGTGACGCCTCCTGCGAGGCGATGCACGGCGCGAACGCACCGGAGTGCTACGACGGCAAGCACACCCTGTTGCACCACGTCGCGACGCCGGTGCTCATCCTCTCCGACCAGGAAGACCACAACATCTCGGGCTCGCCTCCCATCTACGCCGAGGACTCGAGCTACCACTGGGCCAGTCCGCCCCCGTACCGCCGACGGGTGCTCGACCTGGCGCACGACATCGAGTCGTTCTGGGCGACCAGCGCGCGCGAAGAAGGCGCGGGCACCCCGGGGAACTTCGCACTCGCGCTGCCCAAGTCCCGCCGCACCGGCGAGCCCTGGGCCAACGCCCGGCACGTGCGGTTCCACGACGACGTCGAGATGCAGAAGGGCATGACCCGCTGCTCCCAGGCCGGCACCAAGCTGGGAACAGTGGCATTCGGCACGATGGTCGGCACGTGGGTGCTCGCCACCCTGCCCAACACCTTCGCCATCGAGGACGGTACCTTCTGGGGCGGCGTCGGGGCGTACACGGTCACCGGCGACACCTGCCGGCCCCCCGAGTAGCGGGCCGTCTCAGCCCCGACCACCGGGCTGCTCCGGGCGCTATGCTCGACGCCCTCGTGCCTCTCCACGTCCCTGCCGGCTCTCCGCTCGCGGTCTTCTCCCCCCAGGAGCTCGACGCGCTCTCCGCCTCCGGGACCCCCAGGCGCTGCGCCGCCGGCGAGGCGATCGTGGTCGAGAACGAGCCCGGCGACTCGATGTTCATGCTCCTCGACGGCACCGCCGAGGCGCGCCTCCCCGACGGCCGCGCAGTGCGGCAGTACACGCCGGGCGCCTATTTCGGGGAGCTGTCCTTCATCAACCCGGGCCACCGGCGCAGCGCGAGCATCGTCGCCACCAGCCCCGCGCAGCTCTGCGTGCTCGACCAGCGCTCCATCGAGTCGCTCACCGAGCACCACCCCAAGGTCATCTTCACCCTGCTGCGCCGCGCCTGCGCCTTCCTGGTCGATGCCGAGCGAAACCTCGTCTCGGACCTGCGCCGCCGCAACGCCGAGCTCCAGGACACCTTGGCCCGGCTCGACTTCACCCGCCGCCGGCTCACCCAGGAAGAGGAGCGCGCGCGCACCGACACCCTGAGCGGCCTCTTCAACCGCCGCGCCTTCGACGCCGAGCTGCCGTCCTTCATGGAACGCGCCGCCGCCATCGGCGCCGGCCTGGCAGTGCTCGCGCTCGACCTCGACCACTTCAAGCCGGTGAACGACACCCTGGGCCACGCCGCGGGCGACGAGGTGCTGCGCGGCGCCGGCAAGCTGCTCAAGCAACACACCCGCCCCACCGACCTGCCCTGCCGCATCGGCGGCGACGAGTTCATCGTGCTGCTGTCCGACCTCGACGAGGCCAACGCCCGGAAGAAGGCGGAGTCGCTGCGCGCCGCCATCGGCGCCATGCCCCACCCGGGCAACGACCAGGGCATCCGCATCACCACCACCATGGGCGGCACCATGTTCCGCCCGGGCGAGACCGCGGCCGACTTCCTCCACCGCGCGGACGAGGCGCTCTACGCCGCCAAGCGCGCCGGCCGGAACCGCGTCGCCTGGGGCTGATCCGCATCTCCGGGCGCCCCGGCGCTGGCGTTCGCGCTACCGTGCGCCGCCATGCCCACTTCGGAATTCGACTTCGTCGACGGCGATGACGGCGGCCAGTTCGTGCTCGTCGGTGGCCCCATGGTCACCCTGCGCGTGCATCTCGCGAAAGGAGAGGTCGACGCCGCCGTGCGGCTCTACGAGGAGACCGGCGCCGTGGTGCGGGCGGAGCTCCTCACCGAGGCCGAGACCGCGTCCTTCGACACCAAGAAGAACATCGCCCAGCTGTTCCGGAAGGCGCGCGACTTCGCCGCTGCCGCCAAGGTGTTCCGCGCCTGCAAGCTCGACGGCGACGCCGCCGCTGCGTACGAGGCCGCCAGCGACTTCGCGGAGGCCGCCGCCGCCTGGGTGCGCGCGGGCGACCTCACCCGCGGCGCCGCCGCCTTCGAGCGCGCCGGGAAGACCGAGCAGGCGCTCGAGCTCTACCGCAAGGCGGGCGCCACCGACCGCGTCGCCGAGGGCCTCGCCCGCAGCAAGCGCTTCCTCGAGGCCGCCGAGGAGTTCCGCCGGCTGGGCAACACCCACGCCGAGTTCGAGGCGCTGCGCTCCGGCTTCGCCGAGGAGCCCGGCAACGTCGAGGTGGTCAGCCGGCTCGCCGAGGTGATGCTGCAGCACGGCCGCAGCGAGAAGACCGCGCTCCTGCTCACCGAGACCGTGCGCCGCACGCCCGCCGCCATGTCCAACTCCCGCTTCGTGGGCCTGCTCGCCGCCGCGCTCGAGGCCGTGGGCAACGCCGAGGCCGCCGCCAAGGTGCGCGCCCGGCTCAAGGGCCTCCCCCCCGCGCCCGCCGCGCCGCCGGTGGTCCAGGGCAAGCTCCCCGCCGCCGAGCCGGGCTCCGACGCCTACGGCTTCCTGAAGGCGCTGCCGATGTTCGCCGACCTGAGCTTCGACGACATGAAGTCGCTCTACCGGGTGTGCACGCTGCACGCGTTCCAGCCGGGCCAGCACCTCATCGAGCCCGGTCAGCCGGGGCGCGGGCTCTTCCTCATCGTCAGCGGCCAGGTCGAGGTCTTCGCGGGGGCCGATGCGTCGGCGCGCCTGCTCAACACCCTGGGCGTCGGCGGCTACGTGGGAGAGATCTCCCTGCTGCAGGACGGGCCCACCTCGGCCCGTGTGACCGCGCGCACCGCGGTGAAGGTGCTCTTCATCTCCCGCGAGGCCTTCAACCTCTTCATGTTCGGCACCCCGGCCGCGGCGCTGCACATCTACAAGCTCTTCACCCTGAACCTGGCCGAGCGGGTGCGGGTGCTCTCCGCGGCGAAGTAGTCAGACGCGGCGGTCGGGCCCCGCCGGCAGGCCGTGGGCCCGGTCGTACCGCGCGGTGCGCTCGAGCCGCGCGTTCGCCAGGTGGCGCAGCGTGACCGCGGCGCCCGCGTCCTTCATCACCAGCGCCTTGAAGTCCGCCGCCGCCAGCTCGAGCGTGAGCACCGGCGCGCTCGCGGTCACCGTCGCCGTCGCCGGTCCGCCGGTGAGAATGGAGATCTCCCCGAAGAGGTCCCCTTCCCGCAGGTCGGGGTAGCTGTTGCCGCTGGAGTGCTTCACCGCGCACACGCCGCGCAGGAGCACGTGCACCGCCTCGGGCGCCTGGCCTTCCGCGATGATGGTGGCGCCTGCCGCCCAGGTCTTCGGCTGGAACGCCCGCGCGAGTTCCTTCTTCGCGCCGTCCTGCAGACCGCGCAGCACCGGGCTCGCCCGCATCATGTTGGCGAGCAGCCGCTCCCGGTAGAACGCGTCGAGCACCTCGCCCACCCGCGGGTGCTTGGCCACCACCTGGTCCATCGCCGCGCGCGGGAACTCGAGCACGGTGGCCGAGTCGTCGGTCACCACCGTCGCCACCCGCAGGCCCTTCGAGACCAGCGCCACCTCGCCGAAGATCTCCCCCGCCGACATCGACGCCACCCGGCGCTCGTCGGACGTGCCGTGGCCGCGGAAGACGCCCACCGTGCCTTCCACCAGCGCGAACATCGACTCCCCCGGGGCGCCTTCCTTCACGATGAGCTCGCCCACGCCGTACGCGCGGACCTCCATCGCCGAGGCCAGCACCTCGCGCAGCTCCGCCTCACCCAGCATCGAGAAGAGCGGAATCGACGGCAGCCCGCTGGCCGTGGGCGGCGCCACCACCTCGAGCTCGATGTCGATGGCGTCCTCGACGGCCGCGGGCGCTGCCGCAGCCACCGGCGCCACCGGGACCGCGGCCGGGCGGACCGGGAGCGGCTTCTCGCTCTTGGCGAAGAGCGAGGCGATCAGCGCCAACGTGCGCTGGTGCTTGGGCTCGATGGCCAGGATCAGCCGGCACACCGCGGACGCCTTGAAGAACTGCCCCTGCTCCGCGTACCGGCGGGCCACGTCCTCGTACGCCGCGACCGCGTCGACGCTCTTGCCCAGCTTCTGCAGCAGCTCGGCGACCTTCTGGCGCGCCGCGACGTCGTCGGCCGCCACCTCCACCACCTTGCGCCACGCCTCCAGCGCCGCGGGCAGCTTGCCCTTCGCGGTCAGCTGCATCGCCTTGTCCTTCAGCTCACGCACGTCGCTCATGGTTCCCCCTCGCGCTTCACTGGCACGTTCCCGCGTCGCACACCTGGCCACCGGTGCACGCCACGCCACACGCGCCGCAGTTCGCCAGGTCCGCCTTCAGGTCCACCTCGCAGCCGTTCTGCAGCTGCGTGTCGCAGTCCGCGAACCCGGTCTCGCAACCCGCGCGCGAACAGGTGCCGAAGTTGCAGAGCCGCGGCGCGTGCTCCACCGGAACGCAGGGCTGGAAGCAGCCGCCGCAGTGCTCGGGGTCGTGCAGGGTGTCGACGCACAGGCCGGCGTCGCAGGTGTCGAGCGGCGGCGTGCAGGTGGTGCCGCACTGCCCGTTGACGCACACGCTCCCCGCGTCGCACGGCTGGTTGCAGCCGCCGCAGTTGAGCTGGTCGGACTCCACCCGCACGCAGGTGCCTCCGCAGGGCACGGTGCCCGGGGTGCAGCTGGGCAGACAGAAGCCGCCGACGCACAAGCCGCCTCCGGTGCAGCCCGCGTCACACCCGCCGCAGTGGGCGACGTTGAACTGCAGATCGACGCACGAGCCGCCGCACGCCGTCAGTGGCGCCGTGCAGCCCGCGAGACACGCGCCGCCGCTGCACACGCTGCCGGCGTCACAGGTCCGCCCGCAGGCGCCGCAGTTGAGCGGGTCGAACAGGGTGTCCGCGCAGCCGCCCGCGCACGCCACGGTGGGCGCCCGGCAGGTCGTTCCGCAGTGGCCGTCACGGCAGCGACCGACGGCGCAGTCGGTGTCGCGCACGCACCCCTGGCCGGCGTCACACGGCGCACACCCCGCCCCGCCGCAGTCCACGTCGGTCTCGGTGCCGTTGCGCGCGCGATCGCCGCAGCTCGCCGCGGCACAGCGGCCGGCGTCGCACACCAGGCTCGCGCAGTCCGAGGAAACGCCACACGTCCGCCCGACCGCACACGCGGGACACGGGCCGCCACAGTCCACGTCGGACTCCGGTCCGGTGCGCTGCCCGTCCTGGCAGGAGGACGCCACGCACACCCGCCCCGCGCACGCACCGCTCGCACAGTCCGCGGGGACCCGGCAGGTCAGCGCCTGCGCACACGGCGTGCACCGGGTGCCGCCACAGTCCACGTCCGACTCGTCGCCGTTCTTCAGGCCGTCGGAGCAGCTCGGCGTCGACGTGACGTGGCACGCTCCGAGCGCGAAGCCCACCAGCGCGCCGATCGCCATCCACCGCGCAGGCGTCAGCAGCCGTTGCACAGGAGCACCCCGTTGCAGTTGGTGATGCCCGCCGGACACGCGGGCGCGAGTGGGATGGACGCCGGCTGCGGCACCTGCGCGTTGTCCTTGCACAGGCAGATCAACTGCCCGTTGCACGCCACGCAGTTGAGGCAGGACGACTGGTAGGTCCCCGGAGGCAACGAAGGCAGGCAGCACCCGCCCGGCGTGCAGGTCTCGCCCCCGGAGCAAGTGATGCCACACGCGCCGCAGTTCCCGCTGAACGACAGGTCGGCCTCGCAGCCGTCGCCCGGGAGGCCGTTGCAGTCCGCGAAGTTGGGAGCGCACGGCCCCAGGCCGCACTGGCCCGCGACGCACGCGGGGAAGGCACCGTTGGGGAACGGACAGGCGGTCGTGCAGTTGCCGCAGTGGGCGGGGTCATTCGCCGTGTCCACGCACTGGGTGCCGTTGGCGCACACCGCGAGCGGCGCGGGGCAGCCGATGCTGCACTGCCCGCCGACGCAGGCGGTCCCCTGCGGACAGGCGTTGGGACAGCTGCCGCAGTGCTTGGCGTCGCGGCTGAGCACCGCGCAGTCCGGTCCGCACGCCACCGCGCCGCCCGCGCACGCCGACGCACAGGCGCCCGCCACGCAGAACTGCCCCATCGCGCACGGCTGGTTGCAGCCTCCGCAGTGAAGCGGGTTCGACTTCGGGTCCACGCAGCCGCCGCCGCAGAACAGCGAGCCGCCCAGGCACGCCCCGCCGCACACCCCCGCCGTGCAGAGCTCGCCTGGCTGGCAGGCGTGGCCACAGGTGCCGCAGTTCGCCGGGTCCTGCTGCGCATTCACGCACTGCGCGCCGCACGCCGACAGCGGCGCGACGCACGGGTTGCCACAGGTGCCGTCGGTGCACGCCCCCGACTGGCAGTCTGCGTCGCGGCGGCAGCCCTTGCCGTCGGCGCAGGCCGGGCAGCTCCCGCCGCAGTCCTGGCCCGTCTCGGTGCCGTTGAGCAGCCCGTCGTTGCACTGGGCCGCCACGCACAGCCCCTTCGCGCACGCCCCGCTCGCGCAGTCGCCCGCGACCTGACAGGCCTGCATCAGCTGGCAAGGGCTGCACTGCCCGCCGCAGTCCACGTCGGTCTCGATGCCGTTCTTGGCGCCGTCGAAGCAACTGCGCGCCACGCAGCGGTTCAGACTGCACGCCTGGCTGCTGCAGTCCGCGTCGGCGACGCACAGCTGTCCCATCGCACAGGGCGCACACACCGAGCCTCCGCAGTCGAGGTCGGTCTCCTCGCCGTCGAGCCGCCCGTCGTTGCATGCGCCCGCGCTGGGCACGAAGACCTGACACGACGCGAGCAGCGCCGCCCCCACCCACAGCATCAAGAGGCGCGCGCTCATGCGGTCACCAGCACCGACTCCGCGTGGGCCGCGGTGGCCGCGGGCACCTCGCCCAGGGCCGCGGCGAGCACCGGCTTGAGCTCCGGGGGCACCGAGGTGAGCCGCAGGTAGATGACGCCCGGCCGCACCTCGCTCTTGAGCACCTTGCCGTAGAGCTCGCCCGGCCGCGTGCCCGCGCCTTCCACCACCCGCAGCTGGAGGTCGGTGAGCGTGCTCAGCGCCTCGTCCACCTTGAGCTCCAGCCCGCGCTCCGAGAGCGCCTCCACCTTCGCCAGGTGCCAGTGGTCGGCCACCTGCTTGTTCTTGATCACCGCGTAGCGAAGCTCCAGCGGCGCGGTGGGCGCCTTGAGTTCCTCGCTCGCCGACGCCAGCTGCACGCCGTACTTCCCGCCGACCCCCAGCGCCTCCCAGATGGTCATCGTCCCCTTCACGCCCTTGGGCGAGACGACCTGCGACGCGCCCAGCGTCACCAGGTCGCCGCAGCGCTCCCGGGTGACGTCGGAGATCAGCACCTGCCCGCCAACCGTGTACGACTCCACCCGCGAGGTCAGGTTGATGGTGCTGCCGACGATGCCGTACTTGGCGCGCAGCTCGGAGCCGATGTTCCCCAGCACCACCTCGCCGCTGTGGATGCCGATGCCCATCTCCACCGTCGGCAGGCCGTTGGCCGCGTTCCAGCGGTTGATGTCCGGCATGGCGTTCAGCATCTCGATGGCGCACGCCACCGCGCGCGCCTCCTCGTCTTCCAGCGGCACCGGCGCACCGAACACCACCAGGATCGCGTCGCCGATGAACTCGTCGATGGTGCCGCCGTAGCGGGCGATGATCCGCGTCATCGCCTCCAGGTAGTGGTTGAGCAGCTTCACCACGTTCTCCGGCTCCATGCTGCCGCACATGCTGGTGAAGCCGCGGAGGTCGGTCATCATGATGGTGACGAAGTCGCGCTGGCCGCCGAGCTTGAGGCCGTCGGGCGAGTCGAGGAGCTGCTGCACCACCTGCTCGGTGAGGTAGCGGCCGAAGGTCGAGCGCACGAATTCCCGTTCCGCCGTCGCCTTCGCGTGGGCGTTGTGCGCCGCGCGCGCGCCCAGCATCAGGAAGAGGAGTGAACTCGAGGCCGCGGAGACCGCCGGCCCCACCGAGGCCACGTAGTAGCCCTGGGAGAAGGCCACGAAGGCCGCCACCATCCACCCGAGGATGATGAGCGCCGTCACCAGGAGCCCCGCGCCCTCGCTGGACAGCGCCACGCACACCACCGCCGCCACCAGCGCCGCCAGGAACACCAGCGCCCGGCTCAGGCCCTTGGGCGCCTGGTGGAAGAAGTCGTCGTGCAGCAGGTTGGCCAGCATCGAGGCGTGGTGCTCGACGCCCGGCAGCTCGCCGAGCGGCCCGTTGCGCATGTCGGCCGCCGCCAGCGCGGTGGAGCCCACCAGCAGGTGCTTCCCGGTGAGGAACGAGAGGTCCATCTTGTTGCGCGCCGCGCTGGCGAGCGTGGTGGTGAAGCGCAGGGTCGACTCGTCGAGCAGCTCGAAGTCGGGCTCCGACGGCGGCCGCGCCCCGGTGGTGATGGCGAGCTCGGTGATGCGGCCCGGGTCGCTCGAGTACACCGCCTTCCCCGAGACCACCGCGCCGGGTGCGAGCAGCAGCGGCTCCACCTCGCCCATCGGCACCACCACGCCGTCCTTCGTCACCCGGGTCGACTCGTCGGCGGTGAAGCGCTGGTCCGCGCCCATCGGGTTGCCGTCGAGGCGCAACGACAGGTCGCTGCGGAGCACCGACCACATCGACAGGTAGCGGAACGGCCCCTGCCCGCGCGCGTCGTGCCGCCCCTGGTAGCGCACCAGCGTGCGGCCGAGCAGGTCGATGGGAATGCGCCGCTTGCCGCCCACGTCCACGTACGTCCCCGGCACCACCTTCACCTGGGACAGCGGCACCCCGAGCGCGTTCGCCGCCAGCCGCAGCGAGAGCGACGGCAGGAGCCGGTTGCCCAGCCGCGCCACCACCAGCGAGTGCCGGAGCATGTCGTCGCCGCGGTCCAGCAGCACGTTGGCCATCGCGATGCCGTCGGCGTGCTCGGCCACCGGGTCGATCACCCCCTGCGGCAGCACGTCGCCTCCGACGATCTCCGTGTACTCCGGGAGCGTGGCCGCCGACTCCTGCCAAGGAATGGAGTTCGCCTCCAGCGCGGTCCGCGCCGCGTCGGTGAGCACCGGCCGCGAGTCGGTGACCCGGGCCACCGTGAAGGTGAAGGTGACGTTGCGCGCCCGGGCGGCCGCGTCGCCGATGGCGAGGTCCCAGTCCGGATGCTCGCGGCTGGCGTCGACCAGCGAGACGTCGAAGGCCAGGCTGGCGGGCTTGGCCTCGGCGACCGCGTCGATCAACCGCGCGTAGTGAATGCGGGGCAGCGGCCAACCCAGGTGGAGGATCGCCTCGTCGTCGAGCGCCAGCACCACCACGTCGTCCTGCCGGCGCGCCGACGGCAGCTCCTGGCCGGTGGCGAGCTCCGCCTGCGAGCGCTCCGGGAAGCGCAGGCGGAAGAACACGTCCACCATGCGCGTCTCCAGCCAGCTGCCCATCTGCGTGCCGTCGAGGAGCAGCAGCACGCCGGTGCCCACGATGAGCGTGAGCAGCGTCACCCGGATGGAGCGGCCCTGGAGCTTCGGGAGTGCCTCGAGCCGGCTTTCCGCGGCGTCGAGCAACGCGAGCGCCCGCGTCACCACCCGGCCGAGGAGCGCGCGCAGCCGCAGCACCGCCGCCGCGGCGACCAGCAGCACCACCGCGCGCACCACCAGCGACACCATGGGGAAGCCGACCCCAGGCGCGAGCGGCGCCAGCGACCACGCGACGTCGTCGCGGAAGAGCCAGGTGGCTCCCGCGAGCACGAGCAGCGCCAACCCGGTGAGGTCGGCGCGCTTGATCACTTGCCCACCGTGACCGCGTACACCTTGGAAGGCGCGCCCGAGAAGCCGCGCGCGTCGACCGCGGTGACGCGCCAGAACCACTTGCCCTTGGCCAGCGGCTCCGGCCACGAGAGCGTGGTCGCCGACACCTCGCGCGAGGCCGCGTCGATCACGAAGTCGGCGTCGCGGGCGAGTTCCACCCGGTAGACGGCCGCGTCGGCGACGGCCTGCCACTCGAAGCGGGCGTCGGCGCCCAGCGCGCCCTTGAGCGGACCGACCGCCACCGGCGCAGCGGGCAAGGCGCTCGGCGGAGCGATCTTCCCGTCGGCGCTCACGCTGGTGCCGTGACCGGCGGTGACCTCGACCGGAGCCGCGCTGGGGTCGTTCGCCGGGGTCACGCCCACCACGCCTTCCAGCGTCTCCAGCCGCGCGCCGCCCTCGTTGCCCACGCCGAACCGGAACTGGGTGCCGCGCACCGACGCCACCGCGACGCGCGACGAGGCCTCGAACTTGCCGAGCTGGGTCGCCTTCCGCACGTCGGCGACGATGCCGCCCGAAAGCACCTCGATCTTCACCTGGCGGTCCGCCGGCGTGGGAATCGAGAGCACCAGCATCTTGATGGTCGACTCCGGCTTCACCTCGATGCCGCTGCCGTCCTTCAGGTGAATGGTGGCGTGGGCGTTGGGCCCGGTCTTCACCAGCTCGTTCACCAGCACCGGCATGCCGGGCTCGACGGGCTTGAGCATCGCCTCGTCGGGGCCCAGGAACACCGCGCCGCCCGCCGAGGCGATGCGCGCCACCACGTCTTCCAGCGCGCGCTCCACGTAGCGCAGCGAGATGCCCATCGCCTCGTTGCGCTGCGGCGCCGGGGCGAGGCCGAAGACGCGGTTCTTGGGGAGCCCCGCGTCCACCAGCGCCGCGGCGACCGCCTTCGCCGACGCCAGCCCCTTGCCGTTGACCCGGTCGGCGTCGGGGACCAGCGCGGCGACGGTGACCGCGCGCACCAGCCGGTTGCGGTCGATCTCCTTCACCAGGTCGGCGAGGCAGTCCTTGCCCTCGCTCGTCTTCACCCAGGCTTCGGTGACCGTCTTGCCGAGGCGGACCTGCCCGCCCTCCAGCTTGACGCCGCCGCAGCGGTCGGCCGCCTGGGCGAGCGCCGGCAGCGACAGGGCCAGCACGACGAGGGCGCGGGTGAGGTGGCTCATTGGGCTTCTCCGAGGATCAGGAACTCGACGCGGCGGTTCAGCTCGCGGCCGGCGAGCGTCTTGTTGCTGGCGACGGGCCGCGTGGGCCCGTAGCCGGTGGCGACCAGGCGGTTCAGGGCGACGCCCGCCTTCGAAAGGAAGGTGCGGATCGACTCCGCCCGCTTCTGCGACAGCTTGATGTTCGCGGCCGCGCTGCCGACGTCGTCGGTGTGGCCCTGGATCTCCACCGGCAGGTGCGGATACGCCTTGAGCACGCCGGCGAGCTGCTTGAGGAGCGGCAGCGACGACCGGTCGAGCTCCGCCGAGCCGATCTTGAAGCGGATGGTGCCGGAGAGCACCACGCGGTCCTTGGTGAGCTTGATCGCGCTCGCGCCCACGTCCGGGCAGCCGTCGTCGTCCTGGAAGCCGTTGATGGTCTCCGCCTCGAGCGGGCACTTGTCCTTCGCGTCCGCGATGCCGTCGTGGTCGTTGTCCAGCTCGGGGCAGCCGTCTTCGTCCTCGAAGTCGTCCTTGTCCTCGGGGCTCGTCGGACAGGCGTCGGCGTCGTCCGCCAGGCCGTCGCGGTCGAGGTCGGCGGCGACGGGCGCGCCACCGGCCGCGACGGGCGTGGCCGCAGCGCCGGGGAAGCCCGGGAGCGCGAGTGCAGGCAGCGGGGTGTGCGGGCAGCCGTCGGACGCATCGCCCGGCTCCAGCGGGCAGCGATCGCGCTCCGAGTCCACGCCGTCGCCGTCGGCGTCGGCCGGCTCGTCGGGGCAGCCGTCGTCGTCGCGGTTGCCGTTGACCGTCTCCGCCTCGAGCGGGCA
This sequence comes from Myxococcaceae bacterium, assembly GCA_019694595.1. Classification (GTDB taxonomy): domain Bacteria; phylum Myxococcota; class Myxococcia; order Myxococcales; family Myxococcaceae; genus JAIBBQ01. Next base: position 21,747 of record JAIBBQ010000006.1, read on the forward strand.
CGCGTCCTTCCCATCGACGATCGCATCGCCGTCGTTGTCGGGCTCGGGGCAGCCGTCGTCGTCCTCGAAGCCGTCCTGATCCTCGGGGGTGATGGGGCAGCGATCCGCGTCGTCGGGCAGGCCGTCGCCGTCGGCGTCGCGGGACACCGGCGCGACCACGGACACGCCCGGGCTGGACACCGCGGAGGGCGGCTTCAACAGCGCAGCGAGCGCCTCGCGGTGCGGGACCTCGGCCTCGGGGCAGCCGTCGGTGCGCGCGCCGCCCGGCGTGGCCGCCTCGAACGGGCAGCGGTCGGCGAGATCGGCGAGCCCGTCGCCGTCAGAGTCCTTCGCCAGGTCCGGGCACCCGTCCTCGTCGTCGACGCCGTTGAAGGTCTCCGCCTCGTTGGGGCACTTGTCGGCCGCGTCGAGGATGCCGTCGGCGTCGTTGTCCCGCTCGGGGCAGCCGTCCTCGTCCTCGAAGTCGTCCTTGTCCTCCGGCGTGACCGGGCAGCGATCCATCGAGTCGGGAATACCGTCGCCATCCGAGTCCAGCGCGGGGCGCTCGACGCCCGCGTCGGCGGCCGCCACGGGCACTCCGGCGTCCACCTTCGGCGCCAGCACGCGGACGAGCGGAGCGCCGGGGGTGAGCTCGACCTCGGGACACCCGTCCTCGTCGCGAATGCCGTTCTTCGTCTCCGGCTCGTACGGGCAGCGGTCGACCGCGTCCGCGATGCCGTCGCCGTCCGCGTCGCCCGTGGACGACGTCGGCCGGGCGACACCGGCGAGGGCGCCCGGAACGCCGGCATCCGGCACGGCGGGCGAGGCCGGCGTGGCCGGCGCGACGCCGCCATCAGGGAGCACCTCGGTCTTGGCGTGCTCCGACTCCTTCGCCTGCGCTTCGGCTTCGGCCTCGGCCTCGGATTCCGGCGAGCGCCGCGGCGCCCAGGCGATCCGCGCCATGAGGCGAGCGTCGGGCGTGCCCGCCGCGCCGAAGAACCCGACCCCGCCACCCACGCCGACGAGGACGCGGTTGAACAGCAGCCAGTGGGCGCCGCCGAGCACCTCGACGCTGGTGCCGTTGGCCTTGAAGGCGCCGGTGCCCAGCACCTGGGTCGAGGCCTGGGCCTCCGGGCCGACGAAGAGCCGGTCGTCGAGGAGCGAGAGGCCGAGCGCGAGCCCCAGTCGCGCCTCGGAGGCCGCGGTCATCGCCAGCGCAGGCGGGCCGTAGGACGCCGCGGGCCGCAGCAGGAAACCCAGCTCGACGGAGTAGCGGCCTGGACCGAAGGCGCCGGCGATCACCGCGCGCGGCAGGAGGCGGATCGACACATCGCCCTGGTGCGCGGCGGCGCCGCCCGTGGGAATCCACACGTCGAGCCCCGCGTGAAGCGAGAACGGCTCGCGCTCCGAGAAACCGTAGAGGCGCACCATCGCGCCCACCCGCGGATCGCCCAGGCGCACGCCGCTCGCCGGGCCGAGGCCGCTCAGGAAGTCGGTGCGCCCACGCTCGAGCAGCGTCACCGGCAGGCTGGCGCTCACCAGGAAGCGGCTGGTGAACGCCGCGGCGAGGTCGAGGTGTCCGACGAGCGCGTTGGAGACGATGGGCGAGAGGTCCCCGCCCCCGGCCGCCACCCTGGGCACCAGCGGGTTGAAGGCGTCGTCCACCGTCAGCCCGACCGCGAAGGTGCGCGTGTCGCCGTACCAAGGCCGGTCGACCAGGAACTGCATCGCGCCGGCCTCGGTGCCTTCGAAGCGATGGAGCCGGAAGCCGCGCTCCTGCGCGCCTGCGGAGGCCGCCACGCCGAGCGAGAGCAACAAGAGCCCCCGGATCAGGAAGGGCGCGACGGAGGCGGTGCGCGGCATCGAGCGGCGCGGAGGATAGAGACGTGTGAAAGCGCACGGCCAGTGGAAAGGACAGCGCCTGCGGTGACCTCCGGTCGGCGCGTCACCTAGGCTTTTCCGCCGCGATGGCCTCGCTCTTCCCGATGGCAGCGCTGTGCCTGACCCTGGGCGTCGATCCGGCCACACCGTCGGCGTTCCCGGTGCGGGTCAAGGACGGCTCCTGGAAGACGATCCAGCGCCGGGCCGAAGCGCTCAACGCGGAGTCCCCCGACTGGACGGTGAAGCTCACGCGCCAGGGCTTGCTGGACACGGCCTGGTACTCAGGGCCCGAGCGCACTCCCGGGCCGGTGACCCCGCGCGATCTGGAGCTCGTCCACGCCTGGGCCGAGGCGCACCGTGACATCCTCGGCGTCGAACCCTCGGTCGCCTTCTCGAGTGTCGAGCGTTCGATGCAGCCGCTGCTGCCGGTGACCCCTTCTGTGATCTTCCAGAAGCTCGGCGTCGGGTCGCTCGGCCTCACCGGGCACCTCTGCCCCGGCTGGACCCCCGAGCGGGCGGCGGCGGGCGCCGACGCGTGGGCGGCCAAGCTGCTCGGCCGCAAGACCGTGAAGTGGGTACGCGCGTGCACCGACGGCGACGGCAAGCCGTGCGATCCCCGCGACGGCAAGCGCCGGAAGGACGAGTGCTCCGAGCCCAGCTCCCGGCGAATCGTCGAGCCGCTCGCACGCGAGGACGTCGAGCTCGGCACACCACAGTGTCTGCGCTTCTGCCGTGCCCCGCAGCGCGACTGCGTCTACCGCTGGGTCTCGCCCCTGCGGACGGTGTGGATGGACGGCGAGGACTGCAACCGGACGGAAGGCGAGCGTGCGAACCGTCAGCTGCGGCGGGTCGAGCGCGCCGGGCTCCCGAGCTACGTCGATCTCCTCACCGGCGAGGGAGTCTTCAGCGATCCCGGGTAGCGCCTCGTCACCAGGCCTGGCCGCGCTGCGCGAGCCACGCCCGGCCGAAGAAGAACTGGAACGGCACGTGAATGCGCTCGCTCCATGAGCGCTCCGAGTGCAGCCCTTCGGGGAAGCTGAACTGCAGCAGGTCGACCCCGAGCGTGAAGCCCTTGCTGCGCAGCAGGTCGCGCATCGCGTTGGTGGCGCCGTAGTTGTCCTTGGGCCACCCGGAGTCCATGTAGATGACGAGCGGCTTCTTCGGCTCCCGCTCGATGCGCTCGAACAGATCGTCGTAGACCCCGAAGGTCGACGACAGGCACGCCGCGCGGCCGAAGATCTCGGGGTGGCTCCAGGCGACGTGGAGCGCGGCCACCCCGCCCAGCGAGCTGCCCATGATGACCGTCTCTTCCGCCTCGGGCCGGGTGCGGTACTCGGCGTCGATGAGCGGCTTGAGGCGCTCCACGAGGAACCGCGCGTACCCGTCGTACCCGGGCTTGGTGTACTCGCGCATGCGGTCGTCTGGGCGCACGCCGACCACGATGACCTTGCGGATGGCGTTCATCTGGGCGAGCCGGTCCATCGTCTCGTCGACGCGCCACTCCACGCCCATGAAGGCCTCTTCCGGGAAGAAGAGGTTCTGCCCGTCCTGCATGTAGATGACGGGGAAGCAGCGCAGCGTGTTGTCGTCGTAGCCCGGCGGCAGGTAGACGCGCACCGAGTGGGCGACGCCCGCGTGCTCCACGCGGCGGACCTCGGTCACCCGTCCCTGCTCCGAGCCGAAGAAGCACGGCCACAGGTCGCGCTCGGGCTCGTGCGCATTGACCACGTAGTTGCTCCCCTTCGCCCAGAGCACCTCGTCGCCCACGCGCAGGACCGGCTTGAGCTCGAGGGTGGTCGTCGCCAGCGAGAGCTCGAACACCGCGCCCCGCGGTGAACGCTCGACCGGCTCGACGTCGCGCGCCCAGTCGTCGGCGGTGCGCAGCACGAGACGGCCCTGGGTGACGGGGTAGTTGACGTTCAGGCGCATGGCGCCCGGTGAAAGCACAACTCCCCCACGGAGGCCCGCGCGACCGCCGCACCGCGGCATCCGCATCCTGGATCCACACCTGGGTCGAGGCTGACCCGAACACCGTGGTGCCAGCAGCCGCTAGAGTTCGACTGCGTGCCCGCGAACTCCTCGTCGTGGCTCCCCACGTTGATCGTCGTGCTCCTCGGCGGCTGCGGCGGCGTCGGTTCCACGCCGCTCGCCAGCTACGAGACGTTCACGCTGTCGCTCGAGAACGCCACCGAAGGCCAGGAGCTGCACCCGCTGGACGAGGTGAAGGTCCACGTCGTCTACAAGGGCGACCTCGCCCGAAACCTGCGGTTGTCCGCGACCATCACCGACCTGGCGACCGGCGGCGTGGTCACCGAGACCTTCGCGAGCGAGACGAAGGACGCGGCCGCGTTCGACCTGCACTCGACGTGGAAGGCCAACCACTCCACCTTCCGCTCGAAGGGGCGCTACGAGGTGACGTTCACCGCGACGATCGTGGCCACGGTGCGAGGCAGCGAGCCGTGGGCGACCGACCCGGCGAAGGTGGTGGTGCTTTCGGCGCCCCAGCTCGACAGCGTGGTCGTCACCGGGCTGTCGGTCGGGGCACCGACGCCCTACGCGACGCCCTTGCGCGTCACCGTGGCCGGCAAGGAACTCTGGGGGCCCGTGCGTGTCAGCCTGGTGGACCTCGACCGCGCCCGCTCGGTCCCCGAGTTCGGCGCCACCCTGCCCTTCGAAGGCACCACCACGGGCCGGGTCCACGGCTGGAACGGCGTCGCCATGAGCATGGAACGCGTCGGCGTCATCCAGCTCCAGGTGGTCGCGGAGTACGGCGACGCCGTGGTGCGATCGGAGCCCTTCTCGATGGAGATCACCCACATGGTGGACTCGGTCGGCGTGCAGTACCGCGACCAGAGCGACGTGCTGCACCCGGCCACCAGCACCGAGGTGCGCTTCGACGACATCAAGGCAGTCGTCGTCTCGGTGAAGGGAACGAACCTCGTCGGGCACCTGGTGCGCCTGAACAACGACGCGCCGTTCATCGCGACCGCCGATGACTTCCAGATCGTCGTCGTGCCCAGCCTCGACGCCTTCCCCGCGGGCCTCGGTACCCATCACTTCTCGTACAACGTGTCGTCGGGAGGAAGCGCGCGTGGCCTCGGCCTCGACGTGCGCCGCTGGAAGCTGGAATCGTGTGGCTGGGCGATGGCCGACGGCTCGCCGCTGTCCAACCCGGTGCCGCCAGGCACCCGGGTGGTGATGCGCGCCTCGGGCTGGGGCTTCCCGGACACGTCGGGGATCCTGCTGTTCAAGAAGAACCAAGCCGACTTCACGCTGTGGGAGCGCGACGACGGGCAGAACACGAGCGGCCACCCCGAGCCCTACGTCAACAACGACGACCAGGTCGACACCTTCAAAGTCGACGTGCGGAACAGCGTCGCCGAAGAGAAGTGGACCACCGTCTTCGACGAAGAGGTGCCGGTGCTGGGCCTCTCGCATGCCGAGTACTACTTCGAGGTGACGCTCCAGGACCAAACCTGCACCTCCGGGGAGCTCACGGTCCCCGAGAAGTAACGCCTTCACCAGCCGGCCAGCGCCTCACACCCTCGCAGGTGGATCGAAGCCGAACACCGTGGCCTGTGCCGACGGTCTCGACGCCAACCTTCCGCGGAACCCGTCGAGGGCCGGCGTCGCGCCCCACTCCAGCGTGGGCCGGAAGCGCAGGTGCTCGAGGAGGCAGAACAGGCTGACCTCGAACACGCTGAACTGGCGCTGCGGTGGCAATCGGCCGAGCACCCCGTCGAGGCGCTCGTCGAGCCAGCAGAGTGACTGCTCGAGCCCGAGCCGCGCCTTCGCGAAGTAGGGATGCTCGGCCGGCAGGCGACCCACCATCACCCTGAGCACGAGCTGGACCTGCGCCGCCATGGCGTTCCAGACCACCTCCTGCGCGCTGCGGGCGAGGTGGTCGCGCAGGTGATGCGACAGCACCACGCGGGGGTCGTCGTCCCGCCCGGCCAGCTCCGCCAGCGTGCGGCAGATGGTGTCGGTGCCGAACAGCGCCCCCTCGCCGACGAGCAGGCTGGGAATCTTCATTCCCGGGTGGCCGCCATACGACGCCACGTCGGTGTTCATCACGTCGTGGAGCACCACGAGCTCCACCTCGAGGCCCAGCTCCGCGGCCACCATCCGGGCCACGCGGGTGAAGTGGGAGCTGCTGCGGCCCACGAGGCGCAGCGGCGCGCTCACGCGACCTCCGCGAGGCGCGCCTTGAAGAAGGTGACGATCTCGTCCCGCGCGGCGAGCGTGGGTTGGCCCGCCTCGTCGATGAGGTGGGCAGTGACCACGCTGTGGGGACAGCCCACGACGGCGCTGAAGAACGGCGGCGGCGCCGGGTTCGCGGCGCTCGACGGGAGCACCCGGAACTCGAAGCGCGGCCCGAGCGCCGCGGCGTACGCGGCGAAGCGCTGCGCGGTACAGAACCGGTCGCCCTCGAAGCGGTAGGCCCTCACGGTCAGCTGCTCGCGCTCGAGCCGCTCTCGCACCTGGGCGAGCTCCGCTGGCGGGCTCTCGACGCGGTCCAGCTGGTCGAACGGCAGAGAAGGCTGGCACAGCACGGGCGCCAGCACCGACGGCTCCAGCATCATCGACAGCGCCAAGTTGCCGGTGAAGCACATGCCGATGGCGCCGACCCCTCGCCCTCCCCGCTCCGCGTGGGCCAGCCGGGCGAGGCCGCGCAGCCAGGCCGTCACCGGGCTCGCCTCGTTCGCCGCGAAGGCGCGGAACTCGGCGCTCACGCAGGCGCGCTTGAGCACCGCCAGGCCGCGCTCTGCCTCGGGAAAGGCGCCGTCCCGTCCGAACAGCGACGGGAGGTAGACGCAGAAGCCCGCCTCGCGGACCCACCGGGCGAAGCGGGCGACATGCGGGCTGATGCCGGGCATCTCCGCCATCACCACCACCGCGGGCCCCTGCCCGCTCACCAGGACCGTCTTCGACACGCCCTCGATGGTCAGCGTTCGGCGCTCGAAGTCGGCCAGGGCATCGTCGCGGGGGTCGGACATGCGGCCACCATGCGGCAGCAGCGAGGCCCGGACGAGTGGCACGAACGACATCCTTCGGTCCATTCTTGCCAGCATGATCGTCCACCTCGCCATCGACGGAGTGATGGAAGGCGCGCTCGGCCTCGGCCTCGACGTGGTCGACACCGCGGCGCGGCTCCAGCGCGCGGGACGCAGCTCCGCGCCACGCTCGACCCGCGCCTTGCAGCAGCAGGTCGTCTCTCACGACGGAGCCCCGGTGCCCTCGGTGCAGCGCCGCGCCCTGAGCGTCGAAGGCCGCTTCGACCCGAAGACGCTCGGGCGAGGCGACGTGGTGGTGCTCCCGGGGGTCTTCGCCACCAAGGACTCCTCGCTCGATCGACTCTTCGCCAGGGCCGACGTGCGGAAGGTGATCGAGCTCCTGCCTCGGGCCGCGGCGCGCGGGGCGCTCATCGCCGCGTCGTGCTCGGCGACCTTCTTCCTCGCGGCGGCCGGGCTACTCGACGGGCGCCAGGCGACGACCACATGGTGGTTGATGCCGTTCTTCGCCCGCCGCTTTCCGCAGGTCGACCTCCGCAGCGACCGCATGGTGGTCGACGCGGGCCCGTGCCTCACCGCGGGCTCCGCCTTCGCGCACGCCGACCTCATGCTGGCGGTGGTCGCCCGGGTCGGCAGCCCCACCCTCTCGAACCTCGCCGCGCGCTACCTCGTCCTCGACGCCCGGCCGTCGCAGGCGAAGTACATGGTCATGGAGCACGTGCACGGGTTCGACCCGATGCTCCGGGGCCTGGAAGACTTCGTCACCGCCAACCTGGAACGCCAGGTGTCACTCGCCGAGCTGGCCCGGGCCGCCGCCACCTCGCCGCGCACCCTCGCCCGACGGCTGGCGGAGCGCCTCCAGGTGACCCCGCACCGGTTCGTGCAGCGCCTGCGGGTGGCACACGCGGTCCACCTCCTCGAGAGCACGCACGAATCGGTGGAAGCCATCGCCGCGCGCGTCGGCTACCAGGACCCGGCCGCGTTCCGCCGCGTCTTCCGCCGCGCGGTCGGCACCGGTCCCGGGAGCTATCGAGCACGGAGCGGCTGAAGACACCCGTGCTATGGGCAGGGCGTCATGGGCGCTCAATGGAAGCACGCGGGTCGCGAGGCGAACAGCAAGGCGAAGGCCAAGCTCATCAGCAAGGCCGCCAAGGAAGTGATGATCGCCGCCAAGGCCGGCGTCGACCCCGCCTCCAACATCCGGCTGCGGCTGGCCATCGAGTACGCCAAGAAAGTGAGCATGACGAAGGACACGCTCGAGCGCGTGATCAAGAAGGGCGCGGGCCTGCTCGACGAGGCGGTGAACTACGAGCTGGTGACGTACGAGGGCTTCGGGCCGCACCGCGTGCCGGTCATCGTCGAGTGCCTCACCGACAACCGCACCCGGACCGCGGCCAACGTCCGCCAGCACTTCCGCCTCGGGCAGCTCGCCGCCACCGGCGCCATCTCCTGGGACTTCGACCGGCTGGGCGCCATCGACGGCGTCGGCCCGGCAGGAGCCGACCCCGAGACCGCCGCCATCGAGGCCGGCGCGCAGGACCTCGAGAGCGGCGAGGAAGGCGTCACCCACTTCTACAGCGCGCCGGGCGACCTCGATGCGGTCCGCAAGGCCCTGGAAGCCGCGGGCTGGAAGATCGAGTCCGCGGCCCTGGTGTGGCGGGCGAAGAACCCGGTGTCGGTGACGCCCGAGCAGCGCACCGAGGTCGACGAGTTCCTCGAGGAGCTCGACGGCGACGACGACGTGCAGACCCTGTTCGTCGGCCTGAAGTAGCCGAGCGCTCAGCCGCCGTGCGCGAGCGCGAAGTCGAGCGCGGCGCACACCGCGGAGACCTGCGCGGCGTTGCACTGGGCCGGGCTCGCCCGCGGACTGTCCGGGTACACCTCGGTGGTCGTCGTGTAGCGCGCCGAGGTGATGCCCGCGCACAGCCCGAGCGACTTCACGTCGTATTCGATGACGCCCGGCGAGACGACCGCCGAGCCGATGATCTGGTTCTTCGCATCGGGCGGCGCGATGTGCGTCACCCGCGAGACCGCGTCGATGAGCGCCCGCTGGAACTCGAGCTGGGGGTTCGCGGTGTCGGCCACCACGTAGAAGCCGTCGGGAATCTCCCCGGGCACGTACTCCTTGCCGTCGCGGGCCGCGAGCGCCGGCCGGAACTCCGACTCGTCGCTGTCGGTCGTCTCGTGGAGATCGACGTGCACCACGAAGCGCCCACGCAGCGGCGCGATGAGCCGCAGCACCGGGGCGGTCTCGGCGACGCTCGTGCCCTCGCGGAACGAGCGGTTGGGGTCCACCGCCTCCGGGTTCCAGCGGTGAATGTGCTCGTACGCCCACGGGCTGATGCACGGCAGCACCAGCACGTTCAGCCGGCCCGCGTAGCGGCTCGCCTGGGCGTCGATGAACTGGAGCGCGCCGTGCACGCCGCTGGTCTCGTAGCCGTGGACACCTCCGGTGATGAGCGCGACCGGCCGGCGCTCGTCCCAGCCGCGGGTCCGCACCGCCCACAGCGGGTGCTTGGCGCCGGCGTACGGGAGCTCACCGTACTGCTCGACGTCGAAGCGATCGCGGAACCGGTCGACCGCCCGGCTCACGTCGTCGGCGTAGCTGCGTTTGCGCGTCTGCGCGGCGAACCACTGCTGCTTCTCTTGCGGGCCCCAGGGCTTCACGGTGCGAGGTGAGTTAGCCCAACCCTCGTCCGCCGGGACCGAATTCGCTCGTGCGCGCCGCGCCGCTCATTTCAAGATGCGCCATGGTCTCGTCTCGCGTGGCCGTCGCGGTGTTCGCCGCCCTGGGCGCCTCCGTGGCGGTCGCCCAGCGCACCGATGCTCCTGACGCGGGGCCCACCTTCGCCGTGCCTCCACCCGATGGTGGTTCGCGGCCACCGCGCCTCCCGCCCCCACCCCGGCAGGCCGATGGAGGCCTCGTCCAATGGCGGCCGCTGGATGCTGGCCCCTTCCCGTGGCGAGGCGCCGACGGCGGACTCTCGTTCGGTCCCGGTTCGCTCCCCACGCGGCTCGAGCCCGCGAAGGCGCTCTTCGCCGAGGCGAGGAAGCCCGACCTCGACTGCGAGAAGTTGCTCGCCGGTCGCGCCCGGTTCGGGCTCTGGCCGGCCGCCTGGCCGGTGCAGGACATCAAGGCCAACCGCGACGAGATCGTCCGCATCGCGCGCTGTGCCGAGCAGCTGGAGTACTTCTTCTTCCTCAAGGACCTCGGAGAGACGCTGATCCGCGGAGCCCAGGAAGACGGTCACCCGGAGCTGCTGGCCCGGGCGCAGCTCGGCCTCGGGCAGACCGACGATGCCCAGCAGACGCTGAGCACCTGGCTGAAGAAGCGGCCCGACGACCCGCACTTGCTCGTCACCCTGGGCAAGGTCGAATGCCGCCTCGGTCGGTGGGTGCCGTGCCTCGACGCGGGCCAGAAGGCGGAGGCCGCCGCGGCGAAGCTCGAAGGCCCGGAGTCGAACGCGGTCAAGAACCGCGCGCTCAAGTACCAGGCGCGCGCGCAGGCACACCTGGGGAAGCTCGACGAGGCGCTGGTGGCGGCCGACGCTGCGGAGGCCCTGGGCGGCGAGGTGGGCGATCTCGACGACGTGCGCACCCTGGTGCTGGAGGCGAAGGCGACCGGCCTGCTCACCGAGTTCAGCGTCGCGCCGCAGCTGGCCCTGGGCACCTACCACCTGTTCGGGAAGGCGCGCGGCACCCGGCCCTTGGTCGAACTCTCGCTGACCCGCGTGGCCCCAGGCACGGCGCAGTACCGGGTGGAGATCGAGGTGCCCGGCGTCACCACCCGGCTGGCCTCCGCTGCGGTGGCCAAGCCAGGACGCGCGCAGAAGCTCGACCTTCATCCACCGCTGCGCAACGAGCTCGACGTGAGGCAGGTGCGGGCCCCCAAGCCCGCGCAGGTGGACGTGGTGGTGTTCACCGTCGAGGGAAACCGCGAGGTGCTGCGCAAGAGCTTCCCCACGATGCTCCAGCCCCGCGACTACCTGCCCCTGCACGTCTACACCTCGAAGGACCGGCGCATGCACAGCCTGGTGAACGACTACCTGGGCGCCTGGGTGACCCCCAACGTGCCCGCCATCGATGCCTTCTTGAAGGACGCCAAGAAGCGCGCCCCGCGCCAGACCTTCGCCGGGACGCAGCGCGAGACGGTCCCGCAGGTGAAGGCCCTCTACGAAGAACTCCAGGCGCGCGGCATGAGCTACGTGATGGACCCGTACGTGGTGGAGGTCGACGGCGTCAAAGGTCAGCGAACCCGGCTGCCGTCCGAGGTGCTCGAGACCACCAACGCCCAGTGCCTCGAGGGCGCCATCCTGTACGCGACGCTGCTCGAGGCGATCGGCCTGCGGCCCAGCATCATTCGCGTGCCCGGCCACGCCTTCGTGGGCTGGGGAAGCGGAGGGAAGGACGGCACCTCGGCGCCTCCCACGTACTTCCTCGAGACCACGATGACCCACGATGCGCCCTTCGAGCTCGCGATGGAGCGCGCCACCAAGTCCTTCGAGGAAGCGAGCGCGCTGAACGCGGCGACGGTCGTCTCCATCCCGGAGCTGCGCGAGGCGGGCATCACCGCCCAGCCGTACGACCGCTAGCGCTCGGCGGGGCGCGACATTTTCGTCCCAGGGGCCACTCTTCCCCATGGCACCTTGTTCGCCGCTGACGGCCTGCCGTACCGTGAGGCCTCAGTGAAGGTCCGACCCAGGTCAGCCGGCGCGAGCGGCCAGTCACAGGTTGGCAAAGCCGCGCCGAAGGCCAAGGCGAAGGGCGCTCCGACCGCCCACCGCCCCGCGGGACTCGAACATCCGCGGGCACGCACCAACGCGCTCGAGGGAGCGCCCCCCAGGCACACGCCCCATGCCGCTCCGAGGCGGCCGGTGCACGAGGCGACGACCGGGGCGGCGGCGCTGCACCGCGAGGTGATCGAACTGAAGGGCCTGGCGCTCGACGCGAAAGGCCGGACCGCGCCGCAGACGCTGACGCTGCCCGCCGACGTGCAGAGCGTGCTCATCGAGGTCCGCGGCAAGGACGACCACTGGTACGTCGTCGACTCGCTGGTGGGCCCGAAGGCCCAGGCGCTGGTGACGCCCTCGCGCGACGGCGAAGACGCCTTCCTCGGCCCGCAGCAGAGCGCCAACCCGGCCACGGTGGTGATGCGCGGCTCGAGCGCGCTGATGGCGCCCAACAACCCGGGCGTGAAGCTCACCGGTGGCGCCTGGACCTTCACCGCGGCGGGCGAGCGCGACGACGGCAAGGCCGCCGGCGGGAAGGTCGACGTGCGCGTGACCGTGTCCTCGGGGCCCGAGCGGACGCGGGGGCGGCTGCCGCTCAACCTGTACTTCACCAGTCCCAAGGTGGGCTACCGCGCGGAGGATGCGCGGCACAGCCCGGTGTTCGACGTGGCCATCGAGCGCATGAAGCAGGTCTACGCGGCGGCGGGCATCGAGGTCGGCCCCATTCGCCTGTTCGACCGTGGACCGGTGAAGACTCCGAGCGGCGAACGGAGCGCGGCGGTCGTCGACGCGCTGAGGCAGAGCGGCCCCGCCCCCGAGGACCTGCTCAAGACCACCACCGAGCAGGAAGGGCTCAACGTCTTCCTGACCGAGGGCGTGTACCTCGAGCAGGGCCAGGTGGGCGGCGTCAGCGGTTCGCTCCCGGGCCCGGCCTCCCCCGGCTCCACGTCGAGCGGCGTCCTCTTTTCCATCAACGCCCCGCTCGACCGGCCGCAGCCCGTCTACGGACCGGTGCTCGGCGCGGTGATGGCGCACGAGATCGGCCACTACCTCGGCCTCGCGCACACCGCCGAAGCCTCGGGCGAGGAAGACCGGCTCCCCGACACGGGCCGGGGAACCGAAGGCCCTGGCAACCTGATGTTCTGGTCGGAGATCCGCGGCGACCGGGCGTTCTCGTTCAGCCCCGAGCAGGCGCAGGTGATGCTGCGCCATCCGCTGATCCAGTCCGCGGAGTAGCCGCGCGAGTGCGCGAAGGCCGTGGAGCGAACTCCTCCGCGTGCACGCTCACTCCGGGATGCAGGCCACCGGGTGCAGGCGGGAGTCGACGGAGCTCAGCGCGCAGCCCGCGAGCCAGCCCTGGTCGTTGACGTCGTAGAAGTCGTAGGCGTGGAGGCCGGCGTCGAGGTCCTGACAGAAGTCGGGGTCGGTGATGTCGGAGCTCACCACGCCGTGGCCGAAGCGGCCGAGCACGTACATGCGACTCACGGGGCTGAAGCGGACCGGCATCTTGGTGAGCGTCTCGGTCCCCGGGATGGGGTCGATCAGCGTACCGGCCGAGTCGAGCTGGCACTTTCGAACGCCGTCGCAGAGCCCGAGCGCCGCGTACTGCACCGCGGTGCCCGTCATGTGCCGGACCTCGAGCCCACCATCGAGCGCATACGGCACCGGCGAGCCATTCACCCAGTGCACCTGGGTGGAGACGTTGTTGAGGGTGCAGGCCCCGTAGAGGTTGCCGGTACTCACCCCGGCGGCGACGAGGCAGTTCTCGGTGGGGTCGGTGGTGAGCCCTGCGAGGGTCACCGCGGTGCTCGACGTGGGGAGCCAGTAGGCCGCCACGCTGTGCGGCTGCGGCGTGCTCAGGTTGACCTGACCGAGCGCGATGCCCGCGCGGGTGACGTCGTAGACCATCGCCGGCTCGCCCATCGGCCCGGTGAGGACCTCGAGCGCGCTCTGCAATCGCATCGCGCCCGAGGTGCTGTCCTGGAAGACCACGGTCCGGTCGAAGTCGTAGGCCTGGAAGATGGAGTACCAGTTGGCGGTGGTCGCGTAGATCTCGGGCGTCGACGCCGTGGCCAGCGTGGTGCGGAAGAGCAGCCCCTGGTTCGGCACGATGGTGCCCAGCCACCCGCTCACCACGCCGGCATCGGTGATGCCGAGCGCGCAGCCGAGGGTGCCCGCGTCTCCGATCTGGATGAGCCGGTACCGCAGCGGGTGGCCTGCGTCGCTCCCGGCGTCGCCCGGGCCCGCGTCGCCTGGCCCAGCATCGGGCTTCCCGGCGTCAGGCTTGCCGCCATCGGCGCCTCCGTCCTCGTCGGGAGGCTGCTGCATCGACGCGTCCATTCCGCCGTCGACGCCGGCATCGATGCGGTGGAGCAGCGCGGTGTAGACGACCTTGCCCACGACGCTCTTGGCGATGATGGCGCGGGCGGTGGGGTCCGGGAACTGGTCGTCGGAGAGCGCGTACGGGGTGATGCTCTGGAGCCCGTAGGAGTTCTCGTCGGCCGGCTTCACCAGGCCCGTCCAGCGGTCGAAGACCCAGCCCTCTGCCGGGAAGATGGTCAGCCTGGCCTGCGTGGGGACGCTGCCGCAATCTTTCGGGCAGGCCATGGCGGTGCAATCGACGGAGCAGGTGCTCGCCATGCCATCCGTTGGCGCCACCTCCACGGTCCCCGACCCGTTGAGCTGCACCTCATCCCGATATGGAGTGCTCGGAATCTCGGAGCACATGCCGCAGCTGAAGCTGAACGCCACCACCCCCACCCACAGGAAGCGCATGGGGTGTTTCTGGAGCGCCGTGGCCCTGGAGAACAGCGATTCCGGACCCAGGTGGCGCCGCTCAGGGAGGCGCTGCCCGCAGCTCCGCCGAGCGCACCTGGCAGCGCTCCCACATCTGCACGAAGGCCTCGGCCGAGTCGTAGAGCGCATCCATCGCGGAATCGGGCACGCCGACGGTGCGCAGGTCCTCGAGGAAGTCCGGCAGCAACCCGAAGTGCGCCAGCCCGTCGACGTTGTAGTCGAACGGTCCCGCCTGGCGACCCGGCAGCTGGACCCGCGTGAGCGGCTGCTGCAGGAAATACGAGAGCCGCGCCAGGTCGTCGTAGTGGAGCGCGTCGGCGGCGTTCCCCACGGGCTTCGGCGCGAGGAAGCCGTAACGGGGCCCCGGTTGTCCGGCGAGCCCGTTGAAGTCGGTGCCGAGCGCCACGCCCCCACCCTTCTGCGCCACGCGATCGGCGGCATAGAGAAACGCCTGCGCGTAGGTCTTCGAGGTCCCGGTGGCGTCGTTGGGGACGTTCCCGAACTTCTTGAGGATGTGCTGGTTGGTGATCGGCGCCACCAGGCCGCCCTGCGCGAGGATGGCGTCGACCTGCTCGGGCGTCTTCATGCCCTCGTGACACAGGCAGCTGTTGTCCGTGGTGTCTCGCGGCATCAGGCCGAGCGCGCGGAACGAGCTGTGCGAGGAGATGAACGGATACCTCGCCGAGGTCGACAGCGAGAGCGCGTCGTCGGTGGCCGCCGACGACATGTGATCGACGTCGATGATGAAGCCGCGGCGCATCGCGCGCTGCAGGAACGCCCGGCCGACCGCGGTGAGCCCCCGGGTGTTGGCATGGCCGGCGGCCGGATCGTCGGGCGGAGGGATGGTCCGCGGCGGGAGCCGGAGGATCAGCGCGCGGATGAGCTCGAAGCGCGTGGGGTCGACGCCGAGACGAAAACCCAGGGAGCGGTCCTCGTCGAGCGTGAAGTACTCGCCGCGGAGCCAGCAGTTCAGCAGGTCGAAGTAGTCGTTGTAGACGGCCGCGCCCCCGAGCGCGTTGTCGGCGACGTGCACGGGCGTCATCATCGACACGCCGAAGTGCTGGAGCACGTCGAGCACGCGGTCGATCTCGGACTCGAGGAAGGGGCGCTCGCGCAGGCTCTGCGTGGGCACCGAGGGCAGCGACGACGGGTGCGCCAGCGGAGGCCGGTGCTCGGTCGGCTCGTCGTTCGCCACGTGGCGGGCGAGCGACTCGATGGTGTCCATCTCGATGCCGATGACGATCGCCAGCTTCCCTTCGCCGACGATGCGGCGCGCGTCCTGGGGCGAGGAGGCGATCTCCATCCACGGCGGGTCGCCGGGCGCGACCCGGGCGTTGGCGAAGGTCACCAGCTCGCGCAGCTCGTGGACCTGCGACTCGAGCATGTTGAAGTCGGAGAACCGCACCGCACCGCTCTCGCGCGCGAGCATCTCGTTGTTGACCATGTGCGCGCAGAGCAACCGCAGGCCGTGGCGCCAGGCCCGGTGGATCCAGTCGACGTGCATCTGCTGGTGGTACAGCGTGTCGAAGACCGGCCAGTCGGCGAAGGTCGGCGCGCCGCACGCGCCGTGCGAGCGCTCGGACAGCATGCGGATGACCGAGCCCAGGAGCGCCCCCTCGTGGCCGAAGTGCGCGTGGGGTTGACCCACCGTCTCGCAGTTGGCCAGGGCCGCGTTGATGCCGTCGGGGTGGAAGGCGGCCCCCGCGAGGACGCGCCCGCCGAAGGCGCGGTGGGCGACGGGGTGGGCGTGGAGGTCGGCGAAACCGCGAAGGCCAGGCATGCGGGGGCTCCCGGAGGCGAGTTCTCGCACGGTTTGGGCAGGCCGCATGGGCCCACGTCATTTCAGCCACTTGGCGTGCCAAGCGCCCGCTCGAGCGAGGCGAGTTCACCACAGGACTGTAAGAAAACTGACGTCGATGGCGCTCACCGCACCGGTGCTTCATGCTGACAACTGTTCATGTCCCGGATCGACAAGCGCGCGGCAACCCAGGCTCACTCCACCAGGTCGACTTCCACCAGGGCGCCCTCGAAGGCAGCGACCGGGGCCCAGTCGTTCTTCAGCGATGGGATGGGGACCAGCCAGGACGCCGCCCGTCGGACCGCTGCGCAGCACGCCGTGGGCGCCACGTCGAGGCAGGGGCAGGACGTCGCGGTGGCGTTCGAGGCGAAGATCGCCCAGCTCCAGCGCGCCATCGCCAACGACACGCCCGGCGCCCGCGAGGAACTGGCCAACGTCATCCGCGACCGCGACGGCGTGGCCGCGGCCATCGCCGACATCGAGAAGAAGCTGGCCGCCAACGAAGACCCGGCGACGTGGGCGAACGTGACCCCGAAGAGCCGGGCGCGCGCCGAGCAGGCGGACACCCGCGCGCAGCTGCAGAAGCAGCTCCAGGACCTGAAGGTGTTCGGCCTCAAGGTGGCGAAGATGAACCCCACCGAGCGGCAGAACCTGCAGAACTTCTTCCGCCTCGCGAAGGAAGACCCGGAAGCCTTCAAGCGCTTCGTCGAAGGCAACAAGCCCGGCGCGCAGCCCGCGCCCGCCCCGACGCAGGGGCCCGCGCCGGTGAACACCACCCCGACCGGTGCGCCGGCGAACATCCAGGCGGCGATCGACTTCGGCCTCACGCAGCTCGGCGCGCCGTACGTCGGTGGCGCCAGCCCGTACCGCTTCGGCACGCCGGGCGACGGGCGCACGTACCAGATGGAAGGCCAGCACGCGTACGTCTCGCCCAAGGGCGTCATCGGCTACGACTGCTCGGGCCTGATGGTGACCATGCTCAAGAAGGCGGGCATCGACCTCAGCGGCATGGCGAGCAGCCGCGGGATGCTCAAGCTCCCCGAGGTGCCGAAGGACCAGCTGCAGCCCGGCGACCTGCTGGTGAAGAACGGCCACGTCGCGATGTACATCGGCAACGGTCAGATGATCGAGTCGGTGCCCGGCGGCGTGCGCGTCGCTCCGGCGAGCAAGTACATCTACGATCCGGCGTACAGCGGGCGGCACCCGGGCTGAGGGCCTCCGGGTCGACGCCCCTGGAGCGGTGCGGCTATACGCCGGGTCATGAACCGACGCTGCGCTGCGCTCGTCTTGCTCCACCTCTCCGCCTGTCAGTGCGGCGGCCCCGTGTCGAGCGACTCGCCTCGCGTGGTGACCATCTCGCCCGCGGCGGGAGCGACCGGGGTGACGGCCTCGACCCGCGTCGAAGTGTTGTTCTCGCGCGCGATGCGCGAGGCGTCGGTGTCGTTGACGCCGGACACCTCGCTCACCCAGCAGCTCGACGACACCCAGACGCAGCTGACCGCATCGCCGGTCGCGAACCTCGCCAGCGACACCACCTTCACCGTGCGGGTGAGCGGAAAGGACCTGAGCGGCCACGACCTCGGTGGAGACACGGTCTTCACCTTCACGACCGCCGCCGCCGCGCCCGCCGACACCACTGCGCCGCAGCTGCTCCGCTCGAGCCCCACCGCTTCGGCCACGTCGGTCGCCCTCGACGCCGGCCTCAGCCTCGAGCTGTCCGAAGAGATGAGCCTCGACGGCTTCGACGTCGCCTTCGCTCCGCCCTGGGAGACCGGGCCCGCGGTGTGGAACGACGCGCACACCACGGTGCGCTTCGAGGGAGTTCAGCCCTTCGCCGCGGGCACCACCTACCAGGTGGGCCTCACCGGACGGGACCTCGCCGGCAACCCGCTCGGGGCGACCAGTGTCGGCTTCACCACGGTCGTGCCGTCCGACACCGAGGCGCCGACCGTGACGGCGTTTTCGCCCGCGGCGACCTCGACCGCGGTGAGCACGTCGGTGGTGCCGTCGGTCACCTTCTCGGAACCGATGCAGGCCTCGGCGGCGGCGGCGTTCTCGATCTCGCCCACCGTGCCGTGCGTGATGAGCTTCGACCCCACCGGCACCATCCTGCGCTGCGTGCACCCCTCGCAGCCGAACCTGGCAGGCAACACCACCTACACGCTGGCCGTGTCGACCGCCGCGCGCGACCTGGCCGGGAACCCGCTGGCCGCGCCGGCCGTCGCGACCTTCACCACCAGCGCGGCGCCGGACATCACCGCGCCCACGGTCGTCGACGCGACACCGGCGATGAACTCGACGGTGAAGGCGTGCTCCGACCTCACCCTGACGTTCTCCGAACCGATGGACAAGACGTCGGTGCAGTCGGCCTTCAGCGTCACCCCGGCCCGCGTGGGCACCTTCAGCTGGCAGGCCGACGGCGGGCCGCGCGTCACCTTCAACCCGAGCAGCGACTTCGACGCTGGCGTCACCGTCACCTTCGGAGTCTCGACCGCCGCGACCGACCTGTCGGGCAACGCGCTGGGCCCGACTTCGTTCAGCCGCAGCTTTCGTACCTATCGCCTCGGCACCGCCGTCGTCGGAGGCAGCGCGCAAGATGGCCAGCTCTCGTACTTCAACGACGGTGGCTACGCCGCCTCGCACTCCACGGTCGGCGAGGTGGGCGATGACTACGTCGGCATCGGAGGGCTCACCCACTTGCGGCGCCGTACCGCGATGCACTTCGACTTGAGCGCGCTCCCTCCTCCACCGGCGTTCATCAAGTCGGCGCGCCTCACCATGTTTCAAATTGGCGGTTCGACCGCGAATGCGTTTCTCACCCTGGGCAATGTGCTCCTGGAGAACGTGCCGTACGCCACCTTGAGCCCGGCGGTGTGGACGCAGGCGACCAGCCCCGCGCCGGCCTGGTGCAGCACCTGCCTGTGCCTCAGTCACGCGCCGTATCCGAGCCATGTGCTCAGCAGCTCGAGGCCTCCCGGCTGGCGCTCGGTCGACGTCACCGACGAAGTGCAGGCGGGCCTCGCCGACCGGCGGGTGAGTTTTCGGCTCAGGTTCTCGCTCGCCGACGGCAACGGCGACTTCACCGACGAGTACGTCTCGTACGCCCTCTCGTCGTGGGTGCCCGACTCGACCACCGCCAAGGACTGCAACGTCAACGGCCACCCCGACTGCCGCCCTTTCTTGACGGTGGAGTACTACGCGCCCTGAGGGGCAGGGCCGCGGTGTTCTGAGCGCGCCCGCCTCCGATGCGGCGCAGCGAGGAGGAGGCCTAGAAACGGTACGTATACGGCGTTGGCCGTAACCATCTCACGCAGCGGGTTGGTACCCGGCCTTCGCTCGATTGCCTTTGCCCGTTCCAGGGTGAGGCGTGTGGACCCCAACAAGTTGTCGGAATCGTCGCGGGACGGCCTGTGGCTTCACGGCGACCGGAGGGCTTCCTCGGTCAGGTGGGATGAGCTTGGGGCTGACGCTCACCCGGCTCTCACCGAGCAGCTGGCGCCGAACCTCTCGCCCAATGACCTCTGCCAAGAGCGACGGCACCGCATTGCCGAGCTGCTTGTGCACCGAGGCGTGCTTGCCCGTGATGACGACATCGTCCGGAAAGGTCTGAAGCCGAGCAAGCTCGCGCATGCTCAGTCTGCGGTTGTTCCAGTGGAAGGGCCCAACAGCAGGGCCAGGCTGCGCCTGAATCGTCCAGGAGGGGCGGTTCTTCGCGAGCTTCAACAGGAACGTCCAGTAGCGCCGCCGCCAGCCAAAGAGAGGCAGGCCGCCTCCGCGCTCGGTGTGCCACAGGTAGTTCTGGCCCTCCGGGATCGTTGGCAACAGGTCCGCCCACTTGCCGCGCATGGCCAAGAGTTCCGCGTCGTCGGGCTCAGGCAGGTCTCCCAAGGCATCCCACGCCGTGCGAAGCGGCGGAAGCGACCTGACATCCAGGAGCATCGGTTGGTCGTCCACAGCGGCGAACCTCGCCTCCGGGAACTTGAATTTCGCGCCATCGCGAGCAGCTACCATGAAGAAGCGCTCACGAAGTTGCGGTACGCCGTAGTCGGCCGCGTTCAGGACCTGGAAGTGCGGGACGTAGTTGCTCCGCGTCTTCTTGTTGATGGCCGCAATGCGTCGGAGCAGAAGTTGAAGCCCTTCGTCCTTGCCGGAGAAGGCCAGTCCGCCAACGTTCTCGAGCACGAAGACCCGCGGCAGCGCTTCCTCGACGATGCGCAGGTATGCGCCGAGGGTGTCCGACCGGGGGTCATCGAGACGGGCGGAGTCACCTCGCGCCCAGTACCCTGCCTTCGAAAACGGTTGGCAGGGGGGGCCTCCGATCAGCAGGTCTGCCTCACGAGGCTTGAGCTTGCCGGTCGCGAGCAACTCGCTGGTGGGCACGTCGAAGACACTTCGCTCGATCACAGGCCAGGAACGATTGCGCCGGAGCGTCTCGCAGCAGTCATGGTCGAACTCCAAGGCGACCGCGGTCTCGAAGCCTGCCGCTTCGAACCCGTAGTCCATGCCGCCTGCGCCACTGAAGAGACTGATGAGCCTGCCCATGCGGCGGCTCCTAGCACAGCGGTCTGACAGGGTCAGGAGGCGGCGACCCGAAGTACCTGCACGACGTCGGTGCTCCAGCGATCGTCGACCTTCACGTTGTTCGACAGCTTGCTTCGGCAACGCATGTGGCGGTCGAGCCTGCTCGGCACCACGTACTTGAACTCCCACTTCTCGCTGACGGCATGGAGACAGGCGGCAATGACGTCGAACTCCGAGGGCGCGTAGTAGCGCGAACACGGGTCGCTCTTCGATGCCCTGGTGCGCTGAAAGTCGACTCGAGCCAGCCCCTCTGCCGTCGTCTTCCTCAGAACGTTCTTGCACTCCACAGTGAGCAGGGAGCCTTCGAACTTGAGGCTGATGTCGGGGCCACCCTCTTCGTCCACACGAAGGCATTCGCTGACGCCCGGCACTCGCTCGAGTCGCTTCACGAGGTGGGACTCAGCGACCCAGCCACGCACCGCCATCTTGAGTCTGCGGGCACTCGCGATGAGGTCAAGAACACCCGACTCCGACATTTCAAACTCGGCGGCGAGCGCATGCAGGCGGTCGGACGAAACCGCCGGAACCACGGAGCCCCGCTTCACGGCAGTTGGCCATCTGCTGGGCTCGGCATCATTCATCCGCTCAGCGAGCAACATGCGATGCCCCTGGTCCTCGCCGAGAGCCTCCCGCTCGAAGCGGACGTATCGAAGGAAGGAGTGGGCTGTTCCCCCGACGAGTACCTCGACCGGCTTGTCATCATTTGCACGGTGGTCGCGCTCCCATGAGTGCCAGCCGTGACGAAGAATCTGAGCGACCTCTTCCTCCTTGTACTCGATGGAGATGAAGAACTTCGTCGGGCTGTGAAGGACCGGATCGGCGCCCACGAAGATGCCCCGCTCGGGGTCGATGCCGCAGAAGAGCGTGGTGTAGAGCAGGTATGGGTCCTGCCAGATATTGTGGAGCCTTCGATCGTCTGGCCCGTACTTCACCTGGAACCGGTGCTCGTCGTCGGGACGATTCTTGGTGAGCCGGGAGTTCGCGAAGAAGGCGTACACCACGATACCCATGCGCTCCGACGTCGGAGTCTCGAAGGTGATCCTGAAGGGGGCCCGGCTCGGTTCGCTGGCTTGGAGGATGCGGCATCCGCTGGCCACCAGCCCCTCAAGGATGAACCGAAGCAACGGCTCCTTGTCACTCTTGCTCACGGAGTATTCGCGGAACTCGGCCATGGGCAGCGACCCTACGGAGCAGACCTTCCGCCGTCGACGAACAATTTGAGCGACTGGGCTGCGAGGCGGGCTCTACGAATGCCTCATGAGCGCTACGCGGCCGACATGCGCAACGTTTCCAAGACAGCGGTGAGCGAGTCCACCCGAGTTCAGGGCCACGGATACCGGACCACGAGCCAAGGCATCCAGCCTCGGATCCCGTGCTGTGTTTCACCCGCATGGGCGTCCAGCTCCCGACAGCATGAGTAGGCGGCTTCGAATGAGTCGATGAGGCCGTCGTTGTTCGGGACGACGCCCACGGCTCGGCAGACCGCCTGTTCGTCGAGGTGCCTCGACTCCGGGCTGTTGAAGCAAGAGCCGGCCTCATTGATGAGGATCTCGTGCCCGAGGACCTCCCCTCCCTCGACCAGAGGCGCTGAGCGAATACACGCGACGACGTGAGCGCCACTCGCACCGATGGGCGCAGCGCCTGGTGGCGACTGGGGCGGCTCCGACGCCTCACTGAAGGACCGAAGCAAAGTTCGATGAATCCCCAGACCCCAGATTTCGAGACCTCGCGCATTGGGGAGCACGAGCCGAGCGGCGTCCTGCGCCGCCTTCAGCGTGAAGAACACGCTCCAGGCGCCGAACTCCCGATCGAAGCCGGCGTCGGCCCAGCGCATGACTTCGTCGAGTTGGTCCTCTGAGATTCCAAAGATCGAAGCCCGTTCGACCCTGCTCTCCCTCGTATCGTCGCACCACGAGAGGGCCCATGAGTCCGGAAAGAAGCTCCGTTGCGAATGGTCCGAGGCCAGCGTGACCCGCCTCAGCTCTGTGCCCGTGCAATCCCGAGCGCCCGTCCACCGAGACACGAAGTAGCCCGCGGCGACGTAGTCCTCGATCCTCATGAAGCCCTCGGCGACCCTTCATGCACTTTGACGGCACCATCCCAGTAACGGTGGCGAGCTGAAACGGGTCGTGGTGAGAATCGCAGGAGTGCTGCTCGGCGTCCTAGCCGCTAGCTGCCGAGACAAGAACGCCTTCAAGGTGCTGCCGTCAGTTCACGGTCAGCTTCGCGCAGACGATGCCGACGATGAGCGACGAGACCACCTGGCCGGTGCCGACGTTGTAGCACTTGACGTCGTACCCGTTCGCACCGGTCGTGCCGTTCACCACCGGGCCTGAGCTGTAGATCCCGTGACCGCTGTTGGCGCAGCTCGTGGACCAGTTGATGACGTTCTCCCCGACGGCGTTGCAGAAGCAGGGGCTGCTGCTGCAGGCCTTCTTGTATGCGCCGATGTCGAGGCCTCCACCGACCACCACCTGATTGGGCAGCGAGACGACCGAGCCGCTCGCCGGTGTGATGGTGTTGGTGCTCAGCGTCCCGGCGACGGTGACGTTCGCAGAGCCGAGGGTGCCGACCTTCTGCGTCACCAGATCGACGATCTTCTGAATGTTCGCGTTCATCTCCCCGGCGACCGCCGGCTCGTTGGGGCAGAAGTGCGTGAAGCCCAGGCCCGTGGGGAAGCCGTTGGGAGCGGCGCACATCCCCGCCCAGACTTTCAACGAGACCTGAACCTGTGGTGAAATCAACAGCATGCAACGAAACATGCCAGAGAGCGTCGCCGTCCGCACAACGCGCACGTATGCCACGTTTGTAACGGCTACGGTGCTGATGCTGCTCGGGCTGGCGTGCATCACTATCAAGCAGCGACTGGGTACCGATTCACAGCTCGCGCCCTACTTGAGCGACATTTCCAGCGCCTTCTTGGCGAGTGGGCTGTTGTCCATGCTTTTCAAGGTTCTAGAGGAGCGGGAATTCCAACAAAACCTTCGCCACATGCTTGGCATCCACGACAGCATCGAGGAGCGCGGCCTCGTTCGCATCTTGCCCGAGGTGCAAGCGTTCAACTTCGCGGGACTGATCGAGGACGCTGATTTTCTCGTTGTTGTGATGAACGACGGACAGCGCTGGGTCGGCAACCACTCCGTCGCCCTTCAGGCGAGGTTTTCAAAGGACTCCACGACCGAGTTTTTCACGGTTGATCCTGACTCGTCGTTCATCGAGTCGCTTGCACGAAAGACCGGAGGAACCGCCGCAGAGCTGAAGCAAAAGATCGAGAAGGCATGGGCTCTCCTCGAGGACGCCTATGAGAAGTCATCGAAGAAGGGCCGACTTAGAATTTACAAGCTCAAGACATTTCCCACCAAGACGATCTTCCTTACAGAGAAGTTGCTGATTGAGACACCGTACCAGACTGCCTCTGGCCGGGCGCAGATTCCGGTGTTCGCCTACGAGAAAAACGCACGCGACGACTCCATCTACGAGTTCGTTCACCGCGACATTGAGGCTGTACGCAAGGAGGCGCTGCTCGCGAAGCAACTTCCGGCACCACCCGCCGCTTGACGGCTAGCCGGCTGGGCCTTGATCGCCACAAAGGCCGACGAATTGGGTGGGGGGGGACAGGTCATCCGTGCAATGAGATCACCGGCCCACTGAGAGACGAGGTAGCCCGAGGCGACGTAGTCCTCGAGCCTCATGCCTCCTCCCTTCGCACTTGCAAGCGCAGTAACCAGCTCAGGTCGACCGTTACGATGGCCAAACGCGCGCCGTGAGCCCAAACAATAGTGCCGACTAGGCTCTGGGGGCCCACCACGCACCTTCGTTCAAGTTGCGCGGCCCAGCGGATGAGTTGATGCCGAATCTGTCGTAGTGCCTTCGCCGGAGAGTTCCGCGATCTCCTTCTCGAGGAAGGCGCGCTTGTCCGCCTGCATGTTCTTCATCACCTCGTCGACGTCGACCAGCGCCGCCTGCTCGAAAAGTTTGGCGAGGTCGTCAGCGTGCCAAGACTGTTCGGGAACGCCCCGCAGCGGCAACTGCCTGTTGGGGGCGGGCCGCTTGCTGAATTCAAAAACCAACTTCCTTAGAGAATACCGCTTCCGTCCCTCATGGAATGTCCTGTCGTAGGCGGCATGTCGGTATTTGCGACACTCCCATTCAAAGCTGTGTCCCTGCTCGATGATCCACTTCGCCGTCACCTGGGCTAGCCCTTCTTCGGGATGCCGCTCCAGCACCTCCTTCGCGGTCGAGACCCTGTATCTATCAATACAATGTTCTTTAACCTTCAGATGCTTTTCGAGGTTCTGCTGAAAAAACTCTCTAAGCGTCTCAAGCACCGAGGGATCTGTCTCTGGAGTGCCCGCACGAAAGGTCACCATCATTGCCCACGGCCCAGCATGAGAACCCTGAAGTTGGAAGCACTCTCTCACGCCCTTAAGAAACGGCGGATAGGGTCCATCGTTCCTATTAGCAATGTTGGTAGTCAGATCCAGGTTGATTACGTCATACGGTGCACAGGCACGGATGGCCGAGCCATTCTCTGACTTCGGATCGACCAGCGCCTTGAGCACATCCCCACAAAGCAGTTCACGCAGGCGAGGTTCGGCGGTCATCATCAGACCGAACTGCGTGGGGTCGTACTCGAAACCCACAACATCTAAGCGCTCTTCTCCGTCGACACTGGTTCGAGCCAGCAGTTTTTCCTTCTCGTAGAGACCAATCTCGAAGCGGTGGCGGCCAGGCAGGGTGAGTAGACGTAGCGGGCGCGACAACTCCTGTCTAATTTTTTTGACAGTCTTCAACCACAGCTCGCGACGCACCCAGTGTTTCGTAACGTCGTTGAACTCCCTCGCCCGTTCGATCATTACTGCATTTTCGGGTGCGTTCCGAAAAAACGAGCCTTCGTGTTCCTCGATCCGCTTCTCCTGCGCATCTTCATCAAATGTCTTGAGAAGCGCATTGATGTCGTTTTCCGTGCTCATGAACGCACAGCAGCTGCGAGAGCATCGAACAAGCCGGCAGCCTCCTCCGCAGAGACTGAGTCCCAAATATCATAGGCCGCTAGCGCCGTCGCGACACGCAGCAAACGACGCCGACCGTCCTTTTTGAGGCCATAGGTCATACTAACCCTATCGAGTTCGGTCTTCGAAATGTGCGCTTGCCCGTCAACCACGGTCACAAGTTGTTGGTAGAGACTTACAGTTTTGCGATCCGGGACCGAATGGGTAGCGGGGCGGCTCGGGCTCTGCTTCGAGTTTGAACGCGACTGAGATGACGACCGCGGCTTTACACCGATCTGTGCAGGAGCCTTGGAGAGTGCGGCCGAAAGCGCCTGCTCGTCGGAAGCAAGCCGGGCTGCATCCTTCTGCGTCTTGATTATGTTTTGCCGGCTCTTCTGCCCCGGAAAGACGGTGGTACGAAGGAGATTCCAGAGCTGGGCGCGGATCGCGAGGTAGTGCGGGTCAGTCTCACGAAAGCTCGAGCGGTCTATATTGAGGGCACTTTCAAGACCATCTTTCACATACAGCTCTGCTGATACCTGCCCGAACTTGATCCCTTCGTCGTATGGGTAACCCATAAGCGACTTGTCGTATGGGCCAACACCTACACCGCGAACGCGCAGCTGAACACCGTTGAGTTCATGAGCATCAACGTGCGGCTGTTGCACGTACACGTACCCTCCAACCTCGACCTTCCTGCCGGCAACCTCTTGCTTCCAATTGACCGGGTACAAGATCGGGTCAGGCCCCGCGTACCCGAGTGCCCGCCGATTCGGGAAAAGAATAGGCCGACGCACGTCAAGCCCGTCAAACTTCACTATGAAGTTCTCAGGCTCCTCCAGTCGGATTCCATTGGCGCCGTCGATGTTTCGCTCGTCCGACTTGAATGGGCCTCCATCTAGATAACGGACCGGACACAGCAAACCAAGCTCCCACGCGAGGTAGTGGTAGCTGTCGAGTACGATGTCGGCTCGCTTGTTGTTCTGCACGAGTTCCACGACCTCGCGAAAGGTCTTTGCTCTGTTCTTCAGGGTGAAGTGAGGCTTCGAGCCCAAAAACTCCCGAGTGCGTCCGAGCATCTCACTGATCAGGCCCGCCTTCGGATCGGGTACAGTGACTACGGTGTAATGGCTTGAGGCCGACTCCGGGAGGCCCTCTGCAAACCGCACCGTTCCTATTTCAACCTCTTCGTCGTCAGAGCCACCAGAACCAAGTACGCGCAGCGCTGCATCCTCTTTGTGAAACGGGCGAAGATCGACTTCGGCGAGGAACCGCGTTCGCTCGCCTTTCACTGTCGACGACACATAGAACCGCTGCCCGAGCTGAGCCACCGCAAGCAATCCGATGCCAATGCGTCCAATTAGCTTGCGCTGATAAATGGGCGAGAGCCCGGTCGGCGTCTCAAGTCGCTTTCTGCTACCCCCTATATGTTGGAGCACCTCGAGGAAGCGCTCAAGCCGCATTCCGGTACCATTGTCTCGCACAACCAACTGCCGAAATCGCGGCGCGTCGGTCTCGACCAGGATTTCGGTAGCATCGGCATCGTATCCATTAGCGACCAATTCTTTCAGGGCCGCCGCAGGCGTTCGGTAGATACCCGTGCTGATGTCCGCGATGATCTTTTCGGACGCAGTAATTGTTACACGTTTGGCGTCGGCGCCAAGTTGAGTTCTTGTTCCACTCATCGGGCACCAGCGGGAGTACCGAGAGCACTACGCAAACGCCTCGCCAATGCGTACGCGACTGGCGGAGGAACGGCGTTCGACACTTGTGTCACTTGTTCTGAAAAGTTACCCCGCAGGATGTACCTTCTGGGGAAGCCCTGAAGCAACATCGCCTCGTAAATCGACAGTCGGCGAGCGCCGCTTGGGTGGACGTGTATTTCGCGGTTACCGTAGGCCACAGTTGGGCTTGGCTTGGACCAGACGAGGCGACGAAAGGATCTCCATCTATTAAACCGACGCTCAACAAACCGCGGAGATTTGGGGGTCATTGTCCAATGGTTTGGATGATGACCGACCTCCTCAGCGGTCACGCCACGCCTAAAAAATGTCGGGGCCGGAAGTCCTCGGATTGCGTCCGCAACAGTTCGAGTCCTTGATCGTCCCTGTGGGAAGACGAACCGAGCTGAACTCAGACGCTTCTCGTGAAGGCCTACGAGAAAGAGGCGCCGCCGGTCCTGAGGAACACCGAAGTCGCGAGCATTGAGTTCGGCTGTGTGAACTGTAAAACCAGCTTCGCGGAATGCTCTCTTCAGCTGGCCGAAGAACCGAATGTTTCTTGTGATGTCGACAACGTTCTCGAAGACGAAGAAATCGACACCTACTTCCGCGTCGAGACTCTTAAGCAATTTCGCATAGGAGAACGGCAGACGGTTCCGTGGATCGTTCGAATCGCGGCTCGCGTTACCACGAGAGAATCCCTGGCAAGGGGGCCCACCGATTACTCCGACAGGTCCGCGAACACCGCGAGTTCGAAGCTCTGAGGCAACATGCCCTGCCCTTAGCGCACTGACATCTCCCCGTATCGCAACCACACTCTTAGAGTTCGCATTCACTGTCTCAACTGCAGCGGACTCGATGTCAACGGCGAGCACAACGTCAAAGCCTGCTTTTCGGAACCCAAGGTCGAGGCCTCCGGCCCCTGCGAAGAAGCTGACCACGCACCGGTTGTCAGACCGCCCCATCGCCACCTCCAAGTAGAGCGTGAATCTTTGCATAATGACTCATGTTTTCCCAGGAGAGCGACGGCATCTGAGGCTACAGATGTCGAAGATGGGCGCGATCAGACAATGTCGACCAAGAGCAGTTGGCCTTCAGTTGCCGACCGCAGCCGTCGCTAAGAAGTGCCCGATGAACCGGGCGTCGAGGCTTTGGGCCTTTTTGGGAAGCCGTTGGTGGTCACGCCGACAACCAAGCAGCACTACCGTGCCGATGGCTCGCTAAGCCGGTCGTCGACGCAGAAAACCGAAAGCCCCACCGGCTAAGTGCCGATAGGGCTTCCGGAATCTAGTTGCGGGGGCAGGATTTGAACCTGCGACCTTCGGGTTATGAGCCCGACGAGCTACCAGGCTGCTCCACCCCGCGAGATGTAGGGAGTAAGTACGTCGCGAAGTGGCCCCCGTCAAGGGGATCCACCCGCCCCACCACCCATTTCCACGCCGCCAACCACCCGGAACCGCTCCTTCCCGTCGCCCACCGACGCTGCCAAGGTGCTCTTCGATGTCCGGCGCGGACCCGCAGTCGTCTCACCCCTCCACCCAGACGCTCGCGGCGCTCGTCCACAGCCGCCGCGACGCCGCCACCGACTCCGTCCTCGCGCACCTCGATGGCTGCGCGGCCTGCCGCCGCATCCTCGCGGCCGCGGTCGACTCCCAGCCCGCCCTCCCCGGCCCCACCGCCTCCCTCCAGCCCGGCCAGCGCTTGGGCCGCTACGAGTTGCGCGCGCTCCTCGGCGTGGGCGCGATGGGCGCCGTCTACGAAGGCTTCGACGCCCAGCTCGACCGCCGCGTGGCGCTCAAGCTCCTGCGCGCCGACGCCACCCACTCCGAGGACGCCCGCGCCGCGCTCCTCGCCGAAGCCCGCCTCATGGCGCGCGTCAACCACCCCAACGTGCGCGCCGTCTACGACGCCGGCACCGACGGCGAGCGCACCTTCCTCGTCCTCGAGCTCGTCGACGGCCAGAGCCTCTCCCGCTGGCTCACCACCCACCCGCGCTGGCGCGACGTCGCCCTCGCCTTCCTCGACGCCGGCAAGGGCCTCGAGGCCGCGCACCAGGCCGGCCTCGTCCACCGCGACTTCAAGGCCAGCAACGTCCTCGTCGACGCCGCCGGCCGCATCCGCGTCACCGACTTCGGCCTCGCCCTCTCCGGCGCCATGCCCGAAGGCGAGCTCGCCGGCACCCTCGCCTTCATGGCCCCCGAGCAGCGCGCCGGAAGGAGCGCGGATGCCCGCAGCGACCAGTTCTCCTTCTGCACCGCCTTCGACCTCGAGCTCCCCCCCGACGCCCCCGCCTGGCTGCGCGAGCTCATCGCCCGCGGCCGCAGCCTCGACCCCGCCCAGCGCTTCCCTGCCATGGGCGAGCTCCTCGCCGCCCTCTCCGGCCGGCTCTCCCCCCGCTCCACCCGCCCGGTCCTCGCCGCGGGCGCGCTCCTCCTCGTGCTCCTCGGCGGAGCGGCCATCGTCCACGAGCGCCGCACCCGCTGCGCCATCGACGAGCGCGAGCTCCACGGCGCGTGGGACGCCGCCACCCGCACCGCCACCCAGGCCGCCTTCTCCGCCACCAAGCTCCCCTTCGCCGACGCCGCCTTCGCCCGCGTCGCCCCCGAGCTCGACGCCTTCGCCCAGGACTGGCTCGCCGCCCGCCGCGACGCCTGCGAGGACACCCGCCTCCGCGACGAGCAGCCCCAGGCCATGCTCACCGCCCGCGGCGTCTGCCTCGAGCGCCGCCGCGCCGAGCTCGCCGCCCTCTCCCAGCTCTTCACCCACGCCGACCGGGCCGTCGTCGAGAAGGCCGCCGACGCCACCGCTGCCCTCACCCGCGCCGGCCTCTGCGACACCCTGGAAGAGCTCGCGCTCGAGCCCGCCGCCCCCACCCAGCTGCCCGCCTACGCCGCCGTCGTCGACGCCCTCGTCACCGCCAAGGCGCTGCACGCCAAGGGCGACGCCGCCGCCGCGCTCCAGCGCCTCGACGCCCTCGCCCCCGACGCCGCCACCCTCGCCCACCCGCCCACCGACGCCCAGCGCCTCCTCCAGCGCGGCCAGGCCCTCGCCCAGCTCGGCCGCCTCGACGACGCCGCCAAGGACCTCGACGCCGCCGTCTTCGCCGCCGACCGCGGCCGCGCCGCCACCACCCGCGTGGAGGCGTGGATCGCCCTCCTCCTCGCCCGCCTCCAGGGCGCCCACCTCGACTCCGCCCTCGACGCCGCTCACCACGCCCGCGCCGCCCTCGACGGCCTGCCCCGCCCCGCGCCCCTCCTCGCCGCCCAGCTCGACCTCGCCGAAGGCCGCGCCCTGCGCATCGACGCCAAGCTCGACGACGCCATCGCCCTCTTCCAGCGCGCCCGCGCCCTCGCCGGCGACGACGCGCAGCTGCGCCGCGAGGCCGAGCTCGGCCTCGGCACCGCCTATTCCATCCAGGGCAAACACGCGGAGGCCATCGCCACCCTGCGCGACGCCACCGCCGCCATCGAGCGCATCAACGGCGCCGAACACCCCAACACCGCCCTCGCCCTCGCCTCCCTCGGCGCCGTCTACTTCGACGCCCGCCAGCACCAGGCCGCCGTCGACGCCCTCGAGCGCGCCATCGCCCTGCGCAGCTCCATCACCTCCGCCGACGACCGCACCCTCCTCGGCTTCCACACCAACCTGGGCCTCGCGCTGAAGAACCTCGGCCGCTTCGCCGACGCGCGCGCCCACCTCCAGCTCGCCGCCGACGCCTTCGAGCGCCTCGACGGCCCCGACGCTGCCCGCAGCGCCTTCCCCCTCGATGCCCTCGCCAACGTCGCCTGGCTCGAAGGCCACCCCGACCAGGGCCTCCCCTTCGCCCGCCACGCCGTCCGCTGCGCCCGCACCCGCTCGCCCACCGCCAAGTGGCACTTCAACTTCAGCCTCACCCTGGTCGACCTCCTCTTCGCCACCGGCCAGAGCGACGCCGCCCTCCAGGAAGCCCGCGCCACCGCCGCCCTCGCCGACGCTCCCGGCGTCGCCGCCGACGTCCGCCCGCTCGGCCAGGTCTGCCTCGCCGACGCGCTCTGGCGCACCCACCACCTCGACGACGCGCGGAAGCGCTACGAGCAGCTCGCCGCCCAGAAGCTCGAGGGCCGCGCCCTCGCATTGACCAACCTGGGCCGCGCCCGCCTCCTTGCCAAGAGCGCCCCCGCCGAGGCCCTCGCGCTCGCCCTCGCCGCCCGCCCGGTGATGGCCGCCGACGACGACTCCCCTCTCCACCTGAAGGAACTCGACCAGCTCATCGCGTCGCTCCAAGCTCCTGCCCGCCGCCCATGACCGCCGCCGACGAGCTGGAGCTGGCGCAGGCCTGCGCCCGCGGAGACGACGCCGCCCTCGAGCGCTTCGAGCGCGAGTACCTCGCGCCCACCACCGAAGCCCTGCGCAAGAAGTTCGGCGCGGACACCGCCCAGGAAGCCACCCAGCGCCTGCGCCTGATGCTCCTCGTGCCCGCGAAGCCCGGCCGCCCGCCCGGCCTCCTCGACTTCCGCGGCACCGGCCCCCTGAAGGCCTGGCTGCGCGTCACCGCGTCCCGCCTCGCGCTCGAGGTCCTCCAGAGCGGCAAGCTCCCCGCCAACTACTCCGACGCCAAGGCCATCAGCTCCCGCGACGACGAGCTCCAGGCGCTCGCCACCCGCTACGGCCCGCTCCTCGAGGAAGCCTTCGCCGCCGCGCTCGAAGGCCTCGAGCGCCGCGAGCGCCTCGCCCTCAAGCTCCACACCCTGGAGCAGCTCCCCCTCGAGAAGATCGCCGCCATCTTCCACGTCAACGCCTCGTCGGTCTCCCGCTGGCTCAACGCCGCCCGGCAGTCGCTCCACGAGCGCACCCTCGCCCTGCTCGAGGAACGCCTCTCCCTCTCCCCCGCCTCCGCCCGGAAGCTCCTCGGGCAGCTCCAGGGCGAGTGGGACGTCAGCCTCCGCCGCTTGCTCTGACCGAGAGGGGGGCCTCGCCCTTCCGCCGGCGGACGCACTTGAATCCCGTTCTGATCTTCGCGAGTTACGCGGCTTCGACGCCGCTGTGCGCGCATGTACGCAAGGGCGCGCGGTCCGAGGCCTCCTGGCGCAGGGAGCTCAATCCCTCTTCACCAGGAGCCGCACATGACCCGGACGCTCACCGCTGCACTCGCCATCGCCTTCCTCGCCGCCTCGTGCGGCCCCGCTGACCTCGACGAGACCGCCGGCGGGGACAACGTCGCGGGCGTCACCGTCGACGAGAACGGCACCGTCGTCGCCACCGCCGACGACACCGCCTCCACCACCGAGCAGGCGCTCTGCAGCGGCTGGGGCACCTGGGCCCGGTACCCGAAGTACGGCGGCTGCAGCTGCGGGGCCGCCACCGCCTGGGCCACCACGGCCAGCACCCCTGGCATCACCGTCGACAACGGCGCGTCGGGCTGGACCAAGGGCACCAACCACACCGGCAAGGAGCGCCGGGTGCAGGCCCAGTGCAGCCGCCGCATCGACGGCCGCAAGACCACCGTCACCGGGGGCTGGACCAAGGTCTCGGGCAACATCCACGTGAACTGCCCGGCCGGCTACCCCGACGTGTGGCAGGCCCGCTGCGAGATTCGCTGAAACGCTGTCGCTGTCCGAGTCCCCGGAGCGCGCCCAGAGAGCGCTCCGGGGCTCTTCTTTTCGGCCGCTACTTCACCCGCGTGTACTCGTACGCCACCGTGCGCTGCGAGCTCACGTCGAGGTCGTACCAGTGGTCCGCGTCCGCCGTGTACGCGCGCGTCATCGAGCCCACCGACGGGCAGGTCGCCGCGAAGGTCGAGTCGGTGCCCGAGTAGCTCACCGTGCCCTGCGAGTGGGCCATGGAGCCGTTCGCCTGCAGCGACCCGTACATCGTGTTGCCGCTCTTGAGGTACGTGACCCGCACCTTGGCGTCCGGCCCCGTCGGCCCCAGGCCGTACACCCGCACCGCCGTCAACGCGTAGAGCCCGTCGGCCACCGTGCCGCCCATCGGCGTCGGCTTGCTGAAACTGTTGTCGAGGTAGGT
This sequence comes from Myxococcaceae bacterium, assembly GCA_019694595.1. Lineage (GTDB taxonomy): Bacteria > Myxococcota > Myxococcia > Myxococcales > Myxococcaceae > JAIBBQ01. Next base: position 55,239 of record JAIBBQ010000006.1, read on the forward strand.
GAAGGACACCTCCTCCGCGCAGTTCACCAGCTGGTTGCAGCCGGCATCCGCTGCGCCCACCATGCCCGCATCCGCCAGCGCCGTGGTGCAGGTCCCGAGGCCCGCGCTCACGCCTGCGTCCTTGTTGCCGCCGCTGCCTCCGCCCGAGGCGCCGCTGCCGCCCCCGGAGCCACCGCCGCCGCCGCCGCCGCACGCCATCAGTCCCAGCACCGCCACCACGCCAATCGTCTTCCTCATTGTGTGTTCCCCCTTCACGGTCCGTACGTCGCGATCTTCTTGCAGTCGAAGCCGATGTCGCAATCCTTGAACTCGCACGCTTGATACGTGCCGCCGTCGCTCGAGCCGCAGCTGTTGTCCGTCTTCTCGACGATCTTCGCGCTCGCGCAGTGGTACGTGACGCCCTGCGCGCCGCACTGCGAGGTGTCCACCGACTTCGCGCTCGAGCAGATGTTGCACACCCCGTTGCTTACGTTGCGGCAGCCGAGGAACGCCAGCGCCAGCACCGCCACCGCCAGGACCTTCTTCATTGCGCCTCCCCGAATGAGCGCGGCATTCGACCAAAGCTGGCCGGTCCTTTCCAGAATTCCGTCCACCCTTCCGCCGCCCGCGCCGATGCGCCACCATCGCGCCCATGCTGCTCTCGCTCCTGCTCGCCGCGGCGCCCCTGACGCCCACCACGCTCCACTACGCCAAGCACTCTGACGGGGTGGTCGACGTCTACTCGCCGCCCAGGCCCACCCAGCTCCCGCTCGTCTTCCTCATCCACGGCGGCTTCTGGTCCCCCGCGTACGACCGCGCCCACCTGAAGCCCCTCGCCGAGTCGCTGGTCGCCTCTGGCTACCGCGTCGCGCTCCCCGAGTACCGCCGCGCCGGCGCGGGCGGCGGCTTCCCCGCCACCTTCGACGATCTCAAGGCCGCGCTCGGCCTCGTCGCCGCCACCTACAAGGACCAGCGCATCGTGGTGAGCGGCCACTCCGCCGGCGGCCACCTCGCGCTCTGGCTCGGCTCCCAGACCGCCACCCAGCTCTGCGGCGTCGTCGCGCTCGCCCCCATCGCCGACCTGAAGAGCGCCGAGGCGGAGCACCTCGGCAACGACGCCGTCGCTGCCTTCCTCGGAGGGCCGTCGTCCCGCATCCCGGAGATCTGGGCCCAGGCCGACCCTCAGAAGCTGCCCGAGCCGCGCTGGCCCACGCTTCTCCTCCACGGGAAGGACGACCAGCTCGTCCCCGTCGACCAGTCGCGCAAGTACGCCAAGCGCCGCCTCAACGTGAAGGTGGTCGAGCTGTCCGGCGTCGACCACTTCGGCCTCATCGCGCCCGGCTTCGAGCCGTACCTCGGCGCGCTCAAGGCCGTCTGCCCCGACCGCTGACCCGCGCTCTTACGGCAGGCAGAGCCAGCGCGGCGGCGCCCCGCCCCCGGTGCTCGGCAACAGCCCCTGCAGCTCGCCGTAGCTCACGACACCAGGCGCCAGCACCACCTGCCCCAGCGGGAAGAACTGCCAGGGCCGCCCGGTCTTCTCGTCCTTCACCGGGTCCACCAGCGCCAGCGTCACCGGCGCGGGAGGCCCCGCCGGCATCAGCACCACCGTGATGCCCGCCGAAGCCGTCGCCGGGTCGTCCGCCACGTAGAAGCCCCGCGGGCTCTGGTTGAGCATCGGCGGCAACACGCCCGGCGGCGCCCACGCCACCTTGAGCACCTTGCCGCCCGTCGACGTCGCGTTCACCCCGAAGGCCGGCACGCGCAGCGACGACGGCCCCGGCTGGAAGGCCCACAGCACCGCCACGCCGCCGAACTTGGTCGGGTCCACCAGGTCCTTCGCGGTGTACGTCGTGGTGGTCGTCGACTCGTGCCGCGCCACCGCGTCGAGAATGCCGCTCTCGGAGGCCTGCACCGCCGAGATGCCCAGGCACTGGCCCCAGCCCCCGGTCGCCACCGGCCGGAAGGTCAGCGTCGGCAGGTACCCCGTCGTCGAGCCGCCGTCGGGCAGCGCCGCCGAGGCCCGCGCGGGCGCGAAGGGGAAGAACGGCACCCCCGTGCGCGCCGGCACGTGCGCGAGGTTCCAGGTCCCCGCGGCCGACGTCAGCCCGGCCGCCACCGGCGCCGTGCTCACCGGGTCGAACAGCGCCACCGGCGCCTGCCGCTGCAGCGCGCCCTCGAAGAGCGGGATGCCCGAGAAGACCAGCGGCGGAATCGGGCAGTCCTGCCCGCAGGCCGCCAGCGCCCCGAAGAAGGCCTCCGGGTCCCACAGGTAGCCATTCACCTGCACGCCCGCGTCGGCCGGCGCGACGTACTCCGTCTTCGCCACCGGCTGCGCGCCAGCATCGGCGCTGCCTTCGGGCAGCTGGAACGCGCAGCCCGCCGCCAGCACCGCGACCACTGCGAACGAGAGAGAGGTCTTCATCGCGCAGGCACCAGGTGGTTCTGGGGAGGACGCAGCGCGTGGCACGACTGCGCGCAGTTGGAGAAGCGGTCCGGCACGCCGGTGTCCGGCCCCGCGGTCGGCTGCAGCTGCATCTGGAAGTAGTCGTTGCCGTGCACCCCCGGGTGGCACGAGCCGCACACCGCCAGGCTCGGCCGCAGCGTGCTCTCCTTGGTCAGGTGACAGAGCGAGCAGTCGCTCTTCTGCCGGGCGGTGAACTTGGTCGACGACATGTGGATCTCGTGAATCACCTCCACCGAGCGCGAGCCCGCGTTGTCGTCGATGTTGTGGCAGGTCTTGCAGCCCTCGATGAAGTCCACCGGCAACCCGTGCCGCACGTTGTCCAAGGACAGCGGCCCGCGGTGGCAGAGCTGGCAGTTGCCCACCCGGCCGGGGAACCTGGTCCGCTCTGCCTGCCCCACCTGGAAGTAGAACGGCGTCGCCTTGGTCACCCGCTCACCGAGGAACTGCCGGTGCAGCTTGAGCTCCACCAGGTACGTGCCCGCCGGCGCGTCGGCCGGCACCGTGAAGCGGTAGTGCGTGGGCACCGGCGCGTCGCGCCCGCCCACCAGCGCGCCCACCGCCGCCGCCGGCGTGGGGAAGACCACCATCGCCCGCCCCGAGTCCGCCCCGCCCAACGCGAAGTCCGCCAGGAACAGCTGGTCGCGCCCGCCGCGCGTGTACGAGAAGCGCATGTTCTGGGTCGGCCCGGTCAACGCCAGCCCCGCGATGCTGTCCACCTCGCCGTAGGCCACCAGCGGGAAGAGGTTGAAGTACATGAGCCCGTTCGACTGCCCGCGCGCGTACTCGTTCCACGACGGCAGCGCGTCGGCCGGGTGCAGCCGGTTCCCCGCGCCGTCGAGCGCCGCCGCCGTCACCTCGAACGACTCGCCCGGCACGTAGAACTCGCCGTTGGCCGGCGTGCTGAAGGTCACCTTGGGCTGAATGCCGAAGGTGCAAGGCACCTTGGTGTCGTCGGCGCCGTAGCAGCTCGGCGGCAGCGTCTCCGGCGCGGTGAAGCGCACCGGGAAGAGGAAGGTGCGGTTGGGCAGCTGACTCCAGCTCACCCGGAAGGCGCCGTCGCCCGACAGCCCGGCCGGCACGTTGACCACCTTCTCGGGGTGCGCCTGCGTCGCCAGCTCGATGCGCACCATGGTGGTGCTGGTGGGCGGCCCCACCGGCGCGTCGTTCGGCCCGCCCGCCGGCGCCTGGTGCAGCGTCAGGTCGCCCGGGAACTTGGGCGCCCCCACCGGAGAGATGCTCCACGTCACCCGCGTGTGCTGGGCGATGGGGTTCTGCGCCAGGAAGTCGAGCCGCCGGTAGCTCTGCGACGAGCGCACGTTGCCGTCGCCGTCGACCAGCTCCACCAGGAACTCGTCGTCGAGCGCGTTCATCCAGTTCGCGCCGCCATACGTGACGCGCTTCTCGTACGTGCCCAGCGGCGAGCCGCCCGCCTCGAGGAAGTCGTCGTGCTGCACGCCCAGACCCCGCCAGTCGAGGTCGTTGAAGAGCGACTTGCGGGTGATCCACTCCGCGGGCGCCGCCGGCTGCGACGGGTCGTCGTGCAGCCCTTCCACCTCGTCCACCAGCGCCAGCTGCCCGAGGAAGTAGTCGGTGCCCGTCATGATGGGCATCGGCTCCGGCGTCGGCGTCGCGGGCACCGGCGGCAGCAGCGGGTGCCGCGGGCAGCTGTCCGGGTAGTCGAGCTTCGCGCTCCCCTTCCCCAGCGGCTCACCGGTCGCGAGGATCGCGCAGCCCTTGAACATCTGCAGGCCCAGGCGCACCGCGCCCGACTTGCCGCCCACGTACGGGTCGAACCCCTTCGGGCCGCGGCGGGTGCTGCCTTCCTGCGCGCGGGTGTCGAAGAGCTGACAGCCGCTCAGCGCTGCCACCACCACCAGAGAAACCCATGCAGTCGTTTTCATGTGTCTCTCCTCTCAGTAGGCGAGCTTGAGCTCGGCGAAGACGCGGGTCGAAGGCGCCGGAAAGCCCAGCGTCTCCTCGTAGCGCGTGTTGAACAGGTTCATCACCGACACCGACGCGGTGACGTGCTCCAGCGGCCGCAGGCCGAGCCGCGCGCCCGCCACCACGTACCCCGGCAGCTTGGCGTGCGACGTCGCGTTGCCCGCGTCGTCGACCAGCAGCCCCGCGTCCTGTCTCCCCGAGAGGAAGAGCCCGTAGAAGTCGGCGAAGAGCATGTCCTGGTACGTGAAGTGCGCGTGCAGGCTCACCCGGTGCGCCGGCGCGTAGTCGAGCCGCCCGGTGGACAGCGCGTCGGTCCCGGTGGCGTGGGTGTCGAGCACCCGGTACCCCGCCGTCACCGAGCCCACGTTCTTGGGCAGCTTGGCCTCGGCTTCCAGCTCCGCGCCGTAGACGTTCGCGGTGCCGATGTTCTGGAACTGCGACGTCGAGCCGCCGAGGAAGACGGGGTTGATGAGGTTCTTCGCGAAGTTGAAGAACACCGTGCCGGTGAGCCGCAGGCCCTTGTCTTCCGGGTGGTAGTCGGCGGCGAGCTCGAAGGCGTCCAGCCGCTCCGCCTTGAGGTCCGGGTTGCCGAGCAGCGTCGCCGCGTACATCTGCTGGTTGATCGCCAGCTCGGCGAGCGACGGCGCGCGGAACGAGTGCCCGTAGGAAGCGCGCACCGAGGCGTCCTTCAGCGGGCTGAAGATCACCGCGGCGCGGGGGCTCAGCTCCGAACTCGGCTTGCGCCACACGATGTCGGGAATGATGACGTGGTCGTACCGCAGGCCCGCCGACACCCGGAGCTTGTCCATCGGGCGCACCTCGCCGTCGGCGAAGACGCCCAGCACCGTCTGGCGCAGGTCCGACGGAGAGAGCTCCGAGAAGATGTTGGTGTTGTTCACGTCGTCGACCTTGAGGTCCACGCCGCCGATGGCGTTCCACATCGCCTGGGTCACCTGCGCATGCACCTCGCCGCCGACGCGCCGGCGCTTGCCGATGAACTCCTGCGGCTCGCGCGTCACGTCGTTGCGCAGCACCACGTCGCGCCGCTTGATGAGCACGTAGGCGTCGCCGAACACCTTCACCCCGTCGGTCACCGGCACATCGGCGCGCACGTCGGCGGTGAAGTTCTGCACCGCCTCGGAGTCGTTGGGGGTCGCGTGGCAGCGGCCGCAATTGCCCACGGTGGTGAACTCCAGGCCGCCCGGCCGGCCGATGGCCGAGCCCGTGTAGCCCGCGTTGGCGGTGACGTACTTCCACTTCAGCTTGCCGGTCACCTGGTTGACCGACGCCCACTCCTGGGTGTCGACCACCTTGCGGTCGGGGTCGTTGAGCAGCTGCGGCCCGTCGGTGCGGTAGCCCGAGTAGTTCACCAGGCCGCTCAGGTCGCCCGTCTTGCCCGCGGCGGTCACCTGCGCGCGCAGGGTGCCGTCGGCGCCGCCGAAGAGCCGGCCTTCCGCGCCCACCTGGTTGCCCTGGGCGATGAGATCCTCGGGGTCGCGCGTCAGCACGTTGATGACGCCGCTGAAGGCGTTGGAGCCGTACACCGAGCTGCCCGGCCCGCGGATGATCTCGACCCGCTTCAGGTTCGCCGGCGGGGTCGTCTCGTCGGGGTAGAAGATGCCCGTCCAGGGGTCGGTCTCCGGGCGGCCGTCGGTGAGCAGCAGCACCCGGTTGGACAGGAAGTTCGAGCCCAGCCCACGCAGCGAGATGGCGGCCTTGCGCATCGGCCCGCGGCGGCAGTCGACGCCCGGCACGTACTGGAGCGCGTCGCACAGCGAGATGAGCCCGGTGCCTTCGAGCTCCTCCGCGGACGTGGAGCTCACCGAGACCGGCGCCTGCGAGGAGCGCTGCTCGCGCTTCGAGGCCGACACCACCGGCGTGTCGAGCAGCGTGTCGAGGTCGAGGTCGGCCACGTCGTGCACCGACGCGGGGACCAGCACGGGGCTGGCCGCCTCGGTGGGCGCGGGCGCGGGCTGCACGGCGTCGGCCGGCGCGGCGACGGGCGTGTCCACCCCCGCGTCGGGCTCGGCCTGGGCGCTCGCGGCCCCGGCCACCAGGAGACTGAGGAACCAGACTTTCACGACTCCCCCCTCGAAAAAGGACTACTGGAACAACCGCGCCACCCGCATCACCGCGGTGTTGAAGGACGCCCCCACGGCGTGCGCCGACGGCACGTTCACCAGCAGCAGCGGCTTAGCGTTGTTCAGCGTCACGCCCAGCGCGATGCCCGACTTCACCGGCGCCTCTTCGAGCGCCAGCGTGTACAGCTTCTTCTTGGCCCCCAGGGCCTGCACCGCTTCCACCAGCTCCGTGGGCGAGCCCTGCAGCACCAGCACCGCCGACGCCTTCGCCGACGCGGCGGTGGCCTCCAGGCTCGCCTGGGGTACGGACTCGAAGCGCAGCTTGCGGCCCGACACCTGGTCGACCTCCAGGCCCGCGGCCACGGCGAGCAGCTCCTTCGCCAACGCCGCCTGCGCGGGCACGAAGGGCACCAGCACCACGAACTCCGCGCCAGCCGCCACGTGGGCGTCGAGGTTGGCGTCGTAGCTGAGCACCTTGAGCAGCAGCAGCAGCCCCAGCTTGGGCGGCACTTCCTCGGCCTGCGCGCGCGCCGGCCCGAGCAGCATCGCCGCCGCCAGGACCCAGCTGACTGCCAGTCGAGAACTCAGGGTGCGCAAGAAAGGGGCCCCCTCATACCAAATGCGCACGCTTTGCAGGGAGCGCGTTGCGGCCCGCCCCTTCAGGCTTTCCCTGAACTCGCGAGGAGCGTTCGGTCTCTCGATCCGAACGTCACCAGTTCACAATTTCAGTCCCTTGAACTTGTCGGCGAGCGTTCCGAAGCCCGCCTTGCCGCCGCCCTGGGGCGCCTGGCTCTTCTTCCAGGCCTCGAGGTCCGCGCGCTCCTCGATGCGCTGCGCCTCGGGGATCGACAGCTTCAGCTTCTGCCCTTCGATCTCGATCACCGCCGCCTTCACCTCGGTCCCCATGGGGAACGTGCGGCGCAGGTCGGTGCCGCGGTCGGTGCCGGTCTCGCTGGCGGGGATCAGGCCCTTGCCGCCTTCGAAGGCGATGAAGATGCCGAAGGTCTCCACCCGCTCCACCTTGCCGGTGACGATGGTGCCGCGCTTGGGGCGCGGGGCCGCCGGGGCCGCCGGAGCGCCGCCCGACGCCTGCGCCGACGCCTCGGGCGCCGACGCGAACGCCGCGCCGACGGGCTGCCCGTCCTTCACCAGGCGCAGGCCGACGCGCTTCTCGGCGGGGTCGACCTTCTCGACCACCACCTCGACCTCTTCACCCACCTTGAGCACGTCCTTGGGGTGCGCGATGCGGCGATCGCTCATCGCCGAGACGTGAATCAGGCCGTCGATGCCCGGCTTGAGCTCCACGAAGGCGCCGAAGGGCTGCAGGCGAACCACCTTGCCCTTGAGCCGCGCGCCTTCGACGAACTCCGCCGCCGCCGCCTTCCACGGGTCTTCCTGGCGCGCGCGCATCGACAGCGTGATGCGCTCCTTGCGCTTGGCCTTGTCCGGCGAGTCGGGCTGCGCCGCTTCCATGCGCAGCACCTCGACCTCGACGATGTCGCCTTCCTTCACCACGTCGCGGGCGTGGCCCACGTGCACGTGCGACAGCTCGCTGACCGGAATCATGCCTTCCAGCCCGCCGAGGTCGACGAAGGCGCCGAAGTTCTGCACCGAGACCACCGTGCCCTTGAGCACCGCGCCGACGCCGAGCGTCTTGCGGGTCTCTTCCGCCTTGGCCTTCTGCTCTTCCTCGAGGATCGCGCGCCGCGAGAGGACCACGTTGCGGTCGCGCACTTCCGAGACGCGGAAGGTGAGCGTCTCGCCGACGAAGCCGTCGAGCTTGCCCACGAAGCGCACGTCGACCTGGCTCGCCGGGCAGAAGGCGCGCACGTCGCCCACCGCCACCTCGAGGCCGCCCTTGTTCACCGACAGCACCATGCCTTCGACCGGCATGCCCGAGACCTTGGCGTCCATCAGGCGCGACATGGTCGCCGCGCCCTTGGCCAGCTTGCGCGAGAGGATGATGCCCTTGGCGCCGGCCTCGGCCACGTGGGCCTCGACCTCGTCGCCCACGCCGAAGCGCAGAATGCCTTCCTCGTCCTTGAGCTCCTGGAGCTCGATCATCGCCTCGCTCTTGCCGCCCACCGACAGGAACGCGGTGTCCGCGCCGAGCTGGAAGATCTTGGCCTTGACCTTGTCGCCCACCTTGAGGCGCTTGGCCGGAGCCTCGCCCTTCTGCGACTCGGCGAGCATCTCGGCGAACGACTGCGCCTCGGGCACTTCCTCGAACAGGGGGCTCGGCTTCACCGGCACCATGCGCGGCGCCGACGGCTTGGCCGCAGGGGCCGCAGCGGGGGCGTCGGCCTGGGTGGCGGCGCTCGCCTCCACCGCGGTGTCCGCCGGAGCGTCGACCGTGCGCGTCTCCACCGCGCCGTTGCTGCGCCGCACCACCACCATCGGGCCCGCCTTCTTCTCGGGGGCCGGAGCCGCCGGGGCCGCCGGCTCGGCGGCCTGCCGCTGGCCGCGGTCGTCACGCCGGCCTCGGTCGTCGCGCCGGCCGCGATCGCCGCCGCGGTCGCCGCCCTTGCCCTTGCCGCCGCCGTCGCGGTCCTTGCCGCCCGACGGAATGCCCAGCATCACGTCGCCGAACGTCGCCTTCGGCTTCTTGGGACCGCCAAAACCACCCTGATCAGTGCTCACGGCAACGGCTCCTCGCAAAACGGGAACCGCCCCTCTAGCAAGGGTCACAATCGCTTGCCCAGAGCCTCCAGCCGGACTTTCAATTTCTGCCCCGGTTCCAGGGATCCTTTCGAGGCCGGCGTCAAGCCCGCATCGGCCGCCGGCACCTGCTGAACCTCGATTTCCACATGGGAAAAGTCCGGCGCGGTGTCTTCCACCGTCAGGGTCATTCCAGGGGTGACCGCGTAGGGGTGCACCATGCCCAGGAGCAACGCCAGGGAGACACCCCCGCTCCCGGTGGTGAAATCGTCGCGCAGGTTGAGCTTGGCGCTGGTCACCACCACCGCCACCTTGGCCCCCGAGATGTCCAGGCGAAGCGCCCGGGTGGCCATGGTGGTGAGCCGGTCCTTGAGCTGCTGTCGCTCGCCCGCGTCGAGCAGCCCGTCGTGGTCGAGGTCCGCCCCGGCGCGCAGCTGGGCGCAGCGCTCGCCCGAGTCCACGTCCATCGTCAGCACGCCGTCGAGCGCGGTGCGGCTGACCTGCAGCAACAGCCGCTTGTGGAAGCCGGCGGTGTGCCCCTGGGCGGCGAAGCCCAGGAGCAGCACGGCGAGCGCGCTACTCCGGGTCGGAGTGGAACGCGCCATACAGCCGCCTCAGGTCCACCAGGTGCCCCGGCTCGTACGGCTCACTCGCGCTCACCGGCAGCACCCGCTTCGGCGCCTTGAGCGACTGCTTGAGCGTGCGGTCCACCCACACCGGGTTGGTGAACGCGTACGGCTTGCACTGCTGCACCTTCACCGGCTTGTACTTGCCGTACTTGTTGCCGAAGCCGAACGCCGCCCCGATGACCCCGACCGCGTCGGAGATCTCGATGCTCGCCTGCTCGTACGGCGTCTGCACGGGCCACATGTCCTTGTCGCCCTGCGCGTCGACCACGATGAACGAGCCGTCGCTGATGCCGGTGTAGTGCTTCACCACGTCGAGCCGCTCCACCTGGTCCGACGGCTTCACCGGGATCACCTCGAGGATGTCGGGGTGCAGCCCCATCGTCTTGCCGCCGCGCCGCACCGTCACCCGCGACACGTCGACCCACGGCGCCGCCTGCACGTGAATGTGCACGTCGATGGCGCCGTCGGGCGCCACCACCGTGGTGCCCATCTCCTGGCCGTTCACCGTCACCTCGATGAACGGGCCGTTGGTCACCAGCACGTTCCCCCGGCGGATGGCGTCCATCACCGCGGCTTCCGACAGCCCGCGCATCGAGCCGTTCGCTGTGTCGCCCACCTTCATGTACGTGCGCGGCGTGCCCGCTTCCGCCTTGGGGCCGTGGCTGTCGCTGTTGCCGGTGGCGGTGATGTGGCGGCCCTGCCCAAGCAGGGTGAACCACTCGTCGAGCGCGCCCGGGAACGCCGGCTGCAGCTGGGTGCCGCCGTCAGGCAAGGTCACCTTGGTGTGGATGATCTCCCCCACCCCCGGAATGCAGTCCGCCACCTGGCCCGGGGCGCACGGCTTGAGCGTCGGCTCTGGCCCGGGCGGCGGCACCGCGGGCACCGTGCGGGTGAAGATCAGCTCGTCGCGCTTGCCGTTGAAGACTTCGAGCGCGTCGAAGTCGAGCGAGAAGTTCGACGGATCGTACGGTGAGACGCCGCCGTCGGGCAGCGGCGAGGTGTCGAGCGGGAAGCTGCTGGTCGGCGGAATCGGCGTGCCGGTGTACGTGCCGATGTTGAAGGCGTTGAAGTAGCCGAGCACCGTGTCGCGCGGGTGGTTCACCTGCACGATGGTCTGCTGCGGGTCCTTCCCCAGCCCGCGCAGCTGCGCGAACAGCTCCCCCGGCGGCCGGCGGAACCAGCGGAAGCTGCCGTGGGTCACCGCGCCCGGGTCGAGCGCCAGCGGGTAGGCGTTGAAGTGCCCCATCTCCAGCGAGGTGAGCTCGAGCCCGACCACGCTCTTCAGCCAGTCGTTCAGCTTGAGCTTGTCCACCGTGGGCACGAAGTCGGTGACGTAGTTGTGGTCGGTCGACGTCACCACGTCGACCCCTTCCGCCGCGTAGCTCGCCACCCGCTCGTCGAGCCCCATCGAGGAGTCGACCGAGTTGATGCTGTGCACGTGGAAGTCGCCGCTCACCCAGCCCGGCGTCGGCAGCACCTGGTCCAGCGCGAAGTCGAGCCTGGTGCGCACCCCCGCCTTCACGTCGACTTCCTTCGCCACCACCGCGTACTCCATGCCGCGCGAGGCGTAGACCTTGTAGTGCCCGGGGCGAAGCTGGCGGCTGGTCGAGCCCGACGGCAGCAGCCACGCCCCTTCCAGGTAGCGGCGCGTCTCGGGGTCGTCGGTGTCCGGCGCGAGGTCCGAGGGAAGGAAGCGCTCGCCGACCTTGAGATCGTAGAGGAAGTGCCGCGGCGGCTCGCTGCCCGTCTGCGCGTAGACCGCTTCCACCGACACCTTGCTCGGCATCAGCCGCCCCTGCGTATCGCGCACCGTCACCTCGAGCTCCGCGGGGCGCTCCATGGTCAGGTTCTGGGTCGCCGCGCCCTTCTCGTCGACGTCGACGTAGCCGTCGGCCACCGCCACCGTGCGCACGCCGTCGACCGCGATGACCCGGTAGCGGCCCTTGGGCACCGGCGCCGAGAAGAAGCCCTTCGCCTGGGTGCGCGCCTGGCTCTGGTAGGTGCCGTTCTCCGCCTGGATGACCACCGAGATGTTGTCCAGCGGCGCCAGCGAGCCCGCTTCCACCACCCGGCCCGAGAGCGTGCCGTACGGCGTGGGCTTCTTGCCCCGCTCGCCGTCGTTGATCTCGTAGATGACCTTCTGCACCGAGGCCACGTCGCCCGAGCCCACCGCGAGGTAGCCGGTGAAGCTGAACGAGTCGTTGTACTTGAGCACCGTCGGCGGCCGCGCCCAGAAGGTCCCCAGGAAGCTCGAGCTGGCGATGGGAATGAGCAGCGAGTCGCGCGCGGTGGCTTCCGGGTAGAAGTCCCGGTGCGTCGGCATGTAGTTCGCGTTCTCCGGGCTCGCCGCCAGCGCGTAGCTGACCCCGTTGCCCTCGGTGGCCCACATCGAGCTCACCGCGCCCGGGAGCGCTTCCAGCATCGACATGCGCTTGTAGACGACCTCTTCCAGGTAGTACCGCATGTCGAACCCCGCGCCGCCCGGCACGAAGAGGTGCTGCCCTTCGCCGAGCAGGGTGATGAAGCCGAAGGGAATCGCCAGCGGGTACTGCGAGTCGCGGTGCTGCGCGTCGTGGTTGAAGACCGTGGTGACGACCTTCAGGTACTGCTTGCCCGGCTCCAGGATGTACTGGACCTGGTAGTCGGTATCGACCTTGGGGATCAGCAGGTCGTTGGCGATCTTCACGATGGAGATGAAGTCGCCGCCCCGGCCGCTCACCGTGATGATCGCCGGGCCGCCGTCGCTGCCGTCGGCCGTCACTTCCACCTTCGCCGGCTCGATGGCCTGCAGGAAGAACGCGGGGAACATCTCGGTGAAGTAGTCGTTGCCCTGCACGCCCTGGGTGGCGCTCGCCTTGTTCGCCCGCACCAGGTCGACGTCGATCAGCGAGCCGCCGAAGGCGCCGAACCCGCGCGAGTAGCCCACGTCCTGCACGATGGCGTGGATGATGCCGTTCGACAGCTTGAAGTCGCCGACGTCACCCAGCGCGCGCTGCCCACCCACCAGCTGCGCGCGGTTGTTCACCTTGAACGCCGTCGCCGGCTGCACGCCCTTGGTGCAGGAGCCCAGCTCGACGATGAGACACAGCCACAGGACCCGGCGCATGCGTCACCTCACCACGCGACCTGGAGCATGGCATCGAGGCTGTCGTTGGGGACAGCCACCGCCGCCGCTTCCTGCCGGTGCGTGAACTGCAAGATGGTGCGCACCGGCCAGGCCTTGAAGCGGTAGCCGGCCATGGCGGCGATCTCGATCAGCTGGTCGTCGACCTGGGTGCTCGACGGCTCGAAGTAGGTGACGCGCACCCCGCCTTCGATGCCGTACTTCGCCCACAGCCCGTGCACCTGGCCGAGCACGCCGATCGCCGATTCCGCCGGCAGGCCCGCGGTGCCGTACGTCGAGCTGCGCCCCACCACGCCCACCAGCGCACTCAGCCACTCCCACCGCGCCTTGAGGTCCGCCCCGTAGCCGACCTGCGAGACGTTGAGCCGGTTGGTGCGGATGCCGTCGGTCTTCACGTTGAAGTAGCCGTTCACGCCCAGGGTGACCTTCTGCATCAGGTCCACCTCGAGGCGACCCACCGGGGCGACGATGTTGTTGTCGTTGAAGAGCTGGTTGGCCCCGTTGCCGTTCACCACCGCCACCGCGTAGCGCAGCCCGAACGTCTCGCCGCCGAGCCGCGAGGACGAGAGCTGGAGTCCGATCTGCCGGTCGAGCGTCAGCGTGGTCTGCGGGCCAAACCCCTCGGGCGGCAGGACGCCGTCGGACACCGGCGAGCGGGTGATGAAGGGCAGCAGGTCGTCACCCAGCAACGTCTCGGCCCAGAACGGCGCCTTGAACTGGCCGACGCGCAGCGTCGCCCCGCGGCACCAGGTCCAGTCGAGGTACGCGTCGCGCAGGTCGACGACCCGGGTGCCCACCGTGGGGTCCTCCGCCGACGGTCGGCGGGCGTTGCCCTCGATGGAGGTGACGACGGTGAGCGAGTCGGCCAGGGAGATCTGCATGCCGAGCCGCAGCGCCGCCAGGCGGAAGCCGCCGTTGCTGCCCAGGAGCTGATCGTCCTGCGCGGGGAACGTGTAGAACACGCCCACCTTGGCGTAGCCGTACGGGCGCACGCGGTCGTACCAGCGCGCCAGCGCCGGCACCGTCGACGGCGGCGCCACGTCGTCGGGGTGCTCGCTCGCCAGCGGCACCGCGGCGGCCTCGGGCACGCCAGCATCCACCTGGGTGATGGCGGTGGCGTCCGCCACCGGAGAGGTGGCGACGTGCGGCACGGCGGAGACCCCGGCGTCGGCGTCCTGCGCGGAAGCACGGAGAGCAACGAGCGCGGTGGCGATGGCGGCGGCGCGAAGAACGTTCGTCATGTGCGTGAGAGACCCTTCCAGCGGAAAAGAAGTGCGGCGCGTGTAGCAGGTTCTAAAAGCGGAAGGCGGTGCCTTGCGAGGCGGGCGGCGGAGGGACGCCCAGCAGCGACGCCAGCGTGGGCGCCACGTCCACCGCCAGCGCCTTGCCCCCTTCTCCCCTGGGCACGCCGCCGCCGATGAAGAGCAAGGGCACGCTGCGGTCGTAGTCGAGCCAGGTGCCGTGGCCCGCGGGGTCCTTGCCCGTCATCCAGTACGCCCGGGTCAGCACCAGGTAGTCGGGGCTGCGCCCGGGGTACGCCCCGCGGCGGTAGAGCGGCGCCAGCGCGCTCGTCTCGGTGCCGTCGAGCAGCCGCCGCAGCGACAGCAGGTCCTGCACGCCTGGGGTGCGCCGCGCCTCGGCGCGCAGCGCGGGGTAGGCCGCCTCCACCTTCTCGCGGCCCGTCGCCGTCGCGTAGTAGCCCGGCGTCTTGAACTGCTTGAGCCAGTCGCCCTTGCCCAGCACCCGGTCGGCTTCCGCCTTCAGCTTGCCGAGCAGCGCCTTGGGGTCGATGCGGCCCGCGGCCACCTTCCGCTTCGCGAGCTCTTCCGGCACCTGGTTGCCGCCGTGGTCCGCGCTCAGCGCCAGCACGTAGCGGCCCTTGCCCACCAGCTGGTCGAGCCCGTCGAGCAACCGCCCGAGCTGCGCGTCGATGCGCGCGAAGTCGGCCACCACCTCGCTCGAGTCGCTGCCGTGCTCGTGCGCCAGGAAGTCGTGGCTCGAGAAGGAGATGGCGAGGAAGTCGGGGACCTCGTCCTTGCCCAGGCCTTCCCCCTTCACCGCCGCCAGCGCGAGGTCCACCTCCGCCTTCTCGAACAGCGGCTGCCAGGCGTCGGCCTCCGACGGCAGCTCGCTGCCCGCGTCCACCGCGGCGAAGGCGTTCTGCGCGTTGAGCCCGGTGATGCCGCCCGCGGGCAGCGCGAGCCTCACCTGCGACACGAAGGCCTCGAAGAGCGCCTGGTTCACCGGCGCCGCCCAGGCCGGCAGCGCGCTCTCGTAGAAGGTGCTGGTGACGAACTGCGGGCTGAACGGGTCGACCCACAGCGCGTGGTCCGCCGCGTGCCCCGCCATCAGGATGCCCGAGCGGTCCTTGCCCGAGATGCTCACCACCTTGGCGCGCGCGTCGAAGGCCTTGAGCGCGTCGCCCAGCGTGGGCGTCATCTGGAAGCGGGGCGAGGTGCCGTCGCGCGGCCGCGGATCGCGCCCCACCACGCGGTACGCCGGGTCCTCGGTGGAATACGTCGGCTCGCCGGTCTCCCAGTCCACCCACTCGTTCGCCACCACCCCGTGCAGCTCGGCCCAGGTGCCCGTCACCAGCGTCGAGTGACCCGCGGAGGTCAGCGTGGGCACGCCGTCGTAGCGGCACTCGCGCACCCGGTAGCCCTGCGTCTTGAGCCGCGCCATGCCCCCGGTCGGCGAGAAGGCCCGCTGGTCGAAGGTACCCGCCGACAGCTGGTCGATCACCACCAGCACCGCGAGGCGCGGCCGCTCCACCGGAGTGGGAGGCGCCGCTGCGAGGAAGGCCACCGCCAGCAGTGCGTGCATGCCGGCGCCCTACCACGGGCCCGGACGCTTCAGGGCGCGCGCAACATGCCTTCGGTCACCCAGGAGCCGATGGCGGTGAAGGCGGCCTTCGCGGGGTCCTTGCGCTTCTCGAAGGCCAGGCACGCCGCCTCGACCGTCTCGCCGAGCTGCAACGACTCCACCGCCTTCGCCTCGTCCTTCGATACCGCGGCGTGGAAGACCGCGAGCCCCTTGCGCCACACCAGGTACGCCTTCGTGGCGCGCTTCACCGCGCGCGGGACCTTGCCCCCGTGCTCGCAAGCCGCCCACAGCGGGCCCACGTCGTGCCGGGTGCGCACCAGGCGGAACGACGGCACGAAGCGCAGGCGCGCCGCGCCCAGCTGGGCGCCCAGCGCGGCCATCGACGCCGCCGTGGCCACCGCCGCGTCCTCGGCGACGAACGCTTCCGCCCGCGCCCACTCCAGCGCGGCGAGGTCGGCGAGGTCCCCGCGCGCGCCCTTCGGCGGGTGCCGCGCGAGGTCGTGCGCGAAGGCGTGCCCCAGCCTGGCGAGCGAGTAATGGGTCGACTGGTAGCGCGCGACGTAGGCGGCGACCGCGCGGTGGTAGCGGGCCGACCCCAGCAGCTTCGCCACGTGGGGGAAGTCGTCGCGCAGCGCGTCGCGGGTGCGCAGCACGTACATCTCGCCGTAGACGTCGACGCGCGTCTGGGCCCTCAGCGCCCCGCCCTTGACCAGCAGCTCCGCGTTCACCGAGGTGCGCCCGTCGCGGGTGATGAGCGAGAACAGCGCCGCCTGCTGCGCCGCCAGCGCGCTCATCGCCGGCCCCCGGCCGCCTTCTTCTTCCGCGGCGCGAGCGCCTTCGCTTCCACCTCGGCCGCCTTGCGGCTCTCCGCCAGCAGCACGTCGAGCTCGGGCACGCCTTCGTCCCACTCGATGAGCGCGCTCACCTTGCCGAAGCGCTTCACCGCCGCGTCGTAGAGCGCCCACACGTCGTCGCACACGTGGCCTTCGTGGGTGTCGATGAGCAGGTCGCCTCGGTCCCAGTGGCCGGCGAGGTGGAACTGGCCCACCCGGTCCACCGGAATGCCGTCGAGGTAGTCGCGGGCGTCGAAGCCGTGGTTGCGCGCGCTCACGTACACGTTGTTCACGTCGAGGAGGATTCCGCAGTCCGCGCGGCGCGCGAGCTCGGCGAGAAAGTCCCACTCGGTCATCGTGGAGAACTTCCATTCCAGGTAGCTCGACACGTTCTCGATGAGCAGCTGCCGCCCGAGGAAGTCCTGCACCCGCTTCACGCGGTCCGCCACGTGCGCCAGCGACTCCTCGGTGAAGGGCACCGGCAACAGGTCGTGCACGTAGCGGCCCTGGGCGCGCCCGAAGCACAGGTGGTCGGACACCATCGCCGGCTCGATGGCGTCGAGCAGCGCCTTCCACTCGCGAAGGTACTGCTGGTCGAGCGGCGCCGTGGAGCCCACGCACAGGCTCACCCCGTGCAGCACCACCGGTCGATCGCGACGCACCTGCTCGAGCACCGCGAGCGGCCGCCCGCCGGTGGCCATGAAGTTCTCGCTGATCGCCTCCACCCAGGCGACGTCCACCTTCGATTCCAGGAACTGCCCGTAGTGCTTGCCCCGCAAGCCCACGCCCTGCCCGAGCTCCACGCGCTGGAACACGTCGCGACCTCCTTCTCAAAGACGACGGGCTGGCCCCGCGGATCGCGAAGCCAGCCCGCATCATGAAGCCAAAGTCAGCGGCTTACTTCTTGCCCGAGCAGCCGTTCTTGCCGGAGCAGGAGTTCTTCGCCCCGTCCTTGCCCATCGGCTTGGCGGCCTCGGCGACCACGGTGCCGCCCTTGGTCTTGCAGTCCGCCTCGCTCAGCGCGGTGATGCCCTTGCCCTTGCACTCGTTCTTGCCTGCACACGAGTTGCCCGCGCCGGCACAGGCGCCCTTGCCCTTGCACTCGTTGACGCCGGTGCACTTGACCATGCCCGCGGCCGCCTTGGCGTCCTTGGCAGGCGCCTTCGCGTCACCCGCGTACGCGCCCATCGCGAACAGCGAAGCCACCGCACCGGCAATCAGCTGACCCTTCTTCATCACAGTTCTCCTCGAGCTTCGGTTGTGCCGGCGCGCCCCCATGGCGGCTCGGCGGTGCATCGCGAACCCCTCGAACTCCGTCGAAAGGGCCGCGATGGTAACGGCACTACGTCAGGGAGATTCAACTGGTTTCTGGGTTTCGACCCCGAAACGCATTACCCCCGTCGAATCAGGCGCTTGAGCCTCTGGGCGAACCCCTTCGCCTGGGGCACGCCCAAGCCAACCGCGAGGCCCAGGTACACCGCTCCGTAGAGCGCGATCTGCGCCGGAGCGAAGAGGTACGGCCTCAGGTCAGGACTGGGGAGCAGCTCGCCCCCCCACTCTTCCAGGCAGCGCGGCGCGGCCCCGAAGCGCTGGACCGCGAGCACCTTGAGCGTGAGCGCCGCGGCGCCGGCGAGCAGCGAGGCCACCACCACCTTGCCCATCAGCGCGCGGGAGGCGTGCACGTCGCGCCCCAGCTCGCGGGCGAGGCGCACCCTCAGCGTGAGCGTCTCCAGCATCGCGCACAGCGCCGAGGCGAGCGTGAGCATCGCCGCGCCCAGGTCCGCCGGCAGGCCCAGCGCCGGGGCCGCCAGCCGCGCGGCGGTGTACCCGAGCACCGCGTTGACCCCCACGCGCACCAGCGCCGCGCGCAGCGGGGTGCGGGTGTCCTTGAGCGCCCAGAAGGCCGACGCGTACAGCCGGCCCGACGTCTGCGCGAGCAGGCCCACCGAGGCGGCGATGAGCAGGTACCAGACCAGCCGCGAGTCGCGCGCGCTGAAGCGCCCCGACTCCAGCAACAGCCCCGACAGCCCGTCGCCCAGGGTGAGGAACGCGAAGGCACTCGGCACCACGAAGAAGGCGATGCGGTTGAGGCCTTGCTCCAGCCGGGCGATGAGCGCCGCCTTGCGCTCTTCGCCCCCGCCGTGCGCGGCATCGGCCGACATCTCGGGCAGCTCCGCCGCGCTCACCGCCATGCCGAAGAGCGACACCGGCAACAGCGCGATGGTCTGCGTGCTGGCGATGACCGCCACCGCGCGCTCGGTGATGAGCGACGCGTAGGCGCCGTCGAGCCAGGCCGACAGCTGCACCACGCCGCGCGAGAGCACCGCCGGCCCGAAGCCCTTCAACACCTCGCGCACGCCGGGGTGCGACGGCCGCACCGACGGCCGCAGGTGGGCGAGCACCGCGCGCACGCCCGGCCACTGCACCACGAGCTGCGCCACCGCGCCGACGGAGGTCGCCACCGCCGAGTACAGCGCGAGCTCGTTCGCTTCCACCCGGCCGCCGAAGGCGAGCAGCGCGGCGATGATGCACAGGTTCCACGCCACGGGCGCCGCGTAGGAGAGGAAGAACTTCCGGTGGCTGTTCAAGATGCCCAGGCACCAGGCCGACATCACCAGAAGCCCCGTGCCGGGGAACAGCACCCGGGTGTACGTCACCGTCATCGCCCGGGTGTCGCCGGTGAAGCCGGGGGCGAGCAGGTCCACCAGGAGCGGCGCCCCCAGCACCCCCGCGGCGGTGATGAGCCCGAGCACGAAGGCGAGCAGGCCGAAGACGCCGCCCGCCACCTCTTCCGCTTCCTGGTGGCGGCCCTGGGCGCGCAGCCGCGCGTACACCGGAATGAACGACGCCGAGAGCACCCCTTCGCCGAGCAGGTTCTGCGGGAAATTGGGAATGCGCAGCGCCGCCGCCAGCGCCGCCGCCGCGGGCGAGCTGGTGCCCAGCCAGTGGGCGTAGAGCCGCTGCCGCACCAGGCCCATCACCCGCGACAGCAGGATGCCCGCCGCCACCAGCGTGGCGTTGCGACCGCTCGACTGTGGCTTCTCGTCCGCCATCGGGGGGGCCATGAGACGGGCCAACCGCCGCGCTTGCAAACAAAACGCCACGGGCCTTGACCCGCGCGGGCTTTGCAGCGAATCAACCCGGCGTGACCAAAGTGCTGGTGGTCGACGACGAGGCGAACCTCCGCAAGGTGCTCGCCGCCATGCTCCGCAAGGAAGGGTACGACGTGGCGGTCGCCGCCGACGGCGCCCAGGCCATCGCCGAGCTGGAGAAGAACGGCGCCGACGTGGTGGTCACCGACTTGGTGATGCCCCAGACCGGCGGCATGGAGCTGCTCAAGCAGGTCACCGTCAACCACCCCGAGGTGCCGGTGATCATCATCACCGCCCACGGCACCGTCGACTCCGCGGTGGAAGCCATCAAGCTCGGCGCCTTCGACTACGTCACCAAGCCCTTCGAGCAGGCCGAGCTCCAGGTGGTGGTGGCCAAGGCCGCCCGCACCCACCAGGCGAACCTGCGCGACGTGCGTCGCGACGGCCGCGCGCGCGCCGCGATCGTCGGCGAGTCGGCGCAGATGCAGGACATCTTCAAGGTCATCGACAAGGTGGCCGACTCGCCGTCGACCGTGCTCATCACCGGCGAGTCCGGCACCGGCAAGGAGCTCATCGCCACCGCGTTGCACGACGGCTCGAGCCGCCGCGACAAGCCGCTCATCAAGATCAACTGCGCGGCGATTCCCAAGGACCTGATGGAGTCCGAGCTCTTCGGCTACGAGCGCGGCGCCTTCACCGGCGCGGTGACGTCGAAGCCCGGCCGCTTCGAGCTCGCCGACCTGGGCACGCTCTTTCTCGACGAGATCGCGGAGATCCCCGTCGAGATGCAGGTGAAGCTCCTGCGGGTGCTGCAGGAAAGCGAGTTCGAGCGCGTCGGCGGCATCAAGACCACCCGGGTCGACGTGCGCCTGGTCGCCGCCACCAACCGCAACCTCGAAGAGGAGATCGAGGCCGGCCGCTTCCGCAAGGACCTCTACTACCGCCTCAACGTGGTCCCCATCACCCTGCCGTCGCTGCGCGAGCGCAAGAGCGACATCCCCAAGCTCTGCAGCCACTTCATCGAGAAGTACAACCAGCGGCTCAACAAGAAGATCGTCGGCATCGCCCCCGAGGCGCTGGCGCTGCTCCAGGGCTACGCCTGGCCGGGCAACATCCGCGAGCTCGAGAACCTGATGGAGCGCGCGCTCCTCTTCGCCGACGGGCCGAACATCGAGATCAAGGACCTCCCCGACTCGGTGCGCGCCCCCAGCCAGGGCGCCTCGGCCAGCAGCGCCGACAGCACCCACGCCCCCGGCGAGACGCCGCTCAAGGAGATGGTGAAGGCCAAGGCCGCCGAGCTCGAGAAGGAGCTCATCACCAAGGCGCTCGAGGAGACCGAAGGCAACGTCACCCGCGCCGCCAAGCTGCTCCAGATCAGCCGCAAGTCGCTCCAGACCAAGATGAAGGAATTCGGCCTGCGCGACGACTCGCCCGCCGACGAGTGACCTCGAGGCGCTACAGGCGTGTGGCAGAAAACTTGGCGCGCGCTCCCCCGGGAATAGGGTGCCCTGGCCACACCTCTTTCCACTTCAGGAGCGCCTGATGCCCCCCGAACTGCCCACCCTCGGTGCGCCCCCCAAGAAGAGCCCGGTCGCCGGGCTCGCGGTCGCCGCCCTCTTCGCTGGCGCCATCGGCGGCGGCATCTACTGGTGGAACCACCGCGGCACGCCCGCGGAGACCCCGGCCCCCGCCGTCGCCCAGGACACCGCGGCCCCCGGCGCTCCGGCCGACGCCGCCCCGGTCGCCGCCGCCGACCCGACGGCCCCCGCCGCCGCGCCGACCGCGCCTGCGCCTTCCGCTGGCGCCGCCCCGGTGGCCGCCGCCCCTGCCGTCGCCGCCGCGCCGGCGCCCGATGGCATCAAGGTGCTGTCCACCACCATCCAGGGGCCGCTCGAGAAGGCCATCACCGACCAGGTCGGGCAGAAGACCGGCACCGCGCTCACCCAGGTGGTGAACCGCACCCTCGTCTGGTGGCTCCAGGTGCCGCAGGACCTGCTCAAGGGCGACACCCTGCAGGCGCTCTACGAGGAACGCCCCAACCAGGAGCCCCTGGTCCACGCGGTGCGCTTCACCTCGCGCAAGCTGGGCAAGACCTTCGAGGCCTACCGCTTCCAGCCCAAGACGGCGCAGTTCCCCCGCTACTACGCGCCCACCGGCGAGGCCCTGGAGCTCACCCTCGTCGACGGCCCGCTCGACTCCTGGGAGCAGATCACCTCGCTGCTCAAGGACGGGCGCCGCCACAAGGGCGTCGACTTCAAGACCCCCATCGGCACCCCGGTGAAGGCCACCTTCGACGGCACCATCGGCCGCAAGACGTGGAACTTCCGCGGCAACGGCAACTCGCTCGAGGTGCTGGAGTCGGGCGGCCAGGGCCGCACCGCGATGTACCTGCACCTGTCGGAGATCCCCGCCGGCATCACCCCGGGCAAGAAGGTGAAGAAGGGCGAAGTCATCGCCAAGTCCGGCAACACCGGCCACAGCTTCGCGCCCCACCTCCATTACCAGCTGATGCGCGGCGACAAGGTCATCGACCCGTTCGAGAGCCACGCCACCACCCGCGAGTCGGTGCCCAAGACCGACCAGGCCGGCCTGGAGAAGGAGGTCGCGCGCCTGCGCACCCTGCTGGGCGACGTCTCGCGGCCTGGCGGCGCGGCCTTCGGCGCGCGGTGAAGCGCCGGCGGTTTCTTGACCCCCTGGGGGGCCCCCGTTACGGTCCTCGCGCGATGTCGCGCGCCGCGCGCTGGGCAATCCTCTCCTCGTTGTCGTTCGCGGTGGCCGCTTGGCCCGCGGAGATCACCCGCGTCGCGTCATCGTTCGAAGACAACAAGCCGTTCGGCATGTTCTTCGACATCGCCTTCGACCGCGTCCAGGAAAAGGGGCGCATCGACCGCGAGTGGCACGACGACCTCGCCGGCGGCCTGCGCGACGTGTCCGAGCTGCGCTACCAGCTCGTCGACACCCGCCTCAAGTTCGACGCCCACATCGGCCTGTACCAGAACCTCGAGCTGCACATCGGCGTGCCCATCGTCTTCCAGCAGGACCGCAGCTGGACCTTCTCCAAGGGCACCGACGAGTCCAACACCACGCTGTACCGCAACTGCCAGAGCCCTTCCGGCGGCGGCTGCGCGTCGCCCGGCCAGGGCACGGGCCACCTGTTCGAGGTGGGCGACTCGTCGGCGAGCTTCCGGTCTGGCCTCGGCAACCTCACCTTCGGCCTGGCGTGGGCGCCCTTCGTGCAGGCCAAGGACGACACCAAGCCGACCTGGGTGGTGGCCTTCGACTACACCGCGCCCACCGCCGCGCAGCTGAACCCGTCGGTGCCCACCACCGGCGCCAGCCGAGGCGCCATCGGCGACCGCGTCCACCGCTACCAGTTCAGCACCTCGATCTCGAAGCGCATCAAGATCGCCGAGCCCTACTTCCAGCTCCACTACACCCTGCCCTACGTGGGCCCCGGCGCGTACTCCAACTGCGACGACGCTTCCGCCACCCGGCTCAGCCACCCCGAGAACTGCGGCCAGGGGCCGTGGGTGCGCGCGGAGACCGGCATTCACCCGCAGCACGTGGGCGGCTTCGTCTTCGGCTCGGAGATCACCGCCTTCGAGAAGCTCGCCGCCCACCAGAAGGTGGCCTTCGACCTCCGCGGCTGGGTGACCTACACTTCGCAGGGCCGGGTGGAGAACGAGCTGTCGGACATGCTCGGCAAGCTGCTGCAGACCGGCGACTTCATGGAGCTGGGCGGGCAGATCGGCTTCACCGGCCAGGCCGCGGAGTTCATCGCGCTCAAGGCCTTCGCCTCGCTGGGCTACCGCACCGAGCACTCCCTCACCGGCGAGCTCGTCGGGCAGGACCTCGACGGCACCGGCGTGGTGGACCTCACCAAGAACCCGCTCGAGGTGAACCCGAACTTCGACTTCCGGGTGGACCGGCCGGGCGCGCGCTTCCGCATCGCCGAGCAGTACGTGTTCCGCTTCCAGGTCGCGGCGACCTTCAGCTTCTAGCCGGCGCTCACCGCCTGGCCTTCGCCTCGGCCGCCTCCACCAGCGCCGCCAGCAGCGTCACCACCTGCCGCTGGGAGCGCACCCGGTAGCGCGCCGCGCTCCGCCCGCCGCGGCCCACCTTCACCCCGGTGAGCCAGCCCTGCTTCCCCAGGCGGAACACGTCCTCGTCGCCCACGTCGTCCCCGACGTAGAGCGCCGTCGTCGCCTTGGTCCGCCACCGCAGCCGCGACACCGCGTCGCCCTTGTGCGGCGCGCGCGCCGACACCACGTTCACCACCTGCCGGCCGCCGAAGATCGCCGCGCCTTCCAGCTGCGCCGCCGCCCGCTCCACCGCCCGCCGCGCCCGCGCCGGGTGCCGCGCCGTCGAGAGGAGAATCGACAGCGAGTACCGCTTGTCTTCCAGCCGCACGCCGGGCTGCGAGCGCACCACCGGTAGCAACGTCGCCTTCCAGCCCGCTACCTGCCGCATCAGCCGCCAGCGCACCTGGCCGTCGTCACAGCCGTGGTTCCCCACCACCGCGTCGAGCTCCAGACCCGACAGCCGCCGCTTGAGGTCGATGAAGGCGCGGCCCGAGATGACCACGCAGTGCACGTGGCGGGCGAGCCGGGCCAGGAGCCGCTTCGCGCGCTCCGGCAGCTTGGGGTCGTTCCCCCGCCGGGGCTGCGGCGCCAGGGTGCCGTCGTAGTCGAGCGCCACGAGCAACCGGCGGCGGAGCAGCCGCCTGCTGAGCTTCTGCATCGCACTGTGCGAGAGCGGCCTCACGCGGGAGACCGAACTCTACTCCGTTCGTCAGCCGGTGAGCTCTGCCGCGCGCGGCAGGCCCGCCACCGCGCCCAGCTTGGTCACCACCCGCGCGCCGACGCGGCACGCGAAGCGCGCCATCGGCTCCAGCCGCCCCGGCTCGAGCGACTGCAGCCCCGCGCGGTCCTTCACCGCGCGCGTCAGCTCGGTGAGCAGCCCCGCCATGAACCCGTCGCCCGCGCCGGTGGTGTCCACCACCTCGACCTGCGGCGCCGGCGCCGACACCGTTCGCCCCTGGAAGCGCAGCACCGCGCCCCTGGGGCCCAGCGTCACCACCGGCAGCGCCACCCCGCGCGAGGCGAGGAGCTCGAGCGCCTTCTCGGGCGCTTTCTCGCCAGTGACGAACTCGATCTCCTCGTCGGACAGCTTCACCACCGAGGCCAGCGGCAAGAGCTCGTCGAGCAGTCCGCGCAGCTCCTGCGGCGACTTCCACAGGTGCAGCCGCAGGTTGGGGTCGCAGGAGACGAGCTGCCCGCGCGCCTTCGCCTCGCGCGCGGCGCTCAAGGAAGCGTCGCGGGCGCTGGGGCGCAGGAGCGAGTTGGTGCCCAGGTGCAGCACCGTCGCGCTGGCAAAGAACGCCTGGTCCACGTCGCGCCCATCGAGCAGCAGCTCGGCCGCGGTGTCCCGGTAGAAGAGGAAGCTGCGCTCCCCCGTCGCGGTGAGCGAGACGAAGCCCAGGCCCGTCTTCCCGTCCTTCGAGTGCCGAAGATGCGAGACGTCGACGCCTTCGCGGGTCAGCTCTTCCGACAGGAACCAGCCGAGCTCGTCGTCGCCGGTGACGCCCGCCAGCGCGCTCTTGCCGCCCAGCCGCGACACGCCCACCGCCACGTTCGCCGGCGCGCCGCCCAGGCAGCGCACCCAGGTGTCCACCTCGCGCACCCGCTTGCCGCGGCCGGACGCGGGCATGAAGTCCACCAGCGACTCCCCCAGACACACCACGTCGAGCGCGCTCACTGCGCCGCCACCCCGCGCTCCGCCACGTCCGTGACCTCGAAGCGCATCTCGTCGGCGGTGGCCTGGAGCTCCGGCGCGTACATCGCCTCGAAGCGGGCGGGCAGCGCCGCGAACTTGCCTGGCACCTCGGCGCGCAGCTCGTAGCTGAGCTTGGTGGTCCCCACGTTGAGACTGGTGAGGAACATCGCCACCCGGTCGGTGCGCAGCTCGGCGTGAGCGCACTGGTAGCTGCAGACCTCGGGGCCTGACTTGAGCAGCACCGCCTCGAAGCCCGCGGGCTTGAGGTCCTCCACCATCACGAACTCCACCGCCTTGTTCGCCGTCACCTCGAGGTCCACCCGCACCCGCATGCCCGACTCCACCGGCATGCCGTACTCGGTGGGCGCCTGCCCCTTCTCCAGCGACGGCTTGCCGAGCAGCACGTAGCTGCGCTTCACCTTCACGTCGCCGCCCACGCCCTTGATGAAGTCGTTCTGGTTGTACACGTCCCAGGTGGCGGCGAAGTAGCCGGTGGCACCGCCGTCGCGGCGCACCTCCACGTGGTTCGCCCCCGGCTTGAAGGCCGCGTCCGCGAGCACCAACGGCTCCACCAGGTCCAGGCCTCCCTTGGCGAAGGACAGTCGCTTCACTTCCTTGCCGTTCACCAGCACCACGAAGGTGCCGCTGCGCGCGGACGCCTTCTCCACCCGCGCCAGCTCGGCGAGCGCGTAGATGGCGAAGGCCGTGTCGCGCGTGGAGCGCCACTTGCCGCCGTTGCGCCGCAGCACCAGGAAGTCGGTGAGCGGCTTCACGTTGGGGGAATTCACGTCGTACTTCACCATCGCCAGCAGCACCCACGCCGTGGCCTCGATGGCCTGCGAGGTGCTCCAGGGATCATTCGCCGCCCCCACCGACGCGTCGGAGCGCTCCTTGGCCGCCCGCACCACGTCGTCCAGGTTCTCCACCGCGATGCGGGCCCGCGGGTCCTTCGCCGCCAGCAGCGAGAGCGCCACCAGCGCCCGGCCCCGCGGCGACAGGCGGGTGCGCACCTCGAAGTCGGCGTCGAGCGCGGCCTTGGGAGCCCCGCCGGTGGCCGCCAGCGCGTAGGTCATGAAGGCGTGCGTCTCGGGGTCGTTCAGCGCCCCGCCCAGCGCCCCGGTGAGGAAGCTGCGGCCGCGCTCCAGCATCCCGGGCGGCACCTGCAGCCCGGCCGCCTGACCCAGCGACAGCCCGTACACCACGTACGCGCTCATCCACCGGTTGGTGCTGTCCGTCTGCCACCAGCCCCAGCCCCCGTCGCCGTGCTGGAAGTCCACCAGCCGCTTGAGACCCGCCTGCGTCATGTCGCCGAGGTTGGGCGGCACCCGGCTCGCCGGGAGCCCGAGGTCCTTCACCGCCGCCGCCGCGATGGTCGCCGGCACGAAGCGCGAGAGCGTCTGCTCGACGCAGCCGTACGGGTACTGCGCCAGGTACGGCAGTCCGTCGAACATCACCGCCAGGAGCGACGGCGACAGCTGCAGCTCGAGCCGCGTCTGGCCCGCCTTGCGCTTCTCCGGCAGCTCGACGTCGAACCCGAACTTCTCGCTCAGCCGCCCGGCGAAGAAGGCCCGCTGGGCGCTTCCGTGCACCACCGCCGGCAAGGTGAGTTCCATCGCGTCTGCCTTGCCGCCGCCCCGGGCGATCGCCTTGGCCTTCACTTCGCCCGGCTCCACCACCTGGAAGCGCACGTCGACCCGCGCGTCCTTGCCCGGCTCCACGCTCAGCTTCACCGTGCTCGACGACAGCGGCTTGAGCCCGCTCGCCGAGAGCGCCACCTCGACCTGCGCCGTCGTCGCCAGGCGGCTGGTGACGATCGCCGACAGCGTCACCTCGTCGCGCTCGGTGAAGAAGCGCGGCGCCTGCAGCCGCACCATGAGCGGCTTCTCGGTGCGCACCGTGCCGCGGCCCACGCCCAGCTGCGGCCCCTGGGAGACCACGTACGCGGTGGTGCGCCAGGTGGTGAGCGAGTCGGTGAGGCGCAGCTTGGCGCGCACCGGCGCCTGCTGCCGACCCGAGAGCGCCGCCTGGAAGCCCGCGGAGGTGGCGAAGTTCTTCCGCACCTTGACCGGCTCCTGCCCCGAGGGCGGCTGCGCCTGGCCGTCCTCGCGGTCGAGCGAGTCGTCGGCCTTGGCCCGCTTGGCGTCCTTCGCCGGGCCTGCGTTCATGCCTCGACCCGCCCCGCTCGCCGCCGGCGCGGCCATCGGCGGCGCGGGGGGAGCGCGGTCGGCCACCGCCTCCTCTTTCGACGCCTCCGCCACCGGCGGCCTGGCCGTCGCCGCCGTCGTCTTCTGCGTCACCTGCGCAGGCGGTAGCGGGCGACGGTACGTGCGCCAGTTGAAGCTGCTTGCGGTCTGCACCAGCTGCTGCCGCGCGCGGCGACCGAAGAAACTCAGGAAGTCCTTCGGCTCCGGGGCCAGCGCGTAGAGCGCCTCGTCCACCGTGGTCACCGCGACCTCCAGCTCGCCGGCCTTGGGCCCGCCCACCGCGACGTCCACCTCCAGGCTCACGCCCGGCTCGACCACCGGCTGCGCAGGCTTCACCGCCACCTCGAGCTCGTGGTCCTCGCCGCGCACGCGGATCGCCTGCTGCTGCTGCCAGAGCGACGCGTTCTCCACCCGGGTGACGTGCAGGAACGCATTGGGCGCCATCGCCGCGCTCAACGGCAGCTCCACGTACCGCGCGCGCCCCTGCAGCGGCACCGAGCGCGCCACCAGCACCCGGTCGGTCTCCAGCGTCACCAGCGCGTGGCCGCCCTCGCCCGCGGCCACCACCAGCACCCGCAGCATGTCTCCCGCCTTGAGCGGCGCCGAGTCGGTGAAGAGGAAGAACCCGGGCTGCGGCGGAATGAAGGGCCTGGTGTCCGACGTCAGCCACACGTCGAAGCTGTCCAGCGGGGGCGAGCCTTCCGCCGCGCCCTTGCGCCGCGCCTCCACGCGCACCGGCCCCAGCGCGTCGGCGTCGAGCTTCACCGTCCCCGTGCCCTGCGCGAGCGCCACGCCGCCCTTCGCCAGCACCGCCCCCACCGCCCCGCCCGCGCCCAGCTTCAGCAGCCGCAGCTCGACCTCGGGGTTGGCCGGCTTTCCGTTGGCGTCCTCCGCGCGCAGCGAGACCACCACCTTCTCGCCCGGCCGGTAGAGGAAGCGGTCAGTGCGCAGGTCGACGAAGTCGGGCTCCTGGCTCAGGTGAATCACCCCCGTGCCCTGCACCTCGCGCCGCGAGGCGTCGGTGAGCAGCGCCTGCACCGAGTACTCGAGCCCCGTCTGGCCCTGGAGTTCCTTGAGGGCAGGCACCTCGACCTCCGCGGTGCCGTCGGCGCCCGTCTTGAACTGCAGGGTGAAGCTGCCCAGCTGCGGCCGGTAGGGGTAGCCGTAGTCCCAGTCGCCCCCGCGCCCGTACCGAGAGAAGGGGCGGATGCCGTACACGTCGCCGTCGGTCTGCTCGTCGGGCCACGGCGCCCACGTGTGGCTCCACCCGCTGACCCGCACCAGCGCCCGGCCCGACGCGTTCGCCACCGGACCGCCGAAGAAGAACGACGCCGACACCTTCACCTTGAGCGCGGCACCCGGCGGCGGCAACACCGCGGGCGGCGCAACGGACACGCTGTACTCGGGCGGCTTGTACTCCTCGACCTGAAAGGTGGCCGGCGCCTGCTGGAACGAGTGCACGCTGCTCTGGATCGACACCGACCAGGTGCCCAGCTGCGGGCTCGCCCCCAGCGGCACCGAGAACGCCGCCGTGCCGAAGTCGCCCGTGGTGACCGAAGGCCTCGCCACCTCGCGCCCCGACGGGTCCCGCACGCTCATCGTGAGCCGCTCGTTGGCCACCGGCACCGACGGCCCGTCTTCGCGGGACCGCAGGAACACCTTGAACTCCGCCACCTCGCCCGGCTTGTAGAGCGGACGATCGCGCAGCACGTACGCCAGGTATTCCTGCCTGCGGGACCAGTACCCGCTCGAGCCGCGCGCGCCGCTGTAGCTGTCGTTCCCCCGGCTCCAGACCACCACGTCCGCCCGCGACGTCCCGCCGAGCTCGAGCCGCGCCAGCCCCTGCTCGTCCGCCGCCACCGTGGTCGCGTTGTTCGCCCCGGTGTCCTGGTTGTGCACGAAGAAGGTCACCTTCGCGCCGGGCACCGCCTTCCCCGACTCCGCATCCACCACCCACGCGGTGGCGTCGAAGCGCGAGGCCTTGAGCACGGTCACCGTGGAGGTCACCAGCGCGAAGGCGCTCGCCTTCTGACCGTCGGCGTCCACCGTCAGCCAGTAGGCGCCCGGCCCCGGAACGTCGAGGTCGAGCGTGGTGCTCCCCCGCGCGTGCTCCGCGCTCACCGCCAGCTCCGCCTCGAACGACTTCACCGGCGCGCCGTCGATCGCCTCGCCGTAGGCCGTCTCGCCGCGGAACGCCGCCGACGCCGAGAGCTTCTCCAGCGCCAGCCGGTACAGCGCGTAGCGGGCGTGCTTCACGTTGCGGTACGCCAGCGACGCCTGGGGCTTGAGCCCCGGCAGCTCGAAGGTCGAGAGGCTCAGCGTCACGAAGGGTCGGCGGATCTCCGCTGCCCGCGACGCGCACGTCTCCCGGGTGTTCGACGTCACGCCCGAGAAGCGGCGCACCACTTCGTCGTACTTCTCCAGCGCGGCCACGAACTGGTTCGCCTGCTCCCGCCGCTGCCCGAGCATGAAGAGCGCATCGTCGGCCCACTCCGAATCGCCCTGCCCCAGCTCGAGCAGCTCCTTCTCGCCCTGCGCCGCGCTCGCGCCACCGTTCAGCCTGGCCACCGCTCGCAGGTAGCGCGCCTTCGCCTTGGGCCCGGGCGTGTCCGCCACCTCGAGCACCTGGTCGGCCAAGCTCACCACCAGCGCCTGGTTCCACTGCTGGCGCTCCATCTCCTGCAGCGCCCCGCTCACGAAGAGCATGCGCGCTTCCTTCGCCGCCCGGTCGTCGCCGGACGCCGCCTGCTTGAGCAGCGGCAGCGCCGCCGAGAACTGCCGCTCGCCGAGCTGCGACAGCGCCCACGCCGCGTACGCCCGCGCGAAGTCCTTCTCGCCGGTGTCCGCGAGCGTCCGCAGCTCCTGGCCGCCGTTGCCCCGCCCCGCGCGGTAGCAGGCGTAGGCCTTCTTGGCCTGGGCTTCCCGGGCGTCCTTCGCGCCGGGCGAGGCCTTCAGGTACGCCGTGAAGCCGTCGCAGGCCCGCACGAAGCTCTGCTCGAAGAGGCGCTGGTTCGCCGGCCCGAAGCCGTCGTCGGCCAGCGCGAGCGCGGGCACAAGACACAGGAAGAACAGGGTGCGCGTCATTGGGGTCCCCGGGGAGAAGGCGCGGGCATCAAACAACGTCAACGCGCGAGCGGCACCAGAGATCTCCCACCGCAACCTACCTCGTATTTCGTGTTACCCATGATTGACATCAAATAGTGAGCCGGGCAGAGATCGCCGTCATGCCGCCCCGTCAGCGCCGGCCGCGCCGGTACACCCAGGGAGCCCGCGCCGACTCGGCCGCCGCCACGCACCGCCGGATCCTCGAGGCGGCCATCACCCTGGTGGGCCGGCTCCCCTACGAGTCGCTGACCCTGGCCCAGGTCGCCGAGGAGGCCCAGGTCACCGTCCAGACCGTGCTGCGCCGGTTCGGCTCCAAGGAAGGCCTCACCGAGGCCGCCACCGCGTTGGGCGTGCAGGAGGTGCGCGGCACGCGGCTCGCCGCCAGCCCCGGAGACGTGACCGGCGCGATGGCCGGGCTCGCCGAGCACTACGAGGCCTGGGGCGAGCGCAGCCTCCACCTCCTCGCGCAGGAGCGCACCGTCCCCACCGTGCGGCGCATCACCGACGCCGGGCGCGCGCTGCACCACGACTGGGTCGACCAGGTCTTCTCTCCGCGCCTCGCGGCCCTGCCTGCACCGGTTCAGGCCCGCACGCGCGCCGCGCTGATCGCCGCCACCGACGTCTTCGTGTGGAAGGTGCTGCGCGTCGACCTCTCCCTCGACGCGCGCGCCTGCGCCCAGGTGATGCGTGAGCTGGTCCAGGGCGTCCTCGACTGAACCGAAAGGCGCCCATGTCCCGCGTGCTCGTCTACACCTCGCCCGCCAAGGGCCACCTCTTTCCCCTGGTCCCCACTCTCGAAGAGCTGCGGCGACGGGGCCACCAGGTGAGCGTGTGCACCCTCGCCTCCGAGGTCGCCCGGCTCGAGGCGCTCGGCTTCGCGGCCCACCCCATCGCCCCGGCCATCGAGGCGCGGGAGATCGACGACTGGAAGGCAAGCTCGCCCCCCGCCGCCCTCGCCGCCGCATGCCGCACCTTCGTCGACCGCGGGCAGCACGAGGTGGCCGACCTCCGCGCTTCCATCGCGCGCGAGAGCCCCGACGTGCTCTTCACCGACGTCAATTGCTGGGGCGCCGCCGCCGCCGCCGAGCAGTCCGGCCTGCCGTGGGCCACCTTCGCCCCCTACTTCCTGCCGGTGCGCGGTGCCGGGGTGCCGCCCTGGGGCATGGGCCTCACGCCCGCCACCGGCCCGCTCGGCCGACTGCGCGATGCCGCCCTGTGGCGCGTGGTGAACCACCTGTACGACCGCGCGCTGCCTGCGCTCAACGCCGTGCGGAGCGCCGCGGGCGTCGCCCCGCTCTCTCACGTCGCCGACGTCGCCACCCGCCCGCCGTGCGTCCTCGCCTACACCGCGGAGCCCTTCGAGTACCCGCGCGCCTGGCCCCAGCACGTCCACTTCGTGGGCCCCGGCCTCTGGGAGCCCCCGGCCCAGGCCACTGTCGTCTCGCTGCCAGCCGACGAGCGTCCGCTCGTGCTCGTCACCTGCTCCACCGAGTTCCAGAACGACGGCGCGCTCATCGAGGTCGCGCTGCAGGCCCTCGCCGAGGAACCGGTCCAGGTGGTGGCCACCACCGCCTCGGTGGATCCAGCGCTCTTCCGGGCACCGCCGAACGCCCGCGTGGAGCGCTTCCTGCCTCACGGTCCCCTGCTCCAGCGCGCCGCGGCGGTGGTGTGTCACGGCGGCATGGGCATCACCCAGAAGGCGCTGTCCGCCGGCGTCCCGGTGTGCGTGGTGCCGTTCGGGCGCGACCAGCTCGAGGTCGCTCGCCACGTCGAGCACTGCGGCGCCGGCGCGCGGCTGCCACCGAAGAAGCTCACCGCGGCGCGGCTGCGCGCGGCAGTGCGCGACACGCTGACCCGCAAGCCTCAGGCCCAGCGCATCGCCGAGGCCTTCCGGCAGGCGGGCGGCGCCCCCGCGGCCGCCGGGCACCTCGAGCGGCTCGCCGCGCGGCGCTGAAGGCGCTCGCGCCTAGTCGACGCCCACCTGCACCATGAAGTCCACGCTCTTGAGCCGACGCCCCAGGTGGTGCGCGATGAAGAGGTTGAGCAGCTCGCGCGCCCGCGCCCGCACGTCGCTCTCCAGCGGCGTGCGCAGCCCCGCCTGCAGCGCCGCGAGCGACTTGGCCACGCCGGCCGCCACCGGCACCGACGCCGCCACCCGCAGAGCACAGCCCTGGCACAGCACGCCGCCCGCGTCGGGGTCGAAGCGCGGCGCGTCGCCGATGTCCTGCCCGCAGCTGGCGCAGGGGAAGAAGCGCGGCCGGAACCCGGCCATCGACAGCGCCTGAAGCTCGAAGGCGAGCAGCGACGTCGGCCCCGCCTTCTTGGCGTCGAGGAGCACCAGGTACGCCCGCAGCGCCTCGAACAGCTCCGGGTGCGGCTCCGCGTCCCGCGTCAGCTCCCGCACCAGCTCCAGGCAGTAGAGCGAGCGCGCCAGCAGCGCCAGGTCGTCGCGCACGTGGAAGAAGCTCTGCACCACGTCCACCTTGTCCAGCCGGTAGGTGTCGCCCCGCCGCTCCACCAGCTGCGCCTTGAGGTGCGTGCCGGGCTCCAGCGCCCCCGCGAAGCGCCGCTTGCTCTTGCGCGCGCCGGCCGCGAACGCCGACAGCCGGCCGCGCCCTTTCGTGAGGAAGGTGACGATCTTGTCCGCTTCCCCGTACTCCACCGCGGACAGCACCAGGCCTTCTTCGACGAAGCGTTCCACGCGGGCGTCGCCCTCAGGACGCGAACGGCGAAGGGAGCACGCCCATCGCCACCGCCACCAGGTACGCCGCCGCCGACAGGCCCACGAGCACTCCCAACACCAGGAGCGCCTTCCTGCGCCGCGCCGCTTCCAGCATCTGCGGGGTCGCCGCCGGCTCCGGCGCCACGCCGGGAATCTCGTGCCAGCGGTTGACCGCTTCGTCCGCCGACAGCCCCACCGCCTGCGCGTAGCTCTTGATGAGGTTGTGCACGAAGACCCGCTCCGGCAGCTTCTCCGGCAGGCCTTCTTCCAGCGCTTCCACCAGCATTGCGGAGATCTTCGTCGCCGCGGCCACCTCGGCCCTCGACAACCCGCGCAGCTCTCGCTGCTGCGTGAGGTACTTGCCGAAGTCCGCGTAGGTGCTCACTGCCCGAGCTGCTCCTTGAGGCGGGAGCAGTCCTCGCGCAGCGCGTCGGGTCCCTTGAGCATGCACTGCTCGAAGCTCGCCTTCGCCTCGGGAATCTTGCCCAGCTTCGCCTGCAGCACGCCCTGCCGCTGGTACGCCTCCCCCACCTCGGGGCACGCGCCGCGGAACTTCTCGAAGTACTTGAGCGACTCCTCGGTCTGCCCGAGCTCGTCGTGAATGATGCCCAGGTTGCGGAAGCCGAGGCAGAACTTCGGGTTCTGGGTCACCGACGCCTTGAGCTGCTCGATGCCCTTCACCGCGTCGCCCTTCTTGTAGAGCGCCCAGCCCAGGTTGCCCTGCGCGATGAACGGCGTGCGGTACATCATGTCGTTGAGCGCGCTCTGGTACGCGGCGATCGCCTCGTCGTAGCGCTTCTGGTCCAGGTAGAGGTTGCCCAGGTTGGTCTGCGCCTCGGAGAACTTCGGCCGCAGCTCGAGCGCCTTGCGGTACGCCTCCAGCGCCTCGTCCGCCCGGCCGAACACCACGTGCAGGAGCACGCCGCGCGCGTGCCAGGCCTCCGCCATCTCGGGGTTGAGCTCCAGCGCGCGGTCGAACTCCTTGAGCGCCTGCTGCGGGTCCTGCTCCTGCGACTGCACGCCGAGGTCGTAGTGAATGCCCGCTTCCTCGCGTTCCTTGTCGCTCACCGAGTGCACGCACCCGCTCACCATGAGCGCCAGACAGAACGACGCCAGCAGCTTGCCGATGGCCGACAGCGTGCTCTTCGACGCGCTCGCGCCCGAGAGCACCTCGGGCTTGGGCGGCTCCCGCTGGAACACCGGCAGCGTGCGCAAGAGCTCTTCCTGCTCCGCCGCCGGCCGCGCGCGGAAGTTCAGGTTGTCCATCATGAACCCCATCGACTCCACGAAGGCCTGGGCTTCCGATTCTTCCTGCTCGTACGCGTCGGGCTTCACCACCCGGTGCTCGGACACGTAGACCGCGCACTGCCCGCTCTCCACCATGTACAGGTAGACGAAGACCGCGAAGCCCTGCGGCCCGCGCAGCCCGAGGATGTACGCCTGCGACGGGCCCGCGTGACGCCCCGGCACCGCGAGGTGCGGCTGGTTGAGCGACTGGTGCAGCCCCACCACCTGCGACGCCGTCGCCGGAAGCCCCCTCAGCCGCTCGTCGATGGAGAACAGAGGTTGGCTCCTAGCGCGTGGTGAACGACAGCTCCTGGGTCACGTCCTGCGTCTCGGCCGCGCTGCGCTCGAACCGCACCACCGGGTTGGTCAGCGTCACCCGGTCGCCCGCCACCTCCGCCTCGCCGATGATCACCCGCAGCACGTGGTCCTTCGAATAGCTGCGCCGCGACTCCCCGGCCCGCTTCTTCGCCACCAGCAGCACCGTGTTCTTCCCCGGCACCAGGTTCTTGGTGACGTCGCTCACCAGCTGCTCCTCGTCGCTCTTGAGCTTCCGCCAGAACTTGTTGTTCAGGTACACGTCGACGTCGTACTCGGTCATCCCCACCGCGGTCTGCTCGGTGACCAGGAAGTACTTCTTCGTCAGCTGCGCCGTCACCGCCGCCGTCGGCTGCGGCTGCGGAGGCGGCGTGCCGTCGACCTGCCGCACCTGGTACGCCGGCGCGTCGATGAGCACGTTGCCTTTCTCGTCGATGGTCACCGTCGCCTTCTCGAACTTCTGGCCGGTGACCCCGTCGATCTTCACCCCGTTCAGGTAGACGCTCCCGGCCAGCGCCATCGCCGGAATCGCCACCACCGCCAGCACCAGTGCGCGCATCGGGCTGCCTTTCGTCGGACGAGATCGAAAAATCGAAGAGTCCCGCGTGGTTGCTTTAGCTCAAACGGGCCTCGCCCGTGAAAATTTCAAGGTCCGCCATTCTGGCGGCGCGGACCCGCCGTCACCAAACCGATCGGGGAGCGTCTCCGTACAGGTCGAGGAAGTTCCCTGACCCTCTCGGAGATCGAATGAACGAGCCGCTGCTGAGCCGTCGAGACGCCGTCCTCAAGACCGTCGCTGGAATCGGAGTCGCCACCGTCCTCGTCCGCTCCGTCGCGGCCCAGGCACAGTCCGCCGACGACCAGACCATCCTCAAGGCGCTCATCCGCGCCGAGCGCAACGCCATCGAGACGTACAAGGCCGGAGCCGGCGTCATCTCCGCCGCCACCGTGGCCGACCCGCTGTTCCACTACCAGGGCGTGGTGCTGGCCATCGCCAAGCACTTCCTCGCCCAGCACACCGATCACGAAGCCAAGCTGGTGAAGTACCTCACCGCCCAGGGCGGCACCGACGACGTCGGCGCGGGCTCGGCGCAGATCCCCACCGGCTTCGTCGCCAGCATCAAGAACGTCGTCGACCTCGCCACCAACGCCGAGAAGGGCGCGGCCATCGCCTACACCGACGTGCAGAAGTCCATCTCGCGCGCCGACAACGCCGAGCTCGCCGCCGCCATCGGCTCCGACGAGACGCAGCACTTCGTGGTGCTCCAGCTCGTCGCCAACGGCTTCGTGGTGCCCGCCGCCGCGACCAAGGACAAGACCGACACCGAGCTCGCTCCCGCCGCCGCCAAGTTCGGCCCCCGCAGCTTCACCGTCACCATCGACGGCGCCCCCGGCCTCGATGACCCGGGCCTCGCCTTCTACGACGTGACCCAGTGAGCGCCCGCCCCCCGTCCACGAGAGAGACCCCCATGACCAAGAAGAACGAGACCATCGACAGCAGCCGGCGCACCTTCTTCACCGCCACCGCCGCCATCGGCGCGGGCGCCGCCCTCGCGGCCTGCGGCGGCACCG
>JAIBBQ010000337.1 GCA_019694595.1 Myxococcaceae bacterium
GCCGCCCGCTTCTCCGCGAGCGTCAGGTGCTTGTCGTTGTCGCGGTCCTCGCCCCACGGCGAGCCCGGCGGGTTCTTGCCCCGGTCCTTGCCCCACTTGATGTTGGGCTTCCAGCGGAGCACGCCGGCCCCCTTCGCGCCCACGTCGGCGACGGTGAGGAACGGGCGGATGTTCAGGCGCACGCCGTCGTCGAGGTCGGGGTGCCAGCCGATGGGCTGCTCCTCGATGGGCTTCCAGCGGACGAACACGTCCAGCGGGGCCTCGCCTTCGAGGATGGCGGCGAGGCGCTGCTGGAGCGCCTTGGCCTTGGCGAGCTTGTCGCCGGCCCCGCTCTTGCCGGCCTTGGCCTCGATCTCCTGGGTGCGGATCCAGTCGCCCAGGTAGCTGTAGGTGAGCGACTTCAGACCCTCGTGGTCGAGCTTGTGGTAGTTCACCAGCGCCGAGAAGCCCTCGCGGTGCCCGTCCCAGACGTGCCAGACGAAGGGCCGGTGGTGGAACAGCTCACAGTGCTGCTTGAAGAAGGCGTCGCGCAGCCACTCCTCCAGGGTGCCCTGGTGGCCGACGGCGGCGAGCAGGTCGGTGAGGGTCTGCGGGTGCCAGTCCTTGCCCCAGGCCGCCGCGAGCAGGTCGGCCAGGCGGTCGGCCGCCGGGCGCTCGCCGCGCAGCGCGGGGAGGCAGACGATGCCGTCCTTGTCGGCGTGGTTGTCGAGCGCATCGGGCTGCTGGTCGGGCCAGCGGTAGCCCAGGAGGCGGGCGACGGCGACGTGGAGCGGCGAGGTTGCGCCGCGAGGTGCTCCCTTGAACACCCACTGAGTCGGGTCATCGGATTCTGGCGTCGGGAAACTAACATTCTCTCGCTCCGCGACATCGCTCCAGCGCGCGAGGTCGAACGGAACTTGGGTCAGGGTGCCCGATGTGACCTTGAGTCCGCTGTAGAGCTTCCGAACGGACTTGGAGAACTCGCCCGAGCGGCAGAACGCCCAGAGGGCGGGGAGATCAGCGGGGTTCTTCGGCACGATCGTCGCGACGTTGGTGTCGACCGGCTCGCCCGTCCCGAGCGTGCATGGGATGGACCCCATGACCGTCGCCACGACCGACTTCTTCCCCCAAAACTCGGACCCTCGAATCAGCGCACTCCCAGCCGCAACCGCAGCGTCCAGCGCAGGTCCCATGTTGAGGATCAGATTTCGACCAGTGAACGGGGCTGGCTCCTGAAAGGACGACTGCCAACGCCGCCAGATCCCGCTCACGCTGGCGACTTCCCAGAACTGCCTCCCGAACCGGGGCAGGTCGGCGGGCGATACACCCCAAGAAGCGGCAGCCACCTCCCCCAGCAGGGAGCCACGGGTCGCCAGCGTCGAGAACCTCGACTCCGGTGCTGACCTGATGGCGGCCTGCTTCGTGGCGGTGATGGGCACGGCCCGCAGTCCGAGGTCCTTGTCGTGCGCGCTCGAAGCTCCTGTCACGTCAACGGACACCACCGCGGCATCGTTGCCTGGCACTGACGCGGACAGGCACAGCAGGCATACGTTCACGACCTCCCCGCCGATGGTCTGGAACGCTCCCGGTCCGAGGCGGCCCACGAAGTTCCACGTCATCTCGTCGAGTGTGCGCCGCCGGAATGACTGGTAGGAGCGGATCTCGATCACGCTCTGTGGCACCACCGTCGCGCTGGTCCCGCCCTTCGCCAACAGGCGTCCGATGCGGTCGAGAAAGGCGATAGCGAGGTCATTCACGCCGTCAGGGTGAACTCGCTTGATGTAGTCGAGAAGCCTCGGGTCCTGCTTTCGGCGGAGCAGGTACGGCACGTTCGTGGCCACGAGCGCGAAGCGACTGTTCAGCACGGACGCCGCTTCGGCGGTACCCCGAGCGACCACGGCGTCCTCTCGCGCATCCAGTTCCAGATTTTCGCTGGACAGGGCACGCTCGACGAATGGTCGCACCTCCCCAGGAGATGCCGCAAACAAAGAGTCTGGTGCGCCCCGAACCGGATCAATCAAGCTCCCCAGCACCGGCGCGTCGCTGAACAGCTCCCACATGCGCCCCATGCCGGCGCGCAGCCGCGCGTTGTCGCCGCCCAGGCGCTCCCACTCCTCCTTCTTCGCCGAGATCGCCAGCCCGGAGCACGCCACGTTCATCGGCGCGAGCGGGCGGTAGCCCCCTGCCTCCGGGTACGTCCACGCCGCCATCGCCAGCGCGAAGGCCGCGATCTGCACGCACCGGGCGTCGATCTCCAGCCCGAACAGGTTGTCGCGGAGCACGGCGTCGCAGGCTTCGCGGGCGGTCAGGCCCTCCTCGGCGACGCGGAAGGCCACGAGGATCTCGAAGGCGGCGACGAGGAAGTGGCCGGACCCGCAGCACGGGTCGAGCACCTTCAGCTCGCGGGCGAGGCGCGGCCAGCCCTCGAAGGTGCCGGCGGCGGGCGTGCCGTCGTCCAGCACGCGCAGGAAGGGCATCTCGACCGGCAGCGCACGGCCCGCCCCGACCCACCACGCGCCCAGGGTGTTGTGCAGGAGGAACTGCACCATGTAGGGCTCGGTGAACAACTGCGTGACGGCCGGAAGCTCGTCTGCGCCGATCTT
Source organism: Myxococcaceae bacterium (assembly GCA_019694595.1). Taxonomy (GTDB): domain Bacteria; phylum Myxococcota; class Myxococcia; order Myxococcales; family Myxococcaceae; genus JAIBBQ01. The sequence continues at coordinate 2,583 of JAIBBQ010000337.1, forward strand.
CACCTCCGACGCATTGACCTCCTTCTTCTTCCGGGCCTGCCAGAACTGGTAGCACCAGCCGAGGCTGTCGGACGCGGTGAACAGCTCGGCGGGCAGGCTGTCGAGCAGCGCCTCCAGCTTCTTCACGTCGTCGATGGCGAAGCGCACCGCGAGCAGCGGGTCGTCGGGGCGGAAGATCTGCGGGAGCATCCGGCTCGCGTAGCGCCCGGCCAGCTCCCAGCCGTCGGCGGCCCCCTCGGAGGCGGCCAGCTCGGCGCACTCGTCCAGCGTCACCGCGACCTTCATCTCCGGGTGGATGAGCAGGTCGTTCTCGGCCAGGAAGCGGGCGAACAGCATCCGGTGCCAGTGCTCGTAGGCGGCCTGCTCCACGAGGCGGCCGATCTCGTGCCGGCCGTCGCCGTGGCGGGTGTCGCCGAGCTGCCTGGCGCGGGCGCGCAGGCGGTTGCGGAGCTGCTTCTGCGCCGCGTCGAGGTGGCCGTAGGGGGACGGCAGATGGACCGCCAGCGACGACAGGGCGGCCGAAGCACCCGCCTCGGCGACGAGACGCGCCCCCGTGTCGGCGTTCTCCTTGCCGATGACGGTGGCGAGCTGGTCGCGGAGGCTGGGATCGAGGGTGGGCATGGACAGGACTCCGGGGGGTCAGACGACGACGGGGCCGTCGGCGAGCTTGGCGAGGATGACGGCGCGGGCCTCGTCGAGCCACGTCTGGACCTCAGCCTCGGTGTGCAGGGTGGCCTTCGGCAAGCTGACCGACTGCGCCTTGGGGGCGACGAGCTGGATCGCTTCGAGGCGGGCCGCCGCGAACCGACCGGCCAAGCCCGCTTGGTCGAGCGCCCACTGGCTCGGGGACCGCGCTTGGGCCGCGCGCAGCACCTCATCCATCGTGCCCACGGTGAGCGAGGGCACGCTCGCGATGCCGTGCTTCACGAGGAGCCCCTGGCGGCGCTCCTCGGGCAGCTTGGCCCACGCCTCGGTGGCGACCAGCCCGGCCATCTCGGCGTCGTAGACGGCCCTCCAGGCGTCCCTGGCACCCACCAGGGCCTCGCGGAGCGCGGTGGTGACCTGCTCGCAGAGGTGGGGCAGCGGATCGGGCTCGGTGAGCAGCCCGCGCCCGTCGCGGAGCGCGTCGCGCTGGGCGGCGACCTCGACCGCGACCGGGAGCGTCGCGGCGGCGGTGAGCAGAGCCTCCAGCGTCCGGTAGCGGGGCAGCCGCGCTTCGATGGCCTTCGCGAGCTTGTCCCAGGCGTCCACGTTGGCCGACAGGTCGTCCTTGGCCTCGTAGAGCTTCTTCACCAGCGCGTTGCCGGCGAGGCCGTCGAGCGCGAGAAGGTGCGCGGTGCTCGGGGCGGCGGGGGCCGGCGGCTCGCCCCCGGCGGCGGCGGCGCGGCGCTTCAGCTCGGCGACCAGCGCGGGGGCCTGCTGGGGCTCCTCGTTCGACTTGCAGGGCACGCCGGCCTTCTGCATGAGCTGGCGCACGCCGATGCGCTCCAGTGGCGTGAGCGGCACCGTCTCGGCGCGGAACTTGGACAAGCCGATCTTGGCGCGGTCGAGGCCGGCGGCCGTGAGCGGGGCACCGCCGCCCGTGGAGGCGCGCAGGTGCTCGGTGACGATGAGGACGTAGAGCGCCCCGTCCACCGCGTCGCCGGACCACCCGTAGGGCGGCCCCTCGAAGTGCTTGCGGACCTCGGCCCCGGTCTGGCTGGCGGCGGTGAAGCCCAGCACCTCGTGGCAGACCGGGTGCTTGTCGGCGGCGTCGTGGAAGCCGACCACCGTGAGCGCCGAGCCGTCGCCGGTGCGGGCCTTCTTCACCACGGCGTCCCACCTCGCGTGGTCCCCCGACGCGAACTTCGGGAACAGGCGCACCAGCGCGTTGTCCACCGCCGCGCGCACCGCCTCGGGCACGCTGCCGCCGGTGACCTCGTTGCCGCCGGCCTGGATGACCTGGGCGTTGTCGAGCACCTCGTCGAGCAGCGCAGCCAGCCGCTCCTTGGCGCGGTCGCGGCGCGTCTCCACGGCGGCGCGGGCCAGATTGCCCTCCTCGTTGCTCGGCACGCCGCGCGTCTGGAGCGTCGTCTCGGCCGCCTTGAGCGTCACGAGCGCCTTCTTGATCTCGTCGGCGTTGCGGTTCGGCAGCAGGACGAACACCAGCGGCGACT
>JAIBBQ010000338.1 GCA_019694595.1 Myxococcaceae bacterium
CCTATTACGACGGCGGCTGCGGCCCCATCGACGCGGGCACGCCGCCCTTGCCGCGGATGTGCGCGCCGCCCACCGCGAGCGAGTGCAACGGCGGCACCGACAGCGCGCTGATGGGGCTCGGCGTGGGCGCCTCGCGGCTCAACGGCAGCTCGGGCAACGGCTTCGACGACGACTGCGACGGCCTGGTGGACGAAGGCTGCAGCTGCCCGGGCAACGGCTCCACCAAGGACTGCTACCTGGTGCCGGCGACGATGGCGACCGCGCAGGGCACGCCGGCGGGCTGGTGCGCGTCGAACTCCAAGGGCTCGCTCGACTGCAGCGGCGGCGAGCTGCCGAGCTGGTCGGGCGTCTGCCGCGGCGCGCTGCCGCCCAACGCCCACGAGGTGTGCCAGGCGGGCGACTTCAACTGCGACGGCCTCGACGGCAACAGCGACATCATGGGCTGCAACTGCTCGCCGCCGGCCACGGTGACCTGCCCCACCACCACCCGCACGCTGAGCCCGTACCCCGACGCGACGATGCTGCCGCTGGTCGACGGCTCGCTGTGGGTGAGCGCCTCGGCCCGCGCGCAGACCACCAACTGGACGTGGACGGTGGTGGGCGGCGACTGCGACAACGTGCTGCCGCACCCGACCTTCGCGCTGTACTCGGGCCCCAACTCGGCGACCGCGGGTGGCCGCAAGGGCGCGCGCGCCACGGTGCGCATCGACCCGGTGTCGGGCCGTCTGGTGACCGACGCGGCGGCCAAGCTGGCGTCGATTCGCGCCGACGCGTTCGGCAACGGGGTGGCGGGCGGCCAGGTGTACCCGGCGTTCGCGCTCTCGGGCGACTACGTGATGCAGGGCGAGTTCGACCTCGACGGCGCGCACTACACCTGCACGCAGAAGGTCGCGGTCCGGGCGCCCGGCATCCGCGCGGAGCTCTGCTGGGACACGGTGGGCGGCGACAACGGCACCAACGGCAACGACATCGACATTCACTTCGCGCGGCTCCAGGGCGTCAGCTGCGCGAAGAAGGGCTGGAACCTCTCGTGCAAGGAAGGCGCGACGTACGAGGACTGCTATTACGACGACGCGAGCGGCTGCACGGCGACGGCCACCACCGGCCCGGTGTGGGGCTACGCGGTCTCGCCGCGCTCGGCGTGCGTGGGCTGGGGCTCGAAGCGGCTGGCGACCGACCCGCGCGGCTGCACCAACCCGCGGCTCGACGCGGACAACGTGAGCTGTGACCGCGCGCAGGCGGACCCGACGGCCATCGACTTCTGTGGCCCGGAGAACATCAACCTCGACAACCCGAAGGACCTCGACGCCTTCGTGGTGGGGGTGAACCACTACGGCAACAACGCGGGCACGGCGAAGGCGCGGCCGCACGTGAACCTCTACTGCAACGGGGCCCGGGTGCTGTCGGTGGGCTACAACCCGGTGACCTCCTCGGTGTTCCCCGCGCTCACCAAGCCGGGCGCGGACTCGGGCGGCGACTGGTGGACGGTGGCGACCATCAAGGCGCACGTCGACGCGCAGGGCGCGCTCACCTCGTGCGACGTGGGCAACATTCCGTCGCACCACGCGGACCCCAACCGCGACGGGCCGGTGGCGGTGGCGGGCGACGGGAACCAGATCTGCGTCGACTCCAAGGCGAACACCACCCCGGCGCCCAACCAGTACAGCTACACCTCGAAGCAATTCGTGGAAGCGGGCTCGGCGCAGAGCAACGCCGCGGGGAGCATTCCCAGCTCGCGCGCGCAGTTCTGCAAGCACTGAGGTCTGTCTTCGCGAGGGGCTCCCGCCCGCGAAGACGGCGGGGCTTCGCCCCGTCCAACCGATGGGGTTCGGATCGAGAGACCGAGCCCTCCTTCGGATGTAGAGCGGTTGTGCTCCGGGCACGTGTCCGTGTCCGTCCCCGTCCCGGTCCCCGTACCGGTGAACGAACCCGACCCCGAACCCGTCCTGGCGCGACGAGGCCCAAGAGCCCTTCCCACCCTCGATCCACTATCCTGGCTCCCATGCCGCTCGCCCTCCTGCTGACGCTCCTCAGCCAGTCCCCCGACGCCGGCACCCAAGCGCCCCCTGCCCCCGCCGCGGCCCCTGCCGCCCCTTCCATCACCGTGCGCATCAGCGGCTTCAAATCCGACCTCGGCAAGGCCTGGGTCCTCGTCTTCAAGGACGACGCCTTCCCCACCAAGCGCGACCAGGCCATCGTCTCCCGCTTCGTCCCCATCGTGGGCGGCAAGGCCACCCTCACCTTCGACGTCACCGGCACCGAGGAGATCGCCATCGCCGTCATCCACGACGAGAACGACAACGCCAAGCTCGACACCAACTTCATCGGCATCCCCAACGAAGGCCTGGGCTCCACCCGCGACGCCAAGGGCTTCATGGGCCCGCCCAAGTGGAAGGACGCCAAGGTCCGCGTCAGCAACGGCCTGACCCTCGACGTCCCGATTCGCTACTGACGGGCGCGGAACTGATTGTAGCGTGCGCGCCCATGGCACTCGTGGGCGTCATCATGGGCAGCGCCTCCGACTGGGAGACGATGCAGCACGCGGCAACCACCCTGGAACGCTTCGGCGTCCCCTACGAGAAGCAGGTGGTGAGCGCCCACCGCACGCCCGAAGACATGGTCGCCTACGCCAAGGGCGCCCAGGCCCGGGGCCTCAAGGTCATCATCGCGGGCGCGGGCGGCGCGGCCCACCTGCCGGGCATGGTCGCGAGCCTCACCCGCCTGCCGGTGCTCGGCGTGCCGGTGCAGTCGAAGGCGCTCCAGGGCCTCGACTCGCTCCTCTCCATCGTCCAGATGCCGCAGGGCGTGCCGGTGGCCACCTTCGCCATCGGCACCTCGGGCGCCGCCAACGCCGCGCTCTTCGCGGTGCGCCTGCTCGCGCTCGCCGACGACTCGCTCTGGCCGCGGCTCGAGCTGCACGCCCAGGAACTCGCCGCCGCCGCCCGGGAGTCCGGCAAGCAGCTGCCATGAGCGCGTCTCGCATCGGCATCCTCGGTGGAGGGCAGCTCGGCCTCATGCTCGCCGAGTCGCTGCTCCACCTCTCGGCCGAGGTGACGCTGCTCGACCCCGACCCGGGCTCTCCCGCCGCCGCGCGCCTCGCCAACACCCACGCCCGCGCGTGGGACGACCCGGTCGCGCTGCAGGCGCTCTTCGCCCGCTGCGACGCGGTGACCTTCGACTCCGAGAACGTGCCCGCCGCGCCGCTGTCCCGGCCCGAGTGGAGCCAGAAGCTGCGCCCGTCGCTCTCCGTGCTCGCCACCACCCAGGACCGCGCGAAGGAGAAGGCCTTCCTCGCCGCCCACGGCCTGCCGGTGGTGCGTTCCCAGGCGGTGCCCTCGGGCGGCGACGTGCGCGAGGCGGCCCGCACGGTCGGCTTCCCCTGCATCGCGAAGTCCGCGCTCCTCGGGTACGACGGCAAGGGCCAGCACCGCGTCGACTCCGAGGCCGACCTCGCGCAGCTGCCGCAGACCGCGCCCGGGGGCTTCGTGGTGGAAGAGCGGCTCTCCCTGCGCACCGAGCTGTCGGTCATCGTGGCCCGCGACGCGCGCGGCGAGGAAGTGACCTTCCCCGTCTTCGAGAACCTCCACCGCGACCACGTGCTCGACTTCACGCTGGTGCCCGCGCGCGTCTCGCCCGAGCTCGAGGCGGAAGCCCGGGCGCTGGCGCTGCGCACCGCCCGCGCGCTGCAGGTGGTCGGCCTGCTCACCGTCGAGCTCTTCGTGGGCCACGGCCGCGACGGCAAGGAACGGCTGTGGGTCAACGAGCTCGCGCCGCGGCCCCACAACTCGGGGCACGTCACCCGGCAGTGCTGCACCGTGTCCCAGTTCGACGCGCTGGCGCGCATCCTCTGCGGGGCGCCGGTCGGCCAGCCGCAGGTGCACCCGGGCGCCTGGTGCATGGGGAACCTGCTGGGTGACGTGTGGCGCGCGCAGGGGCGCACCGGCGGCGGCCTCGACCTCTCGGCGTGGGCCCGCTTCCCCGAGGTGGTCGACGTGTTCCTCTACGGAAAGGCCGAGGCCCGCGAGAAGCGGAAGATGGGCCACTTCGTGGTGCGCGCGGAGAGCCCCGAGAAGGCGCTCGCCACCGCCCGCGATTTCCGCGCCGCGCTCGCCGCGCCGCCGACGAGCTGATCTACACTCCCGCCCGCGAGGGGGAAGGCGCATGGCAGTCCCACGGCCCGAAGGACATCCCGGCGAGGACGCAGGGCTCAAGCTCGCGCTCACGCGCCTGCTCGTCTCCAACCGCGTCGCCACCAAGGAGCAGGTCGACCAGGCGGTGGCCGCCGAGAAGACCACCCGCGGCCTCTACGTCTCCCACCTGCTCGACACCGGGGTGTCGGGCGACAAGATGCTCGCGCTCCTGGCGCGCGCCGCGGGCCTGCCTTCTGCCGCGAGCGCCTGGGTGCGCAAGCCGCACGCCGACCTCGCCGCGGTCGCCGACGGCGACGCCTGCCGGGCGCTGCTCGCGGTGCCGTTCCGCCGCGAAGGCGACGCGCTGCACATCGCCTTCGCCGCGCCGCTGCCCAAGGACCTCTGCGCGCACCTGCCACCCCACGTGCCGCACGTGGCGCTCGAGGCCGACGTGCGCGCGGGCCTCGACCGCCTCTACCGCAGCCCCGACCTGCCACCGCCGCCGCCTTCCGCCCCCGGGCCCACGGTGGCCGGGCTGCCGCCGCCCCCCGGCGTCGGCGCACCGCTGC
>JAIBBQ010000339.1 GCA_019694595.1 Myxococcaceae bacterium
GGGGCGCTGCTGCTCTCTCGCCTGGCGCTCGCGCTGCGCCTGGGCCCGGGCCTCGCCGGCGCGGCGGTGGCGCTGCCCGCGGAGGCCGCGCTGCTCGCGGCGTGGCTCACGGCGAAGCTGGGCGCGCGCATCACCTGGCGGGGCCACTCGTTCCGCGTGCGCCGCGGCGGCACCCTGGTGCCCCTGGAGCAGCGCTCGTGATTCATGCCCAGAAAGGCGGCCTGCTGGGGCTCTTCTGGAAGAAGTACGTGCACTACGCCGTGCGGCGCGCCTTCCGCGGCGTGTGGGTGCGCGGCCCGGCTCCGGCCTCGCGGGAGCGGCTCATCTTCTACGCCTCGCACCCCAGCTGGTGGGACGGCTTCGCCTTTCACGAGCTCGCGCTGGCGCTGGGGCTCGACCCGTACTGCGTGATGGAAGAGCGCCAGCTCGCCCAGTTCCCCTTCCTGCGCCGCCTGGGGGCCTTCTCCATCCGCCGTGGCGACGCCCGCTCGGCGCTGTCCACCCTGCGCTACGCCGCGCGCCTGCTCGACGTGCCGAAGGCGGCGGTGGCCATCTTCCCCCAGGGCGTGATGCAGCCCGACCCCACGCCCCCGCTGACGCTGGAGCGGGGCGTCGAGGTGCTGGCGCGCTCCTCGCGCGCGGTGTGCGTGCCCCTCGCCATCCGCCCGGTGCACCTCGAGGACCGCAAGCCCGACCTGCTCCTGGCGCTGGGCGAGGCCCACGGCCCCGAAGGGCTGGAGCGCTTCCGCGCCGGCCTCGAAGGCCCGGTCCGCTCCCTCGCGGCGGCCCGCAGCCTCGATGGGTTTTCCCCTCTTTCCTCGTTTGCGCAGACGTGAGAGGTCGTCCAGGGATGGCGGAGCCTTTGTACAGAATCCACGCGGTCGCCGAGATGGTGGGCATCTCGGAGAACCTGCTGCGGGCCTGGGAGCGCCGGTACCAGGTCGTCTCGCCCCGGCGCAGCCCGTCGGGCTACCGCGGCTACAGCCGGGCCGACGTCGAGCTGCTGCGCCGGGTCACCCAGCTCACCCGCGAAGGCATGGCCATCGGCGACATCGCGGCGCTGCTGCCCACGCTGCGCCGCGAGGTGAAGGGTGCGGCCACGGCGCCCGCCACCGCCACGCCCGCGACCGACGCGGGTGGCCAGCTCGAGGGCTGGCTGGAAGCGGTGCTCTCCGCGGCCCGCGCGCTCGACCAGGCGAAGGTGGAAGAGGTCTTCGACCAGGCGATGGCCACCCTGCCGCCACTCCAGGTGATGGACGGGCTCCTGATGCCCCTGCAGCTCAAGGTGGGCGACCTCTGGCACAAGGGCGAGCTGACCACCGGCCAGGAACACCTGGTGTCCTACGCGGTGCGCGCGCGGCTGACCGCGATGCTGCAGGCGGCGCCACGCCAGTCCCGCCGACACGCGGTGTGCGCCTGCCTCGCCACCGAGGAGCACGACCTCGGGCTCCTCTCGGCCGCGGTGCGCTTCCGGCACCACGGCTTCCGCGTCACCTACCTCGGCGCGCGCACGCCCACCGAGCAGCTGGTGGAGGCCGTGGAGCAGCTCAAGCCCGACGTGGTGGCGCTGTCGGCGGTGGTCGACCCCGGCCTCGCCGAGCTCGAGCGGGCGCTGGCCAAGGTCTCGGCGGTGCTCCCGCGCGGCGCGCGCCTCGCGGTGGGCGGGCCGGGCGCGGAGCGGCACCAGGCGGCGGTGGATGCCGCGGGAGCGCTGCTGGTGACGGCCGACAGCTGGCCCAAGCTCCTGCGCTGAGCGAGGGGTCAGCGCTCGTCGCGGGTGAACTTGGCGAAGTAGTTCTTCGCCGCCAGGGCGAAGAGCTCGGGCGACAGCTTGGGCGCGATGCCGCGGTAGTGGCAGATGTCGACCACCTGCTCGAGCAGGTCGCGCGGCTGGCAGGCGGCGAAGCGGCGGCCGTGGCCGGTGTAGTGCACGTCGATGAGGTGCTGCACCTGGTCGGCGTCGTACGGCACGTTCTTGCGGCGGCACTCCGCCTCGAAGATGAGGTGGAACTGCTGCTCGTCGGGCGGCTTCACCTCGAGCTTGTAGCGGACGCGCCGCAGGAAGGCGTCGTCCACCAGGTCGGCCGGGTCCAGGTTGGTGGAGAAGGCGACGAAGCAGTCGAAGGGCACCTGCAGCTTCTTGCCGGTGTGCAGCGTCAGGTAGTCGGTGTCGTTCTCCAAGGGGACGATCCACCGGTTGAGCAGGTCGCGCGGGCTCACCTTCTGCCGCCCGAAGTCGTCGATGAGCAGCAGGCCGTTGGTGGCCTTCAGCTGGAACGGCGCCTCGTAGAACTTCACGTCGGGCGAGTAGATGAGGTCGAGCGTCTCCAGCGTCAGCTCGCCGCCCACCACCACCATCGGCCGCGCGCAGCGCACCCAGCGGGCGTCGTGGCCCGGCCCGCCCGGCTCCGCGGGCTGCGCCTTGTGCAGCGTGGGGTCGAAGACGCGGATGATGAAGTCGTCGATGAGCAGCGCGTGCGGCACGTAGATGTCGCCGTCGTAGCAACGCACCAGCCGCTGGCAGATGGCGGTCTTCCCGTTGCCGGGCGGCCCGTAGAAGAACACCGCGCGGCCCGAGTTCAGCGCCGGGCCCAGGCCGTCGTAGATGTCGTCTTCCACCACCAGGCCCGCGAGCTGCTCTTCCATGCGCGCGCGGTTGATGCGGCTGCCGCGCACCGTCTGGGCCTTCACCGCCTCGAACCAGTCTTCCAGCCGCACCGGCGCCGGGCCGTTGTAGCGGTTGCGCTCGAGGATCTGCTTCACGAGGTCGCTCGCGAAGCTGGTGAGGGTGAAGACCATCGCCGACTTGCCCACCCCGAGGCCGCCGCCGCCCTTGAGGTCGAGGTACTTCTGCCGCCGCAGGTTCTCGATGACCTCGTCCACGATGGGTGTGGGCAGGCAGATGCGGTTGGCGATTTCACTGCCGCGCAGCTCGCCGGAGAAGAAGAGCGCCTTGAGGATCAGCTCCTCGGCCATCGTCTCGGTGAGGCCGGTGTCCGCGAGCGTGCGCGGCTGCGGCGGGTAGAAGCGCGGCGCCTGCGCGCGGGGGCCCGACTGCCCGCGGGGCGGCGCCGAAGGACGCGCGGGACTGCGCCCCGCCTCGAAGGCCTCGTCGTGCCGCGCCTGCCGCGGCGGAGCGCTCATCGCCGGCGGGGGCGGAGACGAGGCCGGTGGCCGGAGCTCGGGGAGGGGCCCACTGGGGGGTCTCGCGTCACGCGACGGCGGCACCCTCGGCTTGGGCGGCGCCTGCGTCACCGCCGGCGTGCGCAGCCCGGGCTCCAGCGTGCGCCGCGCGGGTGGTGCCGACGGCACGGCCGACTGGTGCGGGTTGGTCTCGTCGTTCCCGTCGCCCCCGAGCGGCGGCGGCGTCTCGCGGGTCGCCATGGGTACGAGGAGCGTAGCAGGCCGCGCAGCAAGTCTCGCTCGCCACCGGTGCTAGCCTCGTGGATCCGATGCGCAGCTTCTGCGTCCTCGCGGCGCTCATGCTCACCTGCCACGCAGCGTGCTCGGGGCTCCACTCCTTCCCCGGGACCCCTGGCGGCGGCGGCGGGGCATCGGGCGGAGGCAGCGCGGCGAGCGGCGGCGGCAGTGCGGGCGGCCTCGGCGGAGGTGGAGGCACGACCGCGAGCGGCGGCGGCAGCGGCAGCAGCGGTGGCGGAAGCGCGAGCAGCGGAGGCGGCGCGGCCCCGGGTGGCGGCCAGGGTGGCGGCACCGCAGGCTCGGACGGCGGCGGGCTCCTGCCGGTCCTCGACGGGGGCAGTCCGTTCCTGACGCTCGCGGCCTTGCCGCTCCCGGTGCAGGTGCCGAGCGTCAACGCCATCGCCGGCCGCGGCCCCAAGGACGTGTGGTTCGCCGCCGACTACAGCCTCCTCTTTCACTACGACGGCCAGACGGTGAAGGTGGCCCACCAGGACTCGTTCACCGGGCTCTCGTTCGGAGCGATTCGCCTCACCCCCACCGGCGTGGTGGCGGTGTCCTCCAACCGCGTCGTGGAGTGTGCCTCCGACTGCGTCGACGCGGGCGTGTGGAGCAGCTTCGCCACGCCGGGCATCCAGCTCACCGGGCTCTGCAACACGACGCTCGGCTTCTTCGTGGTCGGCTGGAGCCAGGTCACCGGGGACAACGCCGCGGGCCGGCTCCTCAAGCGCCAGCCCGACGCGGGGTGGAGCGTGGTGTTGCCGCTCGACGCGCCCTACCCGAACGACTGTCTCCAGCTCGCCAACGGCAACGTGCTCATCGCCGCCCAGGGCCACGTCATCCGGCTCACCGAGAACACCGGAACCTTGGTCCAGACGCTGGAGACGGTGCCGGGCGCCAAGGCTTCGTCCGCGCCGGAGTACTGGTATTCCCTGCTCGCCCACGACGGCGTGGTCACCGCGGTCGGCGTCGGCCGGCGCATCGCCCGGCGAGACGCCAGTGGCCAGTGGGCGCTGCTGGCCCAGGACGTCGGGGGAGACACCAGGCCGTACGAGGCGGCCGCCTCGGCGGTCGCGAACGAGGTCGAGGTGGTGGGCTTCAACGAGGCCCCGGGCTCTCGCGCCACGGTCACCGCCCGAGGGGTCGGGGTGTCGGCGGAGATTCCCGAGTACCTCAAGGGCATCTGGGCCGCCGACGCGCAGACCTGGTTCCTGGTGGGCACCAGCACCGGCGGCAGCCCCAAGGGCGTCGTCTACCGCGGCACGCGCTGAGCGCCG
>JAIBBQ010000340.1 GCA_019694595.1 Myxococcaceae bacterium
GGACGCGGAGCCGCCGCCGCTGGACGCGGAGCCACCGCCGCTGGACGCGGAGCCGCCGCCGCTGGACGCGGAGCCGCCGCCGCTGGACGCGGAGCCGCCGCCGCTGGACGCGGAGCCACCGCCGCTCGACGCGGAACCACCTCCGCTGGACGCGGAGCCGCCGCCGCTGGACGCGGAGCCGCCGCCGCTCGACGCGGAACCACCTCCGCTGGCACCCGAGCCGCCGCCTGCGCCACCACCGGTGCCGGCATCGACCCCTGCATCCGGCTGGGGGATGTCGATGGCGCGGAGCACGGGCTCGACGTTCCCGTTCGGATCCGTCCGGGTGTACTCGAGCCAGGCGCGCCGAGGACCGGCCACCGCCCAGTGCGGGGCGAGCTCGTCGCCGGGACCCGCGCTCACCACCTCGGGGAGCGAGGCCACACCCTGGGGCGAGACCTGGAACATCGCGACGTCGACGCCGGTGAAGCGGTCGGCGCTGACCTCGTAGGCGACCCAGTACTGCCCGCCGACGTAGACCACGCGCGGCGCGGCGATGAGTCCCGCCTGGGCGAGCAAGGTGAGCGAGCCGCCGTCGCTCAGCTCCGCCCCTGCATCCGACGAGAAGAACGCACCCTGGAGCCGGCTGCCGCCGTCGGTCGCCTCTTCCCACACGGTGAGCCAGCGCTCGCCTTCACTCGCCACCGCGACGGGGGAGACCTCGCCGCCGCCGAGCGCTGCGGTGAAGGCGGCGATCGCCGAGGCGCCTCCGTCCGCGAAGAGCTGCCGCACCCGCACCTGGTTGCCCGAGCGGTCCGCGAGCAAGGTGCTCGTGGCGCCGGCGCTGAGCTGCAGCGAAGTGCCGAAGGACGTCACGTTGCTCACGGTGCTGCCCGCATCGCTCAGGCGCAGCAGCTCGGTGGTGCTCACCGTGCGGCTGGCGACGTAGGCCGGGGAGCCGGCAGACACCACCGGCGGCTCGTACGCCGTCTGCACGCCGCTGCTCACGCCCACCACCGCACCGCTCGCCTCGTCGACCTCGACGGCCTTCGCCGAGCCGCCCCACGAGGCCACCACGAAGCGACCTGCCCCCGCGGCCACCGCGGTGGCGAAGGGCGGCGCGCCGAGCTGCGCCGAGGTCAGCCTGCGCACGCCGGCGTCGTCGAACGCGCCGGTGACCTTGTCGAAGCGCCGCATCGCCACCACGGGCTCGGCGTTGCCGGTCGCCTCGAGCCACACCGCGAGGCACCACTGGTCGGCGCAGGCCACGTCGCCCGTCTCGCCCTGTGGCGGAGCCTGGAAGGGCCGCGTCGAGCTCAGCTTCGCGCCCGTCACCGGGTCGTAGGTGTCGAGCCGGAGCTCGTCGTAGGTCTCGCCCAGCGGCCAGTCGCTCCACGCGTAGAACATGCGGTCCTTCGCGGCCGCGATGGCGAAGCTGGTGTTGCCGGCGTCGGTGACGGTGAACGAGCCGGTGTTGTTGCCGCCGTCGGCGCCGAAGGCCATCGTCAGGTGACGCAGGCGCATGGCCGCCGGCACGAAGGTGGTGAACGCCATCCACCAGCGGTCGGCGCCAGCCGCGGTGTCCAGGGCGCCGGTCTGCTTCCCTTCGCCCATGGTGTTGAGCCAGACGTAGCCGAAGCCGGGCCGCGCATCGGACAGCGTGTCGAAGCGCGCGATGCGGGCGTTGAAGCCCTGGTTGATCTGGTACGCGAGGAGCGTGCCCTGGCCGGGCAAGTTCGCCGGGCGGAGATCCGACGTGTACGTGGTGGAGAAGGTCTCCACGTACATCTTCTGCCCGCCGTCGCTGAACGGCACCGCACCGCCGTCGCGGTCGTAGTAGCGCAGCACCGGCGCGGTGGAGAGGTACTCGCGCGCCACCACGCCGAAGCGCTGCCCGTCCCAGAAGGCGCCGCCGCCCGTCGGCTGGCTGGTGAAGGCCACCTGCGCCGGCCGCCCGTTGAAGCTGCAGTTGTACGAGGAGTTGGGGACGAGGAAGCAGATGGCCTGGCTGCCGCCGGGCTGGTCCTGCGCGAGGAGGGCGCCCGCGTCCGCCACCACCGCGATGGGCGAGAGGCCGCCGTCGGCGAAGAGCTGCCGGGTGAGCAGCTTCCCGCCGCCGGGCGCGGTGGTGGACTCGCCGTAGCGCAGCTCCCAGCTGGTGCCGTTCCACAGCGCCGACAGGCTCCCCTCGTAGCTCTTGGTCGCCGCGATGGGGATGCCGCGGGCGTCGAGCACGCCGCCGTCGAAGGCCACGCGCGCCGCGTAGAGGTCGTCGTGCCGGGTGGCGTTCGCCCGGTGGTCACCCCACACCAGGAGGAAGTGGTCGGGCCCCTGGAAGAACCGGATGGGGCTCACCTCGCGCGGCACGGGCCCCAGCGCGCCCGGCTCCATCAACGTCACTTCCGCGCCGGTGAGCGGCGCACGCGCGGCAGACGGAGCGCTCGCGTCTTCACGCTCGACGCAGGCCCAGAGCGTCAGCGAGGCGAGGAGCCAGCCAAGTCGTCGGTTCATTCAGGAATCCCCCGAGAGATATCGGGGAATGTACCCGTCGCGTGCGACCTGGCCAACGATTCAGCGGGCGCGGCGCCGTGCGAGGGCCCACACCCAGGCGAGCGCGGACAGGCCCACGGCGAGCGCGGGCGAGCTCGCGCAGCCGTCGGGCGGGGGCGGTGCGCCGCCGCCGGCCCCACCTGAGCCGGAGCCGCCGCCGGTCCCGCCGGAGATGCCTCCGCCGCTGCTGCTGCCGGATCCACCGCCCGCGGGGAGGTCGGGCCCCGCGTCCACCACCTCGCCGATGTTGGAGCGGCACTCACCGTCGACGCACTTGGCGACCGGGCCACAGAGCGAGCCTTCGTCCGTCTCTCCGTCGCAGTCGTCGTCGAGGCCGTTGCAGACCTCGGTGCTGGGCGTGCCCGGCCGGCAGTCCACCGCGTTGCAGGTGGGAGACAGGCGCGCGCACCAGCCGGTGCCGCAGCGGGCCTGCGCGTTCTCGTCGATGCGGCCGTCGCAGTTGTCGTCGAGCTGGTTGCAGACCTCGCTCGCGCCCGGGTGCACGCCCGCGCGGGTGTCGTCGCAGTCGTCGTGCGAGGTGGCGCGCGCGCTGCCCACGCAGCCGGTCATCGCCGCGCCCTTCACGTCGCCGAAGCCGTCGCCGTCGAGGTCCGGGTAGGTGGTGGCGGCGGACAGGCCTTCGTCGACCTGGCCGTTGCAGTTGTCGTCCTTGCCGTTGCAGCGCTCGGGCTTGCCGGGGGCCACCTGCGCGGCGCCGTCGTCGCAGTCGCCCGGCGTGGCGGAGTACCCCGCGGGCGCGCTGCAGCGCAGCGAGGTGCCGCTGGTCATCGCGCCCACGCCGTCGCCGTCGAAGTCCCGGTAGTACGTGGTGCCGGCGCAGCCGTAGACGAAGGTCGCGTGGGCCTCGGTGCCGGTGTCGCCGCCCGAGCCGTTGTCGTTGTTGCCCAGCACGGTGGCGGCGTCGAAGTCGGTGCCCCCCGCGGTGGACGGCGCGGTCCACTTCACGTCGAAGGTGACGCTCCCGCCCGACGCGCTCTTCGGCGCCGAGTGCAGCACGTTGCCGTTCTGCAGCTGGGTGCTCTGCCCGGCGATGGTGGTGAAGGTGCCCGAGGTGTTGCTGGTGAGGAACAGGCCTCCCACGCTGCCGCCGCCGGTGACGGTGACGCGGATGGTGACGGTGTCGCCCGGGTTGAAGGTCGCGGGCATGGCGGTGATGGTGGTGGTCGCGCTCGGGCCGCCCTTGTGACAGCCGTTGCAGCTCGAGCTCGCGATGCCGAACTTCTTCGCCTGCGCGGGCGCGGCGAGCGCGAGGGTGAGCAGCAGCAGAGCGCGCGACATGGGGCATTCGTAGACGACCTGGGCCCACGCGGTCACCCCCCACGCGGCCCGGCCCGGCTTGACCGCAGTCGTTTCAAGCACTACCGCGTGCCGATGCTCCAGCTCACGATGACGCTGCTGCTCGCCGCTGGCCCGGTCGACGACGACGCGGCGGCGCTGCTCGCCGGCGCGGCAGAGGTGCAGGAGTCGAGCGAGGCGACCGACTCCGGTGCGTGGCTGATGCTCGACGGCAACCCGCTCACCGCCTTCGAGGCGAGCGCGCAGGCCGAGCCGGTGCGGGTCATCATCAAGCTGGCGCGGTCGACGCAGGTGGCTCGCCTGGGCCTGTGGCCGAAGGGCGCGGCGAAGGTCGAGGTCCACGGCAGCCCGGTGCCCGACGGCAAGTGGCGGCTCCTCGGCGCTTCGACGCTGACCGCAGGCGGGGAGCCGACGTGGCTCGAGGTGAAGGGCGAGCCGGTGCGCTACCTGCGGCTCACGCTGCGCCCCCTGGAAGGAAGCAGCGGCCAGGTCTCGCTCGCCGAGCTGCGCGCGCTGGGCCCGAGCGCGAAGGACAAGCCTGGCGTCTTCACCGGCGCCTGGGAGACGCCCGGTGGCGAGCTGGTGCTCAAGCAGACGGGCGCGCGCGTCTCCGGGTGCTGGCTGGGTGAGGGGAGCAAGCAGGTGGCGGTGGTCGATGGCGTGGCGGCGGGCCGCACGCTGTACGCGCAGTGGGACGACGGCGACGGCCGGCGGGGCGAGCTCGCGGTGACGCTGGAGGACGACGGCGCGCTCGCGGGCGTCCACGGCAACCACCTGGAAGACAGCCACGGCCGGCTCGACGGCCCCAAGCTGCGCTCGCCGGTGGCGCAGTGCGAGGCGCCCGA
>JAIBBQ010000341.1 GCA_019694595.1 Myxococcaceae bacterium
CGCCTGCCCCCGCCTGGTCAGCGCCCGCGCCCAGCACGTGGCCTCCCGGGCACCCGCCGCGCAGCGCCACGCCTCCGGTGAAGGGCGCGCCGCCCACCGCGCCCGCCGTGGCGCCGTTGAGGATGCCGCCGCCCTTGCCGCCCGCGGTGACGAAGCCGCCGCCGCCGGCCCCGAGGCTGGCCACCGTGGGGCTGCCGCCTTCGGAGGCCGAGGAGGCGCAGTCGAGCGCCGGGCTGCCCGCGCCAGGGGTGGAGCGGCTCGCGCTCGCGCTCAGGTGGCCGGACACCACCGCGTCGCCGAACACCACCAGCGCCACCGGCCGGTTGCCGCTCAGGGTGAGGGTGCTGCCGGCGTCGAGGCCGAAGCCGCGCATCGGCAGGAGAATGACGGTCTCCTTGCCGGGCCTGGTCACCTCGACGGGGGTGGGCTGCGGCTGGCCGCACCAGCCGGAGAAGGTGAGGGTGGTGGAGTCGAAGCCCGAGTCGCCGCAGCCGAGCTCCACGCGCTCGGCGACGCGGCTCTTGCGCAGGCCGGTCATGCCGTCGAAGGTGCTGGTGACGAAGGGGAAGGTGAGGAAGCAGACGCCTGCGCGGCAGGTGCCGTCGGCGCAGGCGACGCAGCCGCCGTCGGGGAGCGTGCCCGCGTCGTCGAGGCCGCCGTCGTCGAGCCCCAGGCCTCCCCCGGTGCCGCCGCCGAGTCCGCCACCGCTGGCGCCGCCGCCCCCCGCGCTCCCGCCGCCGGACATCGCGGTGCCTCCACCGGCCGCCGCGCCGCCTCCGCTGGCGCCACCGCCCCCGCCCATGCCGCCGCCGCTACCGGCGTCGGCCCTCGAGAGCTCGAGGTACACGCGCCCCTTGGTCTGCCCGAAGCTGGCGGCGGCGACGCGCGAGGTCTCGATGGGCTTGGTGAGCGTGTCGGCGCACGAGGCGTAGCCCCAGGCCTGGAAGTTCACGTCGCGGCCGGTCTGGAGGCTGCGGGCGACGGCGATGAGCGGGTCGTCAGCGTCGCGCTTCACCGCGTCGCTGAAGAGCGTGGAGTCCTTGCCGTTGTCGCCCATGCCGCTGACCACCAGGCGGGCGCAGGCGGAGTCGCTCTGGCCGAAGTGAATCTGGGCCACGAGGAGCTCGACGGGTTCGCGGTTGCACGCGGCGAGTGCCGCGGCGGCGCCAGCGAGAAGGGGGGCCAGGCGTCGCACGGATCGGGAGTTTCCTCAGGGCACGCCCCCTTGTCGAGCCGTTGAACCCGCCGGGAGAGGCCATTCAGCCACGGGGTGTGGCCTTAGGACTGGCAACCACCCCCCCTGATCCACGGAGAATAGGAGGAACGATGGCAGACGCGGGCCACATCGGCGGGTCGAGGCCCCCCATCTCCATTTCCCCGTCGCCGGGCAGCTCGAGCACCACGCCTCCGGCGGGCCCGGTGGTGAAGCCGCCCGACGTTCCTCCGCCGGTCGTTCCTCCGCCGACGCTGCCCGACGTGCCGACCCCGGGGCGCGGGCGGCCGACGCACGTCGTCGAGGTGGTGGAGTCCGACGGCTTCGTGCCCGACCAGGGCGGCCCGAAGGACGTGCCCGCGGAGTCGCCCGACCGCTTCGCCCCCGACCTGCCGCGCAACGACCGGCCTTCGCTCGAGGTGCCGGCGCCGGCGCGGCCGCGGGAGGTGCAGGAGGTGCTGCCGGACCTGCGCAAGGTGGAGCAGCCCGAGCAGGTGCCGGAGCGGCTGGTGACCGACCTGTCGCTGGTGAAGGACCAGCTCACCGACGGCCGCGGCTCGACCCGGGCCGACGCCGCGCAGAAGCTGGTGGGCTTCGCCGCCGAGTACGTGGAGCGCTTCATCGCGCTCGCGCCGCCGCTGAGTCACGAGGCGGGCGACCAGAACCCGAAGCAGCAGCAGCAGGGCGACGGCAAGGGCGGCCTCAAGTCGGAGACCAAGCAGGCGCTCGCCAACGCGAGGCTCGACCAGGGGCTCGACCAGGCGCTGAGCAAGGCGGGGCTGCACGAGGTGGTGGACGTGGCGACGGGCCAGAGCGCGAAGGAGCTCTTGCTGGCGGCGGCGAGCTCTCGAGCGCCGGACTCGGCGCGCGCGGTGGCCGACGAGCGTCGCTTCGACGCTCCTGCATGGCCGCTCAAGGCGGCGGAGTTGCCGGTGCCCCAGGCGGCGCCGCGGCCCGACCAGCGGCCCGACGCCGAGCGCGACGCGCGGGCGGTGCAGCTGCACACCCAGGTGCCGGGCGTCGACATGGCTTCCAAGCGGGCCCAGCTGGGCCTTATGACCGAGGGGCGCCCGCTCGACGGCCGGGCCACCTTCGAGGAGATCCTGGAGACCCAGCGGAGCCACCGCTCGCGCGACGGCAAGCTGGGCTCGCAGATGCTGTGGAACTTCCTGCACCGCATGCGGGGCGCGGAGCTGGAAGACGAGGAAGCCCGGAAGGAAGCCCAGGCCCGCATCGCCATCGCGGGGGCGGCCATCGTGCTCGCGCTGGGGGTGGCGGTGGTGGCGATGCTGTCGATGTGACGCTTCAAAGTCGGCGCCGCGCGTGGAACAGTGCGCGCCCTTCGTGGCCACCGACGACCTCACGCTGGTGCAGCGCGTCCGTTCCGGCGACCAGCGCGCCTTCAAGACGCTCGTCGAGCGCTACCAGCGCAAGGTGTTCGCGGTGGCGCTCGGCATGCTGAAGGACCGCGAAGACGCCCGCGACGTGTCGCAGGAAGCGTTCGTCAAGGTCTACAAGTACCTCGACCACTTCAAGGGCGACTCGAGCTTCTACACGTGGCTCTACCGCATCACGACCAACATCTGCATCGACGTGATGCGCCGCAAGGGCAACTCCAAGACCGAGCACGTGGAGTTCGACGAGACCGCGCAGCTCGACACCTCGGAAGCCAACCTGGGCGCGCTCGGCACCCGCCTGGGCACCAACCCCCAGAAGGCGATGCTGCGGCAGGAGCTGGCGGAGAAGATCCAGGCCGCGCTCGGGGAAGTCCCCGAGAAGCACCGCGCCATCCTCCTGCTGCGCGAGCTCGAAGGCATGAGCTACGAGGACCTCTCGCGGACGCTCAAGATTCCCAAGGGCACGGTGATGTCGCGCCTCTTCCACGCGCGCCTCAAGGTGCAGAAAATCCTCAACGAGTATCTGGAGTTGGATGAGTCGACCGCCGGCGTGGGGTCGGAGTGAGAATGCCGCGAATTTCCAGCGTTCCCGCCCCGTCGGCATTTCGAACGAGGCTCGGGCGAGCCGGCAAGGACGTGACGCCATGAAGAACCCAGCACGCAAGCACTTCGAGCCGAAGCTGAGCCCGTACGTCGACGGAGAGCTGTCTCCCGAGGAGCGCCAGGAGGTCGAGCGGCACCTCGCGGTGGACAAGGAGAGCGCGGCGCAGGTCGCCGACTTCCGCGCCGCGTCGGGGCTGGTGCGGCTGGCGCTGGAGGCGGAGGCGGACAAGGAAGACTGGAGCCAGTTCGCGAACCAGGTGCTGGCGCGGGTGACGCCGGAGAAGGCGCCGTTCTTCGAGCGGCTCTCGGCGAGCGTGTCCGAGTTCTTCGAGTACCGGCGCGGCACCTTCGTGGCGGCGATGGCCGGCGCGGCGGCGGCGCTCACGGTGGCGGTGCTGGGCATGCGGCTGCTCGGTGCACCGTCGGCCGACGGCTACGCGAACCCCAAGGTCGAGGTGCAGCTGGTCTCGGTCGAGGAGAGCTCGACGGCGCACCCGGTGGTGCTGGAGACGGACAAGGGCGACGCCATCATCTGGGTGGGCGAGGACGAGGACGCGGCGAAGAAGAGCGGCGAGCACCACGAGGAGCTGGAGATCGACCAGCCGCACCAGGGGGAATTGTGACCCGGGCGCTCGCGCTGAGCGCGGCGCTGCTGGTGCCGCTCGCCGCGCTGGCGCAGGAGGCGGTGGTGCCCGTGCAGGCCGACGTGGTGCTGGGCACCGACAAGGTGGCCAAGGACCTGACGCCGCCGATGAAGGCGATGCAGGCCGCGCTGGCGAAGAAGAAGCGGTACGGCACGCTGCAGCTCCTCTCGTCGCAGGTGCTCAAGGTGTCGAAGAAGTCGCTCGCGCTGGCGCTGCCCAACCAGAAGAGCGCCGAGCTCTCGCTGGAGAGCCTGGAAGCGGGCGTGGCGACGGTGCGGGTGAAGGTGCCCCCGGCGGACACCACCTCGAAGCTGGGCGCGGAAGGCTCGCTGTACGTGCACGCCGGCAAGCACGAGACGGGCGACCTCTGGCTCGTGCTGTCGCGGCCCAAGGGCTAGCGCGCGCGGGCAGTCTCCCTGAAGTTGGTGTAGTGGGGCTCCTCGAGGTGTCCGGGGGTGGACCCGGGCACGAACTTCACGAGGCTCCTCATGCACGTCGCCTTCCGTTCTGCGCTCATCGCGTCGCTGTCCGCGGCGCTGTGTCTCACTGCTGCCTGCGGAGGCGGCGGTTCGTCCGGCTCCGGTGGAGGCAAGGGCGGCGGCAGCGCATCGTCGGGCGGTGGCTCGGGCAGCTCCGGTGGCGGTAGCGCGTCGTCGGGTGGCGGCAGCGGCGCCTCGGGCGGCGGCTCCGGCAGCTCCGGTGGCGGCAGCGCGTCGTCGGGTGGCGGCAGCGCGTCGTCGGGTGGCGGCAGCGGCTCGACGGGCGGCGGCGGCGGGTCGACGGGCGGCGGGAGCGGCCCCTCGGGCGGCGGC
>JAIBBQ010000096.1 GCA_019694595.1 Myxococcaceae bacterium
CTCGCCGCGCCGCCACCGGAAGCCTCCATGCCGCCGCCGGAGCTCGCCGCGCCGCCACCGGAGGCCTCCGTGCCGCCGCCATGCGCCTCCGTGCCGCCCCCCGCGCTGCCAGAGCCGCCGCCGGAGGAGCCTGCCCCGCCACCCGAGCTGCCCCCTCCGCCGCCGCCACAGCCGGCGAGAGCGGCCACTGCGAGACACAACGCTGCGCGGCGGAGAGACGAGGTCAAGGACGACTCCGTGGTGAAGGTGTGGCGACGGGAATGGGAGGCGCCGCCATAACACCGACGAGGAGCCTCGCCGCGCCGCATCGGTGCAGGTCGCTCCTGCAGATTTGTGCACGCGGGTGACGGACGAGACCTGCAGCCTCGCGCCGCGCTCAGCCCTCGTCGGGCTCCTCGCGGTGGCCGCTGTCCACCTGCGCCTGGAAGAGCGCCTCGGCGGCGGCGAGCGTGTCCGCCTGGGCGGCCGTCTTGTCGTCGCGGATGCGGTGAATGCGCGGGAAGCGCATCGACAGGCCGCTCTGGTGCCGCTGGCTGCGCTGGAGCCCGTCGAAGGCCACCTCCAGCACCACCTCGGGCCGCACGAAGTGCTGGCCGCGCTTCACCTCCACCGTGAGCGCCTGGAAGCGCTCGGTGAGCTGGGCGATCTCCCGGTCGGTGAGGCCGGTGTAGGCCTTGCCGATCTCCTCCAGCCGCTCTCCGTTCCACACCGCGAAGGTGTAGTCGCTCATCACCCCGGCCCGCTTGCCGTGGCCCCACTCGGCGCGCGTCACCACCACGTCGAGCGTGGCGAGCGCCTTCTTCACCTTGCGCCACGCGGAGCCGCGCCGGCCGGGCTCGTACGGCGCGTCGACCCGCTTGAGCACCAGGCCTTCGTTGCCGCGCCCGCGCGCCTCGGCGAAGAGCGCCTCCAGCTGCGGCGCGAGCGGGGCGGCCGCGTCCAGCGCGTGCACCGGGTTCGCCCAGCAGCGCGCGGTGGCCACCCGCTGCGCCAGCCGCTCCAGCCGCGCGCGGCGCTCCTTCCACGGCGCCTCCAGCAGCACCTCGCCGTCGACCATCACGTCGTAGAGCACCAGCGCCACCGGCACGCTCGCGCGCAGCGCCTCGTCGGGGTCCACGCGCCCGAGCCGCGCCTGCAGCACGTGGAAGGGCCGCGCGCGCTGGCCTTCGCCGAGCGCGATGACCTCGCCGTCGAGCGCCAGCGGGCCTGGCTCCGCGGTGAAGAGCGCCTGCAGCTCGGGGAAGGCCTTGGTCACCTGCCCCTGGCCGCGCCCGAAGAGCCACACCTGCCCCTGGTGGGCCTGCACTTGGCAGCGGATGCCGTCGAGCTTGTCCTCGGCCACGGTGGCGGCCGGCTCCACCTCGGTCTTCACCGCCTCGGTCGGCGAGGCGAGCATGAAGGCCAGCGGCGCGCCCGGCGTGAAGCGCGCCTCGGCGAGCGCTCCCCGCGCGGCGAGGCTGGCGAGGTCGCCCGCGTCGGCCACCACCGCGGCCGCCTTGCGCAGCGCGGTCAGGTCCTGGCCGAAGGCCGCGGCGAGGGCCTCTTCCAGGGTGCCCCGCTGTACCCCGATGCGCAGCTCGCCCAGGAGCGCCTTCACCAGGTACTTCGCTTCCAGCGGCCGGGCGCGCGAGAGCGCCGCGGTGAGCGCGCGCAGCTTCTCGTCCCGCTCGGAGGTGGCGGCGAGCCGCTCGAGGAGCGCGGCCACCTCGGCGAGCGGGAGGCCGGGCCGCTCCACCGGCACCGCGCGCTCCGCAGCCTCGCCCAGGTCCCCCAGGCCGCGCGCCTGGCTCCAGAGCGCTCCGGCGCTGGTGCCGAGCGACGCCGCGAGCGCCTCGCCCACCAGCGCGTAGCCCACGCCGAGCGGCCGCGGGTCGGTCGCCGCCAGCGTCTGGCCGTCGGTGAGCCGGGCCGCCACCAGGAGCGCCGGGCTGCCGGGGCCTTCTTCCCTGGCGATGCGCGCGAAGGCCTCGGCGAGGTGCGCCACCTTCTGCTTGCGCGAGCGGGTGCCACGCGCCGCCTCCAGGCCCGCCACCAACCGCTCCATCAGCGCTCTTCGGGCGTCCGCAGGTCGAAGGTGGGGCCGCCCTCGACGGTGACGTCGAGCACCACGAAGCGCCAGGGGTGGTCGCCTTCCTGCGCGCCGTCCACGTCCAGCGTGGCGCGGCCCTTGGGGCCTTCGAGCGCGGTCTCGAACTCCGCCGTCGAGCGGTCGCCCCGCGTCGAGGTGCTGCCGGTCACCAGGAAGGCGGGGGTGATGGGGGTGCCCAGCGCCGCCTGGACCTCGGGGGCCGCTGTCGCCCGGCCGAGCGCCAGGGCGTAGGCGCCGGAGCGCTTCATCAGCGCCATCGCCGCGGCCGCCACCCCGACGAGGAAGCCGAGCACCAGCACCACGAGCAGAGCGGCGGTCCGCAGCCGGCTGGGCGCCTGGCCGGGGAGGGCCGTCGAGGGGGGCAGGGGCGCCGCAGGGCGTTCCGGGGTCACGCAGCGCCTAACGGTATCCCATGGCCGGGCCAGGCGCCCGGGATGAGGTAGAACCCGACGCACGATGGATGCGCTGCGCTTCTGCTTGAACGGGACCTGGGTCGAAGAGAAGTCGCTGAGCCCCACCACCACGCTCCTGCGCTACCTGCGCGACAAGAAGGGCCTCACCGGCACCAAGGAAGGCTGCGCCGAAGGCGACTGCGGCGCCTGCACGGTCGCGGTGGCCGAGGCGCGCGGCGGCGCGGCGCCCCGATGGCGCGCGGTGAACTCCTGCCTGCTCCTGTTGCCCATGGTGCAGGGCAAGCAGGTGGTGACGGTGGAGGCGCTGCGCGGCGCCGACGGCCACCACCCCGCGCAGGAGGCGATGGCCAAGGCGCTGGGCAGCCAGTGCGGCTACTGCACGCCGGGCATCGTGATGTCGCTCTTCGAGGCGGTGTACCGCGACGACCTCGACGCGCCGTGGAAGCTCGACGACCAGCTCTGCGGCAACCTCTGCCGCTGCACCGGCTACCGCCCCATCCGCAGCGCGGCCCAGGCCGTCGCCGGCACGTGCCCGGGCGACCGCTTCCGCGAAGGCCTCGCCGCGCCCGGGCCGATGGCGCTCGCCTACACCGCGCAGGGCCAGCGCTTCGTGACGCCGGCCACCTTCGGCGCGCTGTGGGACGAGCTCGACGCGCACCCCGACGCCCGCTTCGTGGTGGGCGGCACCGACCTCTCGCTGGAAGTGACCAAGCGCTTCGCGGTGCCCCCCAAGCTGGTCTCGCTGGAGGCGCTGGGCGAGCTGTCCGCGCTCACCGAGACCTCGAGCGGCGTCTCGCTGGGGGCCACCGCCACCATCGCCGAGGTGGAAGCCTTCACCGCCACCCGGCTGCCGCCGCTGCACCGCATGGTGCGCTACTTCGGCGCGCGGCAGATCAAGCACCGCGGCACCGTGGGCGGGAACCTCTGCACCGCGTCTCCCATCGGCGACCTCGCCCCCGCGCTCATCGCGCTCGGCGCGGTGGCGGTGCTCAAGAGCCGCGCCGGTGAGCGCCGGGTGAGCCTCGACGAGTTCTTCCTCGGCTACCGGAAGACCGCGCTCGCCCCCAAGGAGCTGCTCGCGGCCATCGAGGTGCCTTCGCTGGGGAAGGACGTGAAGGCCTGCAGCTACAAGGTGTCCAAGCGGCGGGAGCTCGACATCTCCACCGTGTCCGCCGGCTTCCTGGTGGAGACCGCCGCCGACGGCACCGTCACCCGCGCGCGGCTCGCCTACGGCGGCATGGCGGCGACCCCCAAGCGCGCCGCGGAAGCCGAGGCGGCCCTGGTGGGCCAGCCCTGGCGTCAGACGAGCGTGGAGGCCGCGGTGAAGGCGCTCGCCAAGGACTTCCAGCCGCTGTCCGACCACCGCGGCTCGGCGGGCTACCGCTCCCTGGTGGCGGGCAACCTGCTGCGCGGCTTCTTCCTCGAGACGCAAGGTACGCCGCAGCCCACGCTCCTGCCCGGCCACGCGTCCACCGTGCAGCCGTCGGGCGCGGAAGGCGGTGCGCGATGACCGCCACGGCTCCGGCGCAGACGCCGCTCCACCAGCCCGCGCTCCACGAGAGCGGGCTCAAGCACACCACCGGCGAGGCGCGGTACGTCGACGACCTGCCGGCGCCCGCGGGCCTGCTGGTCGGCCAGGTGGTCGTCTCGCCGCACGCGCGGGCGAAGATTCTCCGGCGCGACGGCGCCAAGGCCCGCGCGGTGCCCGGCGTGCACGCGGTGTACTTCGCGGAAGACGTGCCCGGCCTCAACGACGTCGGCCCGGTGGTGCACGACGAGCCGCTCTTCGCCACCAGCGAGGTGCAGTTCCTCGGGCAGTCGGTGGCGCTGGTGGTGGGCGAGAGCTACGAGGCCTGCCGCGCGGGCGTGAAGGCGGTGGAAGTCGACTACCAGCCGCTCCCCGCGATTCTGACCATCGAGGCGGCCGAGTCCGCCGGCGCGTGGCTCTCGGAGCCGCACGTGATGGAGCGGGGCGACGTGGCGCTCGGCCTGCGCTCGGCGGCGCTGCGCTTCTCGGGCGAGGTGCGCACCGGCGCGCAGGACCACTTCTACCTGGAGACCCAGGTGACGCTGGCGCTGCCCGAGGAAGGCGGCAGCCTCCGGCTCCTCTCCAGCACCCAGCACCCCAGCGAGGTGCAGGCCATCGTGGCGCACGTGCTCCACCTCGGCCGCCACCAGGTGACGGTGGAGGTGCCGCGCATGGGCGGCGGCTTCGGCGGCAAGGAGACGCAGGCCGCCCCCTTCGCGGCGATGGCCGCGCTCGCCGCGCTCAAGCTGCAGCGCCCGGTGAAGGTGTGGCTCAACCGCGACCAGGACATGGTGCAGACGGGCAAGCGGCACCCGTTCCGCTGCCGCTTCGAGGCCGGCTTCTCGCCCGACGGCGCGCTGCTCGCGCTCGACGCCTTCCTGGTGGCCGACGGCGGGTTCTCCACCGACCTGTCGAAGGCGATCCTCGACCGCGGCATGTTCCACTCGGACAACGCCTATTTCCTGCCCAACGTGCGGCTCAAGGGGCTGGTGGCGAAGACCAACCTCCCGTCGAACACCGCCTTCCGCGGCTTCGGCGGCCCGCAGGGCATGGCGCTCATCGAAGACGTGATGAGCCGCGCGGCGGAGCGGCTGGGGCTCGACCCGGCCAAGGTGCGCGCCCGGAACTTCTACGGGCCCGCGCCGCGCAACGTGACGCCGTACCACCAGGAAGTGAAGGACTGCCGCATCGAGCGCGTGTGGCAGGAGCTGCTCGCTTCCAGCGACTACGCCGCCCGGCGCGCGGCGGTCGACGCCTTCAACCGCGGCTCGCCGTGGCTCAAGCGTGGGCTCGCCATCACCCCGGTGAAGTTCGGCATCAGCTTCACCACCAGCTTCCTCAACCAGGCCGGCGCCTACGTGGTGCTCTACGCCGACGGCACCGCGCAGCTGAACCACGGCGGCACCGAGATGGGGCAGGGCCTGCACACCAAGATGCTGGCCATCGCCGCGCACGAGCTGGGCATCGCGCCGGAGCGGATCCGCGCGATGACCACCGCCACCGACAAGGTGCCCAACACCTCGGCCACCGCGGCGTCGTCGGGCAGCGACCTGAACGGCCAGGCGGTGAAGCAGGCGTGCGAGACGCTCCGCCAGCGCCTGACGCCCGTGGCCGCGCAGCTGCTCCAGGTGAGCGAGGCCGAGGTGACCTTCGCCCAGGGCCGGGTGTTCTCGAGCGCCCGCCCCGAGGTCGCGGTGCCCTTCGAGAAGGTGACCCAGGAGGCGTACCTCAAGCAGGTCTCGCTCTCGGCCGCCGGGTACTACCGCACGCCCGACATTTCCTACGACCGCGCCAAGGGCCGGGGAAAGCCGTTCCACTACTTCGCGTACGGCGCCGCGGTGAGCGAGGTCGAGCTCAGCGGGCTCACCGGCGAGCACCGGCTGCGTCGGGTGGACATCCTCCACGACGTGGGCGCGTCGCTGGTGCCCACCATCGACCTCGGTCAGGTGGAAGGCGGCTTCATCCAGGGCCTGGGGTGGCTCACCTGCGAGGAAGTGCTCTTCGACGACAAGGGCTTCCTGCGCACCCACTCGCCGGACACGTACAAGATTCCCGCGTTCGGCGACGCGCCGGCCGACTTCCGCGTGAAGCTGCTCGAAGGCGCGCCCCAGCCCGACGTCATTCACGGCAGCAAGGCGGTGGGCGAGCCGCCGCTGATGCTGGCGCTGAGCGCGGTGGCGGCGCTGCGGCACGCGGTGGGCTCCTTCGGGCGCGCGGGGGCGGAGGTCGAGCTCTCGATGCCGTGCACGCCCGAGGCGGTGCTGCGGGCGGTCGAACGCGCGCGCGCGAGCTGAAGCGGACTTCAGTGCGTCCCGGGGCAGGACGCCTCGAGCACCGCCCCCAGGTCGCGGTGGTAGTCCGCTGGCGCGTCGGTGACCTCGGCCCAGGCCTGGTCGCAGCGCTTGGACTCGAGCGCGCTCGCCACGCGGGTGCAGACCGCGGGGGCCTTGAGGCAGATGGCGTCGATGCGCGGGCCCACCGCAGGTGGAGAGACCTCGCGCAGCGCGGCGCTGGCGCGGGCGCCTTCCTCGGCGTGCCGGCGCGCGGCCTGCTGGTTCTGGTCCATCGCGTGGCAGCCGAACCTGAGGAGCGACAGCGTGACGCTCATGACGATGAAGATCGTCTTCAGGCGCCCGGGGCCGTCCTCCATCGGCGCCGGACGCTGACTCTCGATCGCGGCGACCTCTCGCAGGAGCGGCTCGAAGATGCGGCGCAGGCCGGGCGCGGTGGCGAAGGCGGCCTGCAAGCCCACCATCCCTCCGGGGTCCTTCGCGGCTGCCGCCACCACGCCTTCGGGCGGAGCGCCGTCCTTCACCGCGCTCCAGGCGACGCTCCAGACGGGCCCGGGCGGAGACGGCGAGCAGACGACGAGCTCTCGCATCGCAGCCGCGCGCTCGAGCGCTGCCCGGTCGCCGCTCGCCGTCGCCACCGCCACCGCCGCATCGATGAGGTGGACCGCGTTCGCCCGGTCTCCGCTCTGGTGGGCGGCGCAAGCGCGCGCGGTGAGCGCTTCGGCGGATGACGGCTCGCTCATCGAGGCCCCCTTCGTCGGCCTGGAGTGCGGCCGGCCGACGGAAGCTTCTCACGTCGCGCGGGACGTGGCCGTCAGAAGACCAGCGCCAGGCCCTTGAGCGTCAGGTACGCGATGGCGCCCGACAGCGGCAGGGTCAGCACCCAGGCGACGAGGATGTTGCCCGCCACGCCCCAGCGCACCGCCGAGACGCGCTTGCTCGCGCCGACGCCCATGATGCAGGCGTTGATGCAGTGGGTGGTGGAGACCGGCACGCCGAAGTGGCTCGCCGCGAGAATGGTGAGCGAGCCCGCCGCTTCCGCCGCGAAGCCCTGCAGCGGCGAGATGCGGATGATCTTGGTCCCCATCGTCTTGATGATGCGGCTGCCGCCGGCCGCCGTGCCCGCCGCGATGGCGCCCGCGCACGCCAGCACCACCCACATCGGCACCGCGTCCTTGGCGTGGGGGAGCATCCACCCCGGGAGCGCCGCGCCGCCGCTCGCCACCCAGCCGGTGAGCGCCAGGGTGATGATGCCCATCGACTTCTGCGCGTCGTTGGAGCCGTGGCTGAAGGCCATGCCCATCGCCGAGACGAGCTGCAGCCGGCGCGACTTGCGGTTGGCCACGTCGGGCCGCAGCTTCCGGAAGTCCCACATCAGGAAGACCATCAGGAAGAAGGCGGCGATGAAGCCCAGGGTGGGCGAGACCACCAGCGGCACCAGCACCTTCTTGCCCAGCGCGTCCCAGTGGAAGGCGCTGAACCCCGCCTGCGCCACCACCGCGCCTGCCAGCCCGCCCACCAGCGCGTGGCTCGAGCTCGACGGGATGCCGAAGTACCAGGTGATGAGGTTCCAGATGGACGCGCCCAGGAGCGCCGCCAGCACCATGGTCTGCGTCACCAGCTCCGGGTTCACGTAGCTCGACGCGATGCCCTGGGCGACCGCGGTGCCGCTCAGCGCACCGGCGAAGTTGAGCACCGCCGCCAGCAGCACCGCGGTCCGCATCGGCAGCACGCCGGTGGACACCACGGTGGCGATGGCGTTCGCCGCGTCGTGGAAGCCGTTGATGTAGTCGAACACCACCGCGGTGATGATCACCGCGACGAGCAGGCTAACCATGCTTCACGGCCAGATTGCTCAGCGTGTCCGCCACCTCGTCGCAGCGGTCGATGGCGCGCTCGAGGTCGTCGAGCACCGCCTTCTGCCGCATCAGCGCCTTGGCGTCGATCGCCGGGTCGTGGAACAGCTGGGTGATGGCCGCGCGGAAGACGAGGTCGGCTTCCTTCTCCATCGCGCGCAGGAGCCGGTTCTTCTCCAGCACCTCGGCGTAGCGGTGGCTGCGCAGGAGCGGCACCACCTCCGCCAGCACCACCGTGGAGCGCACCAGCACTTCCATCAGCTTCACCATCGGCTCGGTGGGCGACTCCACGCCGAACATCGCCGCCTGCCGCGCCGCGAGGTTCGTCATGTCCACCACGTCGTCGAGCAGCCCGCCCAGCCGGTGCAGGTCCTCGCGGTCGATGGGCGTCACGAAGGTGCGGGCGAGCGCGTCTTCCAGCTGGCGCACCACCGCGTCGGCCTCGTGCTCGACCTTCTGCACCGCGTCGCGCACCTCGGCGAGCGTGTGGCCCGGCTTGCCGAAGTTGCTCAGCGTGGTGGCGGCCTTCGCCCCCAGCGTGGCGAGGCTCTCGAGGTAACCGAAGAAATGGTCTTCCTTCGGGAGCAGCCAGCGGACCAGTCCTTGGAGTGCCATGGCGAGGGCTCTCGTCGCGCGTGCGGCTGTCCCGGTCAAGCAACATCCTCGTGACGGGACGGTGAGCTCCACCAGGTTTCGCGGCTCTAGCGGTGGAAGCGCCCTTGCATGCGCGTCTCTTCTTCGGCGGGGCGCAATCGGGCGCCCGCATGCAGCAGGGGGTGGCGTGATGGGGCGTGTCGACGCAGTGGGAGTGGTGCGGCCGGTGGTGGAAGCAGACGCGTTGCCCGAGGTGCATCGGGAGCGCCGCGCGGCGGAGAACCGGGACACCCTGGAGCCGTACGTGGACCCTGGACCTGGCGCGCTCGCGCGCAGCGGCCTCGGACTGTCGCTCTCGTACCGCGACGCGCAGGTCCAGGTGGTGAGCGACGTGCAGCTCTCGGAGCGGGAAGCGAAGGCCCTCGCGACGCGCGTCGAGCGGGCCTACGCCTTCGACGCGGCGATTCACGGCTGGTCGAAGGACGACGACCTCGCGCCGCGGCTCACCGTCGCCGTGCTGGGGCAGCGCGGCTTCCAGGCCCTGAGCGGAGACACCAGCGGCGCGGTGGGCGGCTTCACCACCGGCCCGTCGCTCTTCGTGGTGCCCGAGGAAGTCGCCCGGCAGCGCCGCAGCGACGACGACGTCACCATCGCCCACGAGCTCGGCCACGTGCAGGACTACCGGCAGGCGGGCAAGCGGCTCGCGGCGGTGCCCATGTACCTCCAGGAAGGAAAGGCGTACCTCCTGGGCGACCTGGAGCCGATGGCCCGGGGGCAGGGCAGCGCCAGCGCGCGCAACGTGGTGGCCACCTGGGAGCGCATGAGCGCGCGCGACGCGCAGTGGGTGGTGCAGCGCTTCCGCACCGCGCGCGACGAGGCGCTGTCGGGCCGCAACGGCTACGTGGGCGAGGTCGGCGGCGCGCTCTTCGTGGAGTTCCTGCGCACGCAGTTCCACGGCGGACACGCCGACGTGCTGAAGCGACTGGGCACGGTGGTGGCCGACGTGGGCGCCGGTCAGAGCTACGGCGCCGCCTTCGGCCGCCAGTTCGGCGGGAGCCCCGACGCCGCGGAGGCGGCCTTCGTCGCCTGGGTGAAGTCCACCGAGGACGACCCCGCGCGGCGGCTCGACGGCAGCGTGCTCGAGTCCCTGGCGTGAAGCACCGGGCGCGGCGGCCTTCTTCCTCCAGGGTCGGCCGCTACGCCTTCTTTCCCGAGAGCGAGGCGCCCAGGCGCGAGATCTCCTCGCCGAGGTTGGCCTTGGCCACCGCGACGTGCGGGCCGCGCACCAGCTGCTTGGTGTACGCGTAGCCGGTGCCGTGCAGCTCGCCGAGCGCGGCCGCGCGCGTCACCGCGGCGGCGAGCAGCGCCTCGGGGGCGTGGAGCGACTCGTACAGCCGCTCGGCGTGCGCCTCGGCCGGCGGCAGCGTGGCGCCGTGCACCAGCATGCGGGTCCACAGGTGCGGGCTCGCCGCCGCGCGCACCAGCTCGATGCCGAAGGTGGGCACGAAGAGTCCGGCGGGCACCTCGTTGAGGCCCAGCTTGAAGGTGCCTTCGGCCGCCAGCCGCACGTCGGCGGCGAGCGCGAACATCGCCCCGGCGCCCAGCGCGTGGCCGCCCACCGCCGCCACCACCGGCCGGGGGAAGAGGAAGAGCTCGAAGATGGTCTCGCCGAAGAGCTTCACCAGCGCCTGCAGCGCGCTCACTTCCAGCGTGGGGAGCAGCTTCAGGTTCAAGCCCGCGGAGAAGAAGCCTGCGCGGCCGGCGAGCACCAGCGCGCTGGCGTCGGTCGCCTCCACCTCGCGCAGGCCGTCGCGCAGCGCCTGGAACTCGGCGGGCCCGAAGGCGTTCGCCTTGCCGTCGTCGAGGGTGAGGACGGCGACCGAGCCTTCGCGGCGGATGGAGGTGATGGGCATGGCGTGAAGGTCTACCGCGTTTCGCGGCCCGCCTTGCTACCCGTCGCAGAGCACCAGCCGCTGCGCGCCGCGGGCGAGGTACCCCACCTTGCGGGCGACTCCGGCGCGGGCGGGGTCCTGGTCGTCGACCCGCAGGGTGAGCCGCGGGAGCGACGAGAGCAGGTGCCGGGAAATCTGGCCCAGGCTCAAGGTGGCGTGGCCCCGGCGGCGCTCGTCGGGCACCGTGTAGAGCCCTTCGAGCTCGGCGCCGTGCATCGAGCGGCTGCCGACGTCGATCTTGAAGACCAGCTTCCCCTTCTCCTCGAGCACGTACGTCCGCTTGCTCAGGATGCGCTGCCGCACCCGGAGCGGGAAGCCTTCGGGGTCCTCTTCGAGCGGCTTGCGGCCCACCATCTCCTCGATGGACCCGGCCGCCATCGTCACCAGCTGCGGCAGGTCGCTCTCCACCGCCAGGCGCAGCGTGGGGTTGGTGAAGGGGCCCAGGTCGTCGGCCGAGACCGAGAAGAGCCGCTGCAGCCGCGACACCTTGGGCTTGCGCTGGAAGCAGGTGAGCAGCGCGTCGATCGCCGCCCGCTCGCCCTGCGCGGCGCGCAGCGTCACCGCCGGGCCCAGCGCGTGGGCGATGTCGGAAACCTGCTTGGGCGAGGAGTGCGACGGCACCACCAGCCCACCGCCGCCGCCCACGAAGAGCACCGCGGTGAGCGCGCCGGCGTCGAAGCGCCCGTGGAAGGCGAAGGGCGCCCTGCCGGGACCGGGGACGATGCCGAAGTCTTCCAGCAGGCCGAGCAGGTAGAGGTTGAGCACCGGCTCGCGCAGCAGGAGCGCCTTCAACGACTCCAGGTGAGCTGGGCCCAGCGCCTCGACGGTTGCTGCCATCGCGAGCCCTGGACCATACCCCGGGCGAGCCCCGGCGCTATTCGCCAGCGTCGCGGGCCGACGGGTCGAAGATGAGCCGGGTCCGGGTCCTGCGATTCGGGGTGGCTCCGGGGAACGTCGGGCCGTCCCTGAAGGCGTCCTCGATGCACGCTTCCAGCTGCGGGTCGGGCCAGGAGCTCTTCGCCACCACGCCCTGCACGGCGCCGACCTCGTTCACCGACCACTGGAGCGAGACGGTGATCTTCTCGTGCACCCGGTCGGCCATGTCGCTCAGGCACTGCTTGGCCGCTGCGCGCACCGCCTTGGGCACCACGATGCGGTCGAGCTCCTGGGCCGAGCGCTCCGGCGGGTCGGGCGGCCCTTCGACCGGTGGGGGCAAAGGCGCCGGGGGCGGCGGGGCGGGCGCGACGGCGACGGGCTCCACCACCTGAGGGGCCGGTGGCGCCACCGCGACCACCCGGGCCGGGGCCACCGCAGGCACCGGAGGTGAGGGGAGCGGCGCCTCGGCCACCTCCAGAGGCGCAGGCCCGCTGCTGGTCAGGTACAGCCCCAGGGCGACCAGGAGGCCGAAGGGCACCAGCACCCCGAGCGCGAGCCAGAGCATGCGCATCAGCGCAGCGCCTCCAGCGCGGACAGCGCGAGCCGGGGCGGCGTGCGCGACACCGTGGCCCACGAGAAGCGGGCGACCAGCGCCTGGGCGCGCACCGGGGCGCCGTCGCCCAGGCCCGACCACTGCGCCAGCACCCCGAGGAGCTTCTCGGCGGCGACCCCGCGCTCGCGGAAGTGGGCCACCGTCAGCGCGCCGTGGCGCTTGGCGAGCCGCTTGCCGTCCTCGTCCAGCACCAGCGGCACGTGCGCGTAGGCGGGCGCCGGGAGCGCCAGCGCCTCGAAGAGCTGCAGCTGCCGCGGCGTGGAGTCGAGCAGGTCGTCGCCGCGCACCACGTGGGTGACGCCCTGGGCGGCGTCGTCCACCACCACCGCGAGCTGGTAGCTGGGCAGGCCGTCGGCCCGCGCCACCACGAAGTCGCCCACCGCGGTGAAGACGTCTTGCCGCGTGGGCCCGCGCACCTCGTCGACGAAGGCCCACTCGCCTTCCTGCACCAGGAAGCGGCGCGTCTGCGGCCGCCCCGCGACGCGGCCGGCCGGAGTCCGGCACGTGCCCGGGTAGCGGGGGCCTTCTTCCCCGGGGTGGGGGGCGGCGGCGGCGCGCGCGATGTCCGCGCGGGAACAGGTGCAGGGGTAGACGCGGCCCTTCGCTTCCAGCTGCGTGAGCGCGGCCCGGTAGTGCTCGAGGCGCTCCGACTGGCGCACCACCGGCCCGTCCCAGGTGAGGCCGAGGTACTCGAGGTCCTCGAGCTGGGCGTCGGCGTACTGCGCCTTGCAGCGCTCGGCGTCGAGGTCTTCCAGGCGCACCAGGAACTGGCCCCCCGCGGCGCGCGCGTGCAGCCACGCCAGCAGCGCCGTGCGCGCGTTGCCCAGGTGGAGCAGCCCCGTGGGGCTCGGCGCGAAGCGGCCGATCACTGCTTCTTGAGCGGAACCCGCTTCTGCTCGAGCGGCTTGCGGGGCCCGGAGTCCTTGGGGTCGGCCACCGGGTCGGCCGCGTCGAGGGTGAGCGCCTTGCCCGGCTGCACGCCGTACTTCGCTTCCGCCACCTGGGTGCTGCCCTGGGTGAGGCCCGCCGCCACCGGCGCCGGCACCTTCACCGCCTCGCCCACCTTGGCGCCCTTGCTCGCCACGTCGCGGGTGAGGTTCAGGAACTCCACGCCCGCCGAGAGCAGCTCGGTGTCGAAGCGGGTGCGCGACAGCCGCCGCACCTCGCCCGCCTGCGCCGAGAAGACGAAGGCGTCGAGCGCGAGGCCCTTGCCTTCCTTGCTCAGCGCGCCGAACAAGAGCAGGTCCGCGCCCACCGCCTGGGCCTGCTCCTTGGCCGCCGCGACCAGGTCGGCGTCGAGCTTGTTCTGCGCCAGCGCCGCCAGGATGCGCGACTCCGGGTCCTTGGTGGACGCGGTCACCGTCACCTTGGCCTGCTTGCCGGGGAGCACCTCCACCAGGCCGCCCACCAGCTCGCCGTTGGCCAGGGTGCCCCGCCAGGCGTGCTGCCCGGCCGGCACGTCCTTCACCTGCAGCGGCGAGCCGCCCAGGGGCACGCCGTCGATGATCAGCGAGGCGCCCGCGGGGGTGGTCTCGAGCAGCATGGAGCCCTTGGGGCCGGTCTGCACCGCCTTGCGGGTGTCGGCCACCACGCGCGCGAAGAGCGCCGAGGTCTGGGCGAGCGGCAGCTCGCGCTCCGGCGAGAGCGAGAGCGCGGTGGACAGCGAGCGCTGCCCTTCGTCGTCCTTGCCGGTGTTGAACTGCACCGCCGCCAGGAGCGCGTACGCGTCGGCGAGCTCGCCCACGTCGGTGACGCCGCCTGCGGCCTTGCGGTAGCTCTCGAGCGCCTTCAAGAGCGCCTCTTCCGCCAGGCGGAACTTGCGCTTGCCGCGCTGGGCCTTCGCCTCGTCCACCTGCTTGCGCGCCGCGGCGAGCTCGTCCGCGAAGGGATCCGCCCCGCCCGCGCCGCCCTTCTTCAGGTCCACCAGCGTCAGCTGCTCGGCGCTCTTGAACTCGGTGGCGAGCATGCCGGACGCCTTGGGGCCGGTGCGGCCGGGCAGGTCGCCCGCCAGCGAGGCGAAGGGGAGCACGGCGATCTTCGCCGAGGCACCCGCGGGGGCGTCGGTGCCTTCCTGCGCGAGGGTCAGGGCGGCGGCCAGGAGCGGAATCGAGAGCATCATGACCGTGGGCGCTTAACACGTCTGACCCTTGACGCGTTCCCTTCGATGCGCGAGTCCCACCCGGGTGCGGTTCCTCCACTGCTCCGACATCCACCTGCTGGGCGACTACGCCTCCAAGGGCCTGGTGGCGCTCGGCTGGCGGCGCATGCCGGCGCTCGTCGAGCTCAAGCTGCGCGGCCGGGGCACCGCCTTCGCCCGCTCCTTCCAGTCGGTGCAGGCCATCACCGCGCAGGCCACCGCCCAGAAGGTGGATCACCTCATCGTCTCCGGCGACCTCACCGGGTACGCGCTGGAAGAGGAGTTCGACGCGGCCCGCGCGGCGCTGGGCGACTGGGCGGCGGATCCGCAGCGTTGCACCGTCATCCCCGGGAATCACGACACCTACACCCCCGGGTCGCTCACCGCGCAGCGCTTCGAGCGCCGCTTCGGCCACCTCTTGACGTCCGCCTGGCCCGAGCACGCCCGCGAAGGCGTCTTCCCCTTCGTCCACCTCTTCGACGAGGCAGCGGTGGTGGGGCTGCTCTCGGCGCGGGTGCCCTTCGTGCCCGGGTGCAGCTTCGGCGTCATCGGCCAGCGCCAGCTCGACGGGCTCGACGCCGTGCTCGCGGATCCGCGCCTCGGCCAGCGCGCGGTGCTGGTGGTGGTGCACCACGCGCCGCTCAACCCCCACGGCCACCCCGACACCCCGCTGCACGGCCTGGTCGACGCCCGCGCGCTCCTCGAGCGGCTCCCCGGGCCCCGGTACGCCGTGCTCCACGGCCACATTCACCGCCGCTACCACCACCCGGCGACCACCACCCGGCCGCACCTCTTCGGCGCCGGCAGCTCCACCCAGGCGGGCCGCGAAGGCTACTGGCTCCTCGACGTGAAGGGCGGCGCCATCACCGGTGAGATGCGGCCGCTGTCAGGGCACGTCGAACAGCGCGCGTGAGAGCAGCCCCAGGCTGAGCGAGCTGCCGTTGGCCAGCAGGCTCATCAGCAGCGGCCGCCGCACGCCGAACCGCTCGAGCCAGAGCCCTTCCACCAGCCAGGCGAAGAACTCGGCGGCCGCCACCATCGCCACGTAGCCGGGCAGGCCGAAGTCGACGCCGAGGAGCAGCTCCGCGCGCAGCAGCGCGTACGGGAAGACGAACCACACCACGGGGTGGGTCAGCGTGCTCGCCAGGAAGGAGACGCCGAAGCGGCCTCCGGTGGCCCACAGGTAGATGGGCACCTCCACCGCCTGGGTGAAGGCGAAGGCGATGAGCCAGGCCGTCAGCACGCGCGCTCCTGGAGCGCGAAGTACGTGAGCACGCCCAGCTCGAGCGCGCCGTGGAAGCCGGCCAGCGTCAGGTAGCCCAGCCGCGCCCCCGCGGTGTCGAGGAGCCCCCAGCCGGCCAGGCCCACGCCGATGAGCAGCACCGCCGCCAGGGCCGGCGCCGGCACGTCGGCGAGCAGCGCGGCCAGCGAGGCGCGGAACGGGCGCGGCGCCGCCCGCTCCCGCGCGTCCTCGGGAATGAGGCGCAGCCACGCGGCGTAGTGCACCGCCTGCAGGAAGCAGAAGGCCAGCAGCACCCGCTGGGCGAGCGCCGGGGCCAGGTCGGGCGCGTACTGGGTGGCGAGCGCGTCCAGGCTGGTGCTGCCCACGCTGGCCAGGCCCCACGCCGGCACCAGCGGCGCCAGCGCCA
The DNA here is from genome assembly GCA_019694595.1 of Myxococcaceae bacterium. Classification (GTDB taxonomy): domain Bacteria; phylum Myxococcota; class Myxococcia; order Myxococcales; family Myxococcaceae; genus JAIBBQ01. The sequence goes on from JAIBBQ010000096.1 coordinate 15,999, forward strand.
CCACCACGGCGAGCCCCAGCAACGCGGTCAGCGGCACCACCGCGCTGCGCAGGCCGCGCGGGCGCAGCCGCCACCACAGCCAGAGCGCCACCAGGTTGTGCCCGTGGACCAGCGCGAGCTGGCTGGCGAGCTCGTACCGGAAGGCGAGCGCCGCTGCCGCGCCGCATGCCGCGGTGACCGCGAGCTTCCAGGACAGCGCCGCCCGCGTACACCAGGCGAGAGCGAGCGCGAGCGCCGCCGCGGCGGGCACTCCGGGCAGCACCGCCGCCACCGCGAGCAGGCTCCCACCGACCCAGCGCACTCGCCGCGCGCGGTGCAGGCCCGGCTGCAGCACGAGGTAGCGCACGTCGGCGAGCAGGTGCGGCACCCCGAGCACGAGCGGGCTCCAGGTCAGGAGCCAGACGGGCGCGAGCAGCGTCGCGGCGGCGGCCAGGGTGAGCTGCGCCGCGCCGAGCAGGGCGACGCGCCGTTCCCGGTCTCGCCAGAGGAAGGCCGCGCGGGGGCCGAGCGCGCGCAGCCCAGCGCTGCGCACGGCGTCGAAGGGCAGGGTGAGGGTGGTGCTCCAGCGGCCCGGTGCGGTCAGCCGGCCGGGCTGCAGCACGGCGGCGCGCATGGCGCGCTACCGGCGGCGGCGGTCGTGGCGCACCGTCGCACGCTGCGGCGCCGGAGCGCGCGAAGCGAGGAGGGCGGCGAGTGCAGCGGCGATGGCGATGGCGATGGCAGTGGTCATGTCAGGCCTGCAGCGGACGAGCCGTGTAGCGACGAGAGAAGTGTATCCACTTGCGGCCGTCGATGCCGCATTCCCACTCGGTGTTGGGCGCGAAGGTGAAGCGGCCCTTCACCAGCTCCTCCAGCAGGTCGGCCGCCGTCATCGGGGTCAGCTCAGGTGCCCGGAAGGAGATGCGCAGCACCGTCTCCAGGGTGGGTGTCACGTCGACGGTGGCACACACCTGCACCTGGCCGACCACCCGGAGGTGCGCGGCCGAGGCGCGGGCCTGGCCCGACGGCAGCCAATGCACCGGGTCGAGCGCGTACTCGAGCAGCGATACCGCGGAGCGAACCACCGATGGGTCCTGCAGGCTCGTGCGCACCGTTCGGCCCTCCCTTCGATGCGAGCTGTGCTGATCAGACGGGACGGCGCGTGCGGAAGCAAGAGCGTGGCGCGCTTGACGAAGTCGATTCCGGTGCTCCCCCGGCCGCCGCTTGATTTTTCGCGCGACCGCTCACCCGGCCGCCCCGACCGCTCGGTCCCACGGCACGGATGCGCTCCGCCCCACGGCCGTTTGATGGTCACCATGACCTTCCACCACTGGCGAACCCACTTCGATGCCCAGGCCGCCCGGCCGCTGCCGCCCGTCGAGGTTCCGGCCCTCACGCCGCGCCGCCGTCTGGCGCTCACCCGCTCGCTCGCCAAGTTCCAGCTGGGTGAGTCGGGCGAAGGCCGCGTGGCGCACGAGATCGACCGGGTCACCCTGCCCGGCGTCGACGCCGACTACCGCGCGAGCCTCAAGCGCTTCGTCGCCGAGGAAGGCCGGCACGCGCGCATCCTCGGGCTGATGGTGAACGCGCTCGGCGGCACGCTCCTGCCCCGCTCGTGGACCGAGCGGGCCTTCGTGCACGGACGGCGCCTGCTCGGGGTGCGCTTCAAGCTGGTGGTGCTGCTCGCCGCCGAGGTCATCGGCATCGCCTTCTACGGCCTGCTCGCCCGGGCGCTCCCACCCGGGCCCTTCGCTTCGGCGCTGGAGCAGATCTGCCGCGACGAGGAAGCCCACCTGCGCTTCCACGCCGACTTCTTCCTCGCCCAGCGGGCCCGGCCGCTCGCCCACGCCCTGCTGTGCGCCGCGTGGTGGGTGGTGGGCCCGCTCGCCGCGCTCACCGTGCTCGTCGACCACCGGGACACCCTGCGCGCCTTCGGCGTGCCCCTCGGCGAGGCCGTCGGCCTGATGCTCGCGCGCGTGCGCGAGGCCGCGCACCGCATGGGCTCGCCCGCCGCGCTCGAGGCGCTCGCGGTTCACCGGTGAGCTGCCCGTCAGTCGCCGACCAGCACCAGGTCGTCGCGGTGCACCGCTTCGTCGGCGTCGTGGTCGCCGAGCACCTTGGAGATGGCGGCCGACTTGAGCCCCTTGATGCGCTCCAGGTCGCCCGAGGCGTAGGCCACCAGCCCCTTCGCCACCACCTGGCCCCGCGGGTCCTTGAGCTCGACCGGGTCGCCGCGCGCGAAGGTGCCTTCGACCTTGCGCACTCCCGACGGCAGCAGGCTCTTCTGCCGCTCCACCACGGCCGCCACGGCCCCCGCGTCGAGCCACAGCGCGCCCCGGGCCTTCACCGCGTCCTTGAGCCAGTGCGCCCGCGCGCTCACCCGGCCGACCTGCGGCAAGAAGAGCGTGCCCACGTCTTCTCCGCGCAGGAGTGCCCTGGCCTGGCCGAGCGTCTCGCCCGACACGATGGCGCACGCCACGCCCCGCGACGTCACCTTCTCCGCCGCCGCCAGCTTGGTCGCCATGCCACCGGTGCCCACCCCGCTGCTGCTGCCCTTGGCGAGCGCGCGCAGCGCCGGCGTGAAGGCCTTCACTTCCGGCACGCGCCGGGCACCGGGCGTGGTGCGGGGGTCGGCGTCGAAGAGCCCGTCGACGTCGGAGAGGATGATGAGCAGGTCGGCGCCCACCAGCGGCGCCACCAGCGCGGCGAGCGCGTCGTTGTCGCCGAAGCGGATCTCTTCCACCGCGACGGTGTCGTTCTCGTTGATGACCGGCACCCCGCCCAGCTCGATGAGCGTCAGCAGCGTGCGGCGCGCGTTGAGGTAGCGCTGCCGGTGCTGCAGGTCGTCGTGCGTGAGCAGCACCTGCCCCACCGGGTGCGGCGAGAGCGCCTCTTCCCACGCCCGCATCAGCAAGCTCTGCCCGGCGGCGGCGCAGGCCTGCTTCCGGGCGAGGTCCCGGGGGCGCGAGGTGAGCTGCAGCCGCTCCACCCCGAGCGCGATGGCGCCCGACGAGACGATGAGCAGCTCGCGGCCTTCGCGCAGCTCCCCGAGCTCGGCCGCCAGCGCTCTGAAATGCTCCGGCTGCAGGGTGCCGGTGCCACGGGTGAGCGCGTTGGTGCCGACCTTGACCACCACGCGTCGTGCCCGGCCGAGCGCCCCGCGACCTTCGAGTGCCATGGACCCGCGTTATCGCACGGTGGTGAAGCACTGCCCATGCACGCACGAGAGCGCCACCTGGCGGCCCGGCGTCAGCACGCTCCCGTCGTCGGTCTGCGACGGCGACGTCGCGCAGGCACAGCGCGCCTGCTTGGTCGCGCAGTCGCTCTCGAGGCTCTGGAAGCTCTGCACCGCGTGCCTGGAGATGCCCGAGATCTGCACCGTGCCGCAGCAGTCGGTCTCGTGCGTCACCGCCGCGCAGTCGGCGTCGGCGAGGCAGCTGCGGTCGAAGAGCACGGTGTTCGAGGTGCCGCCGCACGAGACCCGCAGCGGCTGGGGGCCCCCGGTGCTGCCACAGCCGGTGGCCAGGAGTGCGCTGCAGAGGGAGAGCAGGACGAGGCGCATGCGTGCCGCCGGGGGAAGTGCAAGCCCGGGTCCGCGGCGCTGTCTGGAAATTGGCCCGGTTGGCGTCGGTGGGTGCCTCGGTTTTCCGAGGCTGCGGCGGAAATTGGGTAGAAGGCGAACGGACCCGTGAACGAGCCATTCGGCAACACCCTGGGCCTCAAGCCCTCGGAGCTCAAGCACCTGCGGCACACCTTCCGCCGCCGGGTGGGCGCGCACGACATCGTGAGCCCGGAGCTCGCCCGCCACCTCACCGAGTTCTCGTTCGAGACCAACCGCCAGGTGGGCGTGCTGCTCGACCGCAAGGGCGACGTGGAGTGGGTGGTGGTGGGCAACGCGCACCAGCTCGAGCTGCCCGACATCGGCCGCGCGCGCGCCGGCCAGACCCGCTTGCGCGGCCTGCGCCTGGTGCACACCCACCTCAAGAGCGAGCCGCTCACCAACGACGACCTCACCGACCTCGCGCTGCTGCGGCTCGACCTGGTGGCCGCCGTCGGCGTGGCGCCCGACGGGCTGCCGGGCGTGCTGCACTGGGCCCACCTGCTCCCCGAGAACCCGCAAGGCCAGCTGTGGCGCACCGAGACGCTGCCGTCGGTGCACGGCGAGCAGCCCGACGTCGAGGACACCCTGGTCGCGCTCGAGGACGAGCTCGCCCAGAGCGCCCGGGCGCGGAAGATCGACGGCCGCGAGCGCGCCGTGCTCGTCGCGGTGGGCCGCCCCGGGGCGCGCGCCGAGGCCGAGGCGTCGCTCGCCGAGCTGCGCGAGCTCGCCCGCACCGCCGGCGTCGAGGTGGTGGACACCGCGCTCCAGCTGCGGCGCGAGAGCGACCCGCGCTTCCTCATCGGGCAAGGCAAGCTCAAGGACTTGAACCTCACCGCGATGCAGAAGGCCGCCGAGGTGCTGGTCTTCGACCAGGAACTCACTCCTGCCCAGGCGCGCGGCGTCGCCCAGGAGACCAGCCTCAAGGTGCTCGACCGCACCCAGCTGATCCTCGACATCTTCGCCCAGCGCGCCCAGTCCGCCGACGGCAAGCTCCAGGTCGAGCTCGCGCAGCTCAAGTACCGTCTGCCGCGGCTGGTGCAGGCCGACGACTCGCTCTCGCGCCTCGCCGGCGGCATCGGTGGCCGGGGCCCCGGCGAGACCAAGCTGGAAATCGACCGCCGCCGCGTGCGCGAGCGCATCGCCCACCTCGAGCGCCGCATCGACGCCCTGAGCGCCGACCGCGCCGTGCGCCGCCGCGCCCGCACCCGCAAGGACCTGCCGGTCATCTCCATCGTCGGCTACACCAACGCCGGCAAGTCGACCCTGCTCAACACGCTCACCCAGAGCGAGGTGCTGGCCGAGGACAAGCTGTTCGCCACCCTCGACCCGACCAGCCGCCGGCTGCGCTTCCCGCGCGAGCACGAGGTCATCATCACCGACACGGTGGGCTTCATCCGCGACCTGCCCAAGGACCTGGTGAACGCGTTCCGCGCCACGCTGGAAGAGCTCGCCGACGCCTCGCTCCTGCTGCACGTGGTCGACGCCAGCGACGTCGCCCAGGGCGCCCAGCGCACCGCGGTCGAGCGCATCCTCGAGTCGCTCGACCTGGGCAGCACCCCGCGCCTGCTGGTGTGGAACAAGGCCGACCGGCTCTCGCCCGAGGCCATCGAGGCGCTGGAGCGCGAGCACGGCGGCGTCGCGGTGAGCGCCGCCCGGCGCACCGGCATCGAGCGGTTGCTCGAGAAGGCCGAGACCACGCTCTTCGCGGAAGACGGCCGCCCGCTCTTCGCGGCGGAAGGCGCCTGAAGCTCGGGCTCAGGAGCTCGGCGTGGACCGAGCGGCTGTGGCTCCTCGCCATCGCCCTGGGCCTCGGCGCGCTCGGCTGGTGGACCTGGGTCCACCGCGGCTGAGCGTCAGACCAGCAGGCCGAGCACGCTCTCGAGCCATTCCTGGATCTGGCTCGGGTGCAGGTGGAGGTTGCGGTCGAGCGCGTACTGGAACAGCGCGCCTCCGAACTCGCCTGCCGTCTTGTAGCGGGTGCGCAGGTCGGGCGAGAGCGCCTTGAGGAGAATCTGCGCCATCGGCTTGTCGACGTAGTCGGGCACCGCGACCTTCGCCGCGCGAATGGCCTGCATCACGTCCTGCTCGCTGGCGCCTTCTTTGAGGAACGGGTGGTAGCCCACCACCATCTCGTAGAGCGTCACCCCCAGCGCCCAGAGGTCGCTCTGCGGCCCCAGCTTCTCGCCCTTGGTCTGCTCCGGCGAGAGGTAGCTCAGCTTCCCCGCCGCCACGCCTTCGCCCGGACCGATGCTCGCCCGGCTCGACGACGCGACGCCGAAGTCGCCCACCTTCACCTCGCCGTGGCCGCCGAAGAAGACGTTCGACGGGTTGACGTCGGAGTGCACCAGGTGGAGCGGCGCGCCCGAGCGCGACGTCGCCTGGTGGAAGTACGCCAGCGCCTTGAGGACCTCGAGCGCCACGTGAATGCCCATCGCCGCGGGGAAGTCCTTCATCTGCTCGCGGTGCGCGTTCATCACCTCGCGCAGGTCGCCGCCGATGAGGAACTCCATGGCGATGAAGGGCCGGCTGAAGGCGGTGCCGATTTCCAGCCGGTTGACCAGGTTGGGGTGGGACAGCATCCCCATCAGGTCGGCCTCGTCGGCGAACTGCTCCTCGGTGATGCCCTTGCGCATCAGCTTGAGCGCCACCTGGAGCTGCTCGCCCTGAGGGTCCACCGTCTCCGCCAGGAACACCTCGGCCATGCCGCCGGCCCCGAGCTTCGAGCGCACGGTATATTTGCCGAAGCGCCGCGAGGGCACCTCGATCTGGGATGTCTCTTCCACCGGGCCGCCGACAATACTCAGGGTAGCCCCGAGGTTTCGACAAGTGTGGATGTGTGCGGAGTGCGGACAGGAGAACCCGGCGGGTGGCGCCTTCTGCGGCCGTTGCGGAAAGCCCCAGGTGGCCGCGGGTGACGAGAAGCCCCTGCAGGGGGTGACGCTGGGCTCGCTCCTGGGCAAGCGCTACCGCCTCGACGCCAAGCTCGGCGAAGGCGGCATGGGCGTGGTCTACGCCGCGCACGACGTGGAGCTCGACCGCCCGGTGGCGGTGAAGGTGCTCGCGCGCTCGATGACCGAGAGCCCCGACGTGGTGGAGCGCTTCGAGCGCGAGGCGCGGCTGACCGCCAAGCTCGAGCACCCCAACGTGGTGCCGGTGTACGACGTCGGCCGCCACGACGGGCGCCCCTTCCTGGTGATGAAGCGGCTCGACGGCGACACCCTCGCCGCGCGGCTGCGCGAGAAGGGCGGCCTCACCCGCGACGAGACGCTGCAGCTCTTCAAGCAGCTCGCCCAGGGCATCGACTTCATCCACGAGAAGGGCTTCATCCACCGCGACATCAAGGCCCACAACATCATGGTCGGCCCGCAGGGCCAGGCCACGCTCCTCGACTTCGGCATCCTGCGCTCGCAGCGCGGCAACGACGCGCTCACCCGCACCGGCGTGGTGATGGGCACGCCGCACTACATGGCGCCCGAGCTCGCGCTCGGCCTCACCGACGTCGACCACCGGGTCGACCTCTACGCGCTCGCGGTGGTGCTCTTCGAGTGTCTCACCGGCACGCTGCCCTTCGAGGCCGACAGCGAGCTCGGCCTCATCCAGCTCCAGGCGCACGCCCCGCCGCCGGACCTCATTCACCGCGCGCCGTGGATTCCCCCGCCGGTCGCCGAGGTCGTCTCCCGGGCGATGAGCAAGCGGCCGCTCGACCGGTACCCGTCGGCCGCCTCGCTGGTCCAGGCGCTGGAACAGGCCTTCGCCCAGGCGCCGGTCGACCCGCAGGCCCACGCCATTCCGGGGGCGCAGGCCCCGGCAGTGCCCGCGTCCACCGCACCGAGCTGGCGCGCCAAGGCGAAGGACGCGGTGGTCGCCGCTCGGCCCGTCGAGCCCATGGTCCAGGCCGCGGCGCCGGCGGTCACCGTGGCCAGTCCCGCGCCGCAGCCCACCCAGGCCACCGTCGACCTCGCCGCCGTCGCGGTGCGCCGCAGCCGCTGGCCGCTCGCGGTGGTGGCAGGTGTCGTGGCCGTGCT
>JAIBBQ010000342.1 GCA_019694595.1 Myxococcaceae bacterium
GGCCTCAACCTGGGCTCGGTGCGCGAGCTCGCGGGCCACAAGGTGCAGGTGGCGGGCTTCACCTGGGGTCTGTTGCCGTTCGCCCCCGCGTACGCCTTCGCCGAGCAGACGCTGGCGCGGGCGATCCTCAAGGCGCCGGCCGACCGACACACCTTCCTGATGGTCGGGGTGCAGCCCGGCGAGAACCCCGAGGTGGTGCGCGATCGCCTGCAGGCGGCGCTCCCCGACACGCGGGTGATGACGCGCCAGCAGTACCTCCACGAGATCCTCGTCTACATCCTCACCGCGACGCAGATCGGCCTCTCGTTCGGCACCTCCACCATCATGGGCCTCTTGGTCGGCCTCATCACCGTGGCGCTGTCGATGTTCTCCTCGGTGGTCGACAACCTCCGCCAGTTCGGCACCCTGAAGGCCATCGGCTCCACCACGGTGGACCTGGCCCGGCTGCTGTTGGTGCAGGCCATGGTCTACGGCCTCGTCGGCAGCCTGATGGGCCTGGGCATGGTGGCCTCGATGGTGAGCGGCATGCGCAACCCGCAGCTGACACCCATCCTCCCGCTGCCGGCGTACGGCATCACGGTCGCGCTCATGGTGGGCGTGTGCCTTCTGGCCTCGGTGCTGGCGCTGCTGCGGCTGCGCAAGCTCGAGCCCGCGATGGTGTTCCGATGAGCGACCCCGCAATCCTCCTCCGGGGGCTGACCAAGACGTACGGCGAAGGGGCGCTGGCGTTCCAGGCGCTCAAGGGCATCGACCTCACCGTGCCGCGCGGCGAGTTCATGATGCTGGTGGGCCCGTCTGGCAGCGGGAAGACGACGCTCCTCTCCATCCTCGGGTGCGTGCTGTCGCCGACGACGGGAGAAGGCTTCCTCTTCGGAGACCGGCTCCACGGCCGCCGCGAGAGCGAGCTGCCGGAGCTGCGGCTCTCGTACATCGGCTTCATCTTCCAGGGGCACAACCTGATGTCGGCGCTGACGGTGGAAGAGAACGTCGCGCTGCCGCTGGAGATGCGCGGGTACACCCACCGCCAGGCGCTCGCCGAGGCGCGCGAGGTGCTGACCGAGGTGGGCCTGGGCGAGAAGCTCAAGAAGCTGCCCGACGCGCTCTCGGGCGGTCAGCGCCAGCGCGTGGCGGTGGCACGCGCGGTGGCGGGGCGCCCGCCGCTCATCCTCGCCGACGAGCCCACCGCCAGCCTGGACAGCGAGTCGGGCATGCAGGTGACGCAGCTGCTCAAGAAGCTCTCGGTGGAGCGCGGCCACACCGTGGTGGTGGTGACGCACGACAACCGCATCTTTCATCTCGCCGATCGCACCGTGTTCATCGAGGACGGCCACCTGGTGCCGCCGCCCGCGAAGGCCGCCTGAAGGGAAACGCCATGTTCGACAGACTCCCCAGTTTCGTCCGCGTCGGTCTCTTCTGCCTGCTGCTGGGCACCTGTGGCGCGCAGATCGCCCGCAACGCGATGGCGGCGCCGGTCACCGAGCCGGTGGCCAAGGACGTGAAGAAGGCCGAGCGCGAGGCCGCCTCCCGCGTGGGCGGGCCCGACGTGAAGGCGCCCCTGCCGGCGGTGGGCCCGGGCGTGGTGGGCGGCAACGGCGTGGTCGAGCCCGCGGGGCAGGAGACCAAGGTCGCCGCGCAGGTGAGCGCGGTGGTGAAGGCCGTGCTGGTGCACGAAGGCCAGCAGGTGAAGGCCGGCGAGGTGCTGGTGCAGCTCGAGGACGCCTTCGAGGCGGCGGCGCTGCAGGCCGCCGAGGCCGACCTGGTCGCCGAGCGCGCCAACCTGGCGCGGGTGCTCAAGGGCCTGCGGGTGGAAGACAAGGACGCGGCGCAGGGCGAGGCGCAGGCCGCCAAGGCGCGGGCGGACCTCTCGTCCGGAGTGCTGGCCCGGGTGGAGCAGCTCGCCAAGTCCGGCGCGTCGACGCCCGACGAGCTGGAACGGGCGCGGCGCCAGGCGCAGAGCGACCAGGCGAGCCTCAAGGTGGCGGAGGCGCGGGCGCGCGCGGCGGAGGCCGGCTCTCGCAGCGAGGACATCGGCTTCGCGCGGGCGCGGGTGGTGGGCGCGGAGGCCAAGGTGGCGCAGGCGAAGGCAGCGCTGGAGCGGCTCTCGGTGCGCTCGCCCCTGGAAGGCGAGGTGCTCCAGGTGAAGGTGCGCGCCGGCGAGCTCTACAGCTTCCAGGGCACCGAGCCCCTGGTGGTGATGGGCGACACGCGGACCTTGCGCGTGCGCATGGACGTGGACGAGCGCGACATCGCCAAGGTGGCGCTGGGCGCGAGCGCGTACGTCACCGCGGACGCCTTCGGAGACACCCGCTTCGCCGGCAAGGTGGTGGAGATCGGCCGCCGCTTCGGGCGCAAGAACGTGCGCACCGACGACCCGGTGGAGAAGAACGACACCAAGATCCTCGAGGTGGTCATCGAGCTCGACAGCTCGAAGTCGCTGGTGCCCGGGCAGCGGGTGACCAGCTTCGTGACCGCTGCCACCCAGGGCTGAAGCCCCCCACGGGTGGGGTAAGCTGTGGCGCTCATGTTCGCGCCGATGCTCGTGCTGGAGGTGGTGAGCCAGTTCCTCGGGGCATGGCTGCTGTGGTCGCTCTACCGACGGGACCAGGACCCGCCGCTGCGCTTCTGGGCCATCGCCTACACGCTCAACGGGGTGGTCTCGGCGGCGGTCTGCCACCAGCTCGTGTGGGCGGAGATCCCTGCGCTCACCGCGCTCGAAGGGCTGCTCTCGCTCGTCTCTTCCGCGTGCCTCATCACCGGGGCGCTCAGGTCGCTGGGGCGGTCACCTGGCCGCGCGATGCTGCTCGCTCCGCTGGCGGTGCTGGCGTGGGTGGTTCTCGCGACGGCGCTCGAGCTTTCCTTCTTCGCACGGACGATGCCGGTGCTCGGCGTCGCCGGGCTGGGGATGATGGGCACCGGGGTGGCGATGGCGCGCACGGTGGGGCGCGGCGCCGGGGCGCGCATCACGGGAGTGGGCCTGGTGCTGCTGGGCCTGCACATCATGGATTACCCGCTGGCGGTGGAGCACCCCGAGTTCCTCCCCTGGGGGCACGCGGTGGCGGCGCTGCTGCAGTTCCTCACCTTCACCGGCATCGTGTTGCTCTCGGTGGAGCGGGCGAGCGCGAAGCTGGTGACGCAGGAAGCGCGCTACCGCGGCCTGTTCGACGACGCGGCGGTGGGCATCTTCGTGGCCGACGCCACCGGCACGCTGGTGACGGTGAACTCCACGCTCAACCGGCTCATCGGCTCCTCCACGCCGCTCGAAGGGCAGCCGGTGAGCTCGCTCTACGTGCACGCGCCGGAGGCGGCGTCGCTCCTGTACGGCACCGCGGAGCCGCTCGCCTCGCACGCGGTGCGCTGGAAGGCGGCCGACGGGCGCGAGCTCAGCGTGCAGCTGTACGCGCGGCGGCTGCCGCAGGGCGCGGTGGAAGGCGTGGTGGTCGACATCACCCAGCTCGAGCACCTGCGCCAGCACCTGGACCAGGCGCAGCGGGCGGAGCTCCTCGGCCAGCTCGCGGCGGGCATCGCGCACGACATCAACAACGTGCTGGGCGTGGTGCTGGCGAGCGGGGAACTCCTGCGCCGCACGGGGGCGGACCCGGCGAAGCGCGAGGAGCTGGTGACCAGCCTCCTGGCCGCGGGGACGCAGGGCGCGGAGCTCACCCGGCAGCTGCTCGGCTTCTCGCGGCAGCGCCAGGGCCAGAAGACGCCGTTCGAGCTGGGGGAGCGGGTGCAGCAGGTGGCGGGCATGCTCAAGCCGTCGCTCGGCTCGGGCATCAACCTGGTGCTGGAAGCGCCGCCCCAGGGCTGCCGGATCGAAGCCGACCCCACGCTCATCGAGCAGCTGGTGGTGAACCTGGTGCTCAACGCGCGCGACGCCATTCCGGAGAACGGCCGCATCGCCATCAGCGTGAGCCCGGAGCAGGCGGCCGGAGCGCACCGGGTGAAGCTCGAGGTGGCGGACAACGGCGTGGGCATGAGCCCGGACACGCTCAAGAAGGCGTTCGAGCCGTTCTTCACCACCAAGTCGCACGGCACGGGCCTGGGCCTCGCGGTGGTGAAGCGCGCGGTGTCGCAATCGGCCGGCGAGCTCAACGTCATCAGTGAGCCCGGCCGGGGAACCACCTTCCAGGTGCGCTTCCCGATGACCTCCGCCAACGCCTGAGCGATGGCGCGCGTGCGCGCTTCGGGCTACGGCGCGGCCATGCTCGACCGGAGAACGTTCCTCCTCGGTGCCGGAGCTGCCGGCGCCGCGACGCTGTGGCCTGGCTGCACGGGCGCAGGGCCTCTGCCGGCGCTGCCGGGTGACTTCGACCGCCTGCGGACGCTGCAGACGGCGGTGCGCGGCAGTCCCGACCACCTCGCGGTGCGCGCGGCGGACCTCATCGCCTCCAAGGATGCGCGCGGCGCGGTGGCGCTGGTGCGCGAGCGGGTGGCGGTGCTGCCGCCGCCAGGCGCGCTCGACGACGTCACCCAGGCGATGCGCTGGGGCGCGGACGGGGCGTTGCGCGCGGGCGCGGGCACGCTGCGCGAGCGCGCCGAGCTGCTCAGGGCGATGCTGGAGGCGATGGGCGCCACGGCGAAGGTGAAGGCGGCGACCTGGCCGTCGGGGCTCACCGCACAGGCGCTTGCGGCGGCGCGGCCGCCCGCGTTCCGGCTGGAG
>JAIBBQ010000343.1 GCA_019694595.1 Myxococcaceae bacterium
CGGCCCTGACGCGCGCCGCGGTGCTGCTCAACCAGGGCAACACGGCCGCGGCGCTGCCCCTGTTGCGGTCGACCACCGCGGCGGCGCCCGCGTCGGCCGACGCCCACCTCGCGCACGCCCGCGGCGCGCTGGCCGCCGGGGCCTTCGAGGAGTCCACGCTCGCTGCTGCGCGGGCGGTGGTGCTCCGGCCGACCAGCGGGCCCGCCTGGCGGGTGCGCGCGCAGGCGTACGATCAGCTGCGCTTCCGCAGCGACGCGGTGGTCGCCTACGACGCCGCGGTGGTGCATTCCGCGCAGGAGCCCGAGCTGTGGAGCGAGCGGGGGTTGGCGCTGCTCGCCCTGCAGCGCTTCGACGACGGCCTGGCATCGGCCCAGCGCGCGCTGGAGCTCGACCCACGGCACGCCCTGGGCCGTTTCGTGGCGTCCCTGGCGCTCGATGCGCTCGGCCGGCGCGACGAGGCGGTGCGGAGCTACCAGCAGTTCCTGGGCATCGCGCCCCAGGCGATGGCGACGCCCATGCGGCACGCCCGCGAACGCCTCGCCGAGCTGCAGCGCGGCTGAGGCCGCCCGGACCTGCCGCACGCGCGGCCGGTTTCACGTATCGTCGGTGGTCGATGAAGGTGCGGACCGCTCCGATCACCGAGGTGATGGCGAAGGTGATCGCCGGGCGGCGCCTCGACGAGCAGACCTGGTCGAAGGAACTCAAGCCGTTGCTCGACGGGCTCCCGCACCGCTCGGGCTTCGAGATCCGCCGCCTGGTCGCGGTGTGGGCGAGCGACTCGATCGAGATCGACCCCGCGGTGCGCAGCGACGTGAAGAAGACGCTGTCGGACTTCGGCTACCTCAACAGCGAGCGGTCCACCCTGGGCGACCCGCGCGATCGCGCCCCGGGGACCCCGAGCTCGCGCTTCCGGACGCTCGAGGCACGCAACGTCACCTCGCCGAGCCGCACCTTCGAGAAGCTGCGCGCCCTGGTGGCGCCCGAGTCTGCCGAGGTCACCGTCGCGGTGCTCGACACGGCCATCGACCTGAACCACCCGGTGCTCGCGGCGGCGCTCTCACCGGCCTTCGCCTCGGTGGAGGAGTCGCTCTCGCGGCGGGCGCCGTCTCGTCCCGCCGGCCTGGTGGATTCCCACGGCGCCCACGTGGCGGGCATCGCCAGCCAGCGCACGGACCGGGTCAAGCTGCTGCCCGAGCCGCTCATCGACGGCACCGGGCAGCTCATCGCCCCCGAAGCGACCATCGACGAGGTCGTTCGCGCCGGTGCCCGGGTGGTGAATCTGAGCCTCGCCACCAACACCGCGGAAGAGGTGGCGGTGCTGGAGCGCGCCATCCTCGCGCACCCGGAGACCCTGTTCGTCCTCGGCGCCGGCAACAAGCACCTGGCGCTGGGCGAAGGCGACTTCAGCCCGCAGACGCACCTCGCGGCCAGGGACTACCCCAACCTCGAGGTGGTGACGTCGGCCCGGTCCGACGGGGTCATCGCCTGGAGCGCAGCCACCGGTGCCGACATCGCGGCCCGGGGTGACGGTGTGCTGTCCACCGTCATGCTCCCGGCCGGCCGCCAGCGGGCCGAGGCCGAGGCGGGGTACGACGTGATGAGCGGCACGTCGATGGCGACGCCGCAGGTTGCCTCGGCTGCGGCGCGCTGCCTGGTGCTCGACCCGTCACTGACGCCGGTGGAGCTCCGCCGCGTGCTCTCGGTGAGCTGCGACGTCTCCGAGAACTGGGACGCGCTGGTCAGCTCCGGAGGCACGCTCAACGACGAGCGTGCGTGCGCGGTGGTCGCCGCCCGGGTGCTCGTGTCCCGGGGCGAGACGCCCGCGGCTGCGGTGGCACGCCTCCCGGTGCCGGCCTCCGAGAAGCCGAAGATTCTCCAGGCGCTCGAACAGCTCTCGGCCTGAGCACGCTCCGGGCGCTCCGCAGGCATTTCCGGCGCTGAACGGATCTGCGGTCACCCGGCGCCGCTTCGGCTACAAGCGTCCGGATGGGGCCGCACGGTCGGTACTCCGTTCAGGCGAAGATCGCCGACGGGGGCATGGCGGAGATCTTCCTCGCGACGCTCCACGGCGCGGCGGGGTTCTCGAGGCCAGTGGTGCTCAAGCGCGTGCGCTCGAGCCTCGCCGCCGACGCCGGCTTCCGCCAGTCGCTGCTCGACGAGGCGGCCATCGCCATGCGCCTGCAGCACAGCAACATCGTGCAGGTGCTCGACCTCGGCGAAGCGGCCGGCAGCACCTTCCTGGTGCTGGAGCTCGTCGAGGGCTGGAGCCTGGCGCAGCTGCTGCGGCGCGCGGCCGAGGCGAAGCACCCGCTGCCGCCGTCGCTCGCGGTCTTCCTGACCATCGAGATGTGCCGCGGGCTGGCGTACGCGCACGGGCGGCGCGAAGGCGGCCGCTCGCTGGAGATCGTCCACCGCGACGTGAGCCCGCAGAACCTCCTCATCTCGGTCGAAGGCGAGGTGAAGCTCACCGACTTCGGCATCGCCCGCGCCCGCACCCGCGAAGGGCAGACCGGCATCGGCCAGGTGAAGGGCAAGCCGAGCTTCATGTCGCCGGAGCAGGTGCGCAACGAGCCGCTCGACGCGCGCAGCGACCTCTTCGCCGTGGGCACCATGCTGTACCAGATGCTCACCGGTGAGCTGCCCTTCAAGGGCGCCACCGACCTCGACACCATGCTGCGGGTCCGCGACGCGAAGCACGTCGCGCTGTCCAAGCGCATGCCCGAGCTGCCCCGGGCGCTCGCCCGGGTGGTGGGCCGGCTCTTGAAGAAGGACCGCGACGACCGCTACGACTCCGCCGACGAGGTGGTGGTGGCGCTCGAGAAGGTGCAGCGCGAGGCGCTCGAGCCGGCCGGGTCGACCGAACTCAAGCAGTACCTGGCGGCGCTCGCGCGCAAGGACAACCAGCTCCCGCTCACCGCGACGGTCCGGCCCCCGCCGCTGCCCCAGGGCGAGGCGTCGGGCAGCGCGGAGTGGATCGAGCTGTCCGACGTGCACCTCGTCGCCAGCGGGCCAGCGCCCGCCCAGCCGCTTCCGCCGCCACTGCCGCGCGCGCGGCGCCTCTGGCCGTACGTGGTGCTGGCGCCGCTGTTGGGGGCGGCCGGGTGGTGGGCGCTCGGTCACCCGGGCGTTCCAGCTCCGCTCCCGCAACAGCTCGCCCCGGAGCCGCCGCCGCCCGCGCCAGTGGCGATGGCGCCCGATGCGTCGACCGACCTCGAGGCCGACGCCGGCGCGCCCGTCGCCGTCGCGCCGCCCGCGCCGCCGGTGCTCGACGACGCGGGAAGCCTGGCCGATGCCGGACTCCCCGAGGAGACGAGCGACGCGGGGCTCCCAGCGACCTCCGATGCCGGGCAGGAGGCGCTGGCCACCGAGCTCGACGCGGAGCCCGCGGAACCGGAGCCCACGCCGGCAGCCCCAGCTCCGCCGGCGGCTGACGCCGGTCGCGAGCCCGCCGCGGCGCCGGTGCGGCCGCCGGCCAGCCCCGGGAGCCCCAAGGTCACCCCCCCGGCCGACGGGGACTGGACCTCGGTGCAGTTCATCACCGAGCCGCCGGGGGCCACGCTGAAGGTCGGGCGGCGCGCGCTCGGGGTCACCCCGGGGACGTTCCGGTTCCGGCCCGGCATCCTCTTCGAGGTGGTGCTCGAGAAGCCCGGCCGCCAGTCGGTCACCCGTCGCTTCACCAGCCGGTCAGGTCCCGGACAGGTGGTGCGCGTCACCTTGCCTTGGAAGTAGGAGTGTCGCCATGTGGGCCGCCGACCAGCTCGTCCTCAACGGACGCTTCAAGATCCTCTCGCCGCTGGGCAAGGGCGCCTTCAGCGAGGCGTACCTCGCGGAGCAGGTGGGGCTGTCCCGCAAGGTGGTGGTGAAGACCTTGTCGGCCCAGCTCGGGCACGACCTCGACGGCCGCTTCGGCGCCGAGGTGCGCGCGCTCGCGGCGGTCGACCACCCCTCCGTGGTCCGGGTGCTCGACTTCGGCGTCGGCGACGGCGTGGTCTTCGTGGTCACCGAGCACGTCGAGGGCACCTCGCTGGCGAAGGCCATCGGCACGGAGCCGTTCCTGCCGGACCGCGCGCTCGCGCTCTTCGGTCAGCTGGCCGAAGGGCTGGGCGCGATCCACGCGCGCGGGCTGGTGCACCTCGGGCTGAGCGCGGACACCGTCTTCCTCGCGCAGACGCCGCTGGGCGAGCGCGCGCGCATGGCCGACTTCGGGGTGGCGCGGCTGCTCGACCCCGCCACCGAAGGCAGCCGGCTCACCGCGGTGCTGGCGCCGGTGCAGCACCGCGTCTACCAGTCGCCGGAGCAGGCGATGGGCGCACCGACCGACGCCCGCAGCGACCTCTTCGTGCTCGGCATCCTCGGCTACCAGATGCTCTCGGGCCGCTTGCCGTTCGCCGCGCCGCAGGCGCCCGCCGACGTGCCCCAGGCAGGCAGCCCCGTGCCTCTCGCCGAGGCAGCCCCGCACCTCAAGGATCACCCGCGGCTCGTCGAGCTGGTGATGCGCTGCCTCGAGAAGGACCCCGCGGCGCGGCCCCAGCAGGCGCTCGAGCTCGTGCAGCGGCTGACCGCGGTCCCCGAGGTGGGCGAGCCCACCATCCTCATGGAGGCGTACCAGGGCCTGCCCCCGGCGCTGCCGCTGCGGCCTGCCGCGGCCCCCGCCCG
>JAIBBQ010000344.1 GCA_019694595.1 Myxococcaceae bacterium
GGTTCCGGCTCCAGCGGCGGCGGCTCCGGCTCCACCGGCGGCGGCTCCGGCTCCACCGGCGGCGGCTCCGGCTCCAGCGGCGGCGGCATGGCAGGCATCGACGCCGGCCCGTTCTTCCACTTCGTCGGCGCGATGGAGCAGGTGCCGGTCGCGGCCAACGAGACCTGCGACCTGGAGATCGACTCCGCTGGCCGCTTCCACGTGGTGAGCAACTTCACCGGAGTGGCCGACGGCGGGCTGCACTACAGCGTCCGGGAGACGGACGGCGGCTGGACGACGGAGCGCGTGGTGGCGTCGGTGGGAAGTCAGATCACCGGCACGGCGGCGAAGCTCGAGCTCGACTCGACCGGCAAGCCGCACATCGCCTTCATCCAGGCCGATCTGCCCTCGAACGCCAACCGCACCCGGCTCTTCTACGCGTCGAAGCCCGCGGGGACTTGGCAGATCGAGGAACTCGAGGACGCGGGCTTCCAGATCAGCCAGTTCTTCAGCTTCCAGCTCGACGGCACCGACGCCCCGCGGGTGACGTACCGCATTCGCAACGTGCTGCAGTCCGACGGTGGCATCCAGAACAGCCTGGTGCAGCACGCGACCCGAACCACGGGCAGCTGGACGCGCGAGGCGGTTCATCAGCAGACGTACGGAACGTCGTTCGACTATGCGACCAACGCCTCCCTCGACAGCCAGGGCGGTGCGCACGTCTACTTCATGGCGGGCACGTTTCCCGACGGCGGCAACGCCGCCAACTCGTTCATCGCGCACGCGTCGAAGGCCGCTGGCGCGTGGTCGTACGAAGTGGCCTACGGCAACAACTTCACGATGAGCCGTGGTGCGTCCGCCGTCGGCCCGCAGGACGAGCTCAACCTGGTCGCGGAGTTCACCTTCTTCCGCAAGGGACCGGCGACGGACGGCGGCTGGGCGTATGGCGGCGGCGGCAGCGCGGGGAACTCGCCCTTCATGCGGACGGCGCCCAACGGCGCGGTGTGGGACTTCACCAACACCGGCTCCTCGAGCGGCAATGCGCTCTACGTCGGCCGCTACGTCAACGGCGTGCACGTCACCAACAACGGCGACGCCGGCATCGGCGGGGTGCGCTACTCGGGGTGGGCCTTCGACTCCAACGGCCACCCGTGGGGCGTGGTGTCCCAGAGCAACAACATCGGGGTCGTCGGCGGCGTCTACCTGATCCGCCTCGACTGAGCCGACCTGCAGCGGGGCCGACGGTTTCCGACGGCCCTGCGGCACGGTAGGGTCCAGCGCGTTCGTTCTTCCCGGGGGGTCTCCATGCGCCGTCTCGTCCTGTCGTTGCTCGTGGTGTCGATGCTGTCTGCCTGCGGCGGAGGCGGAGGTTCCAGTTCGGGTGGCGGCTCCGGCTCCACCGGTGGCGGCTCCGGCTCCACCGGCGGCGGCTCCGGCTCCACCGGCGGCGGCTCTGGCTCCAGCGGCGGCGGCATGGCTGGCATCGACGCCGGGCCGTTCTTCAGCTTCGTCGGCTTCTCGGAGCAGGTCCCGGTGCCCGCCAACGAGACCTGCGACCTGGAGCTCGACTCCATGGGCCGGGCCCACGTGGTGAGCAACTACAGCTACGTCGTCGACGGCGGCCTGCACTACAGCGTGCGCGAGCTCGACGGCGGCTGGACCACCGAGCGCATCGTCCCCGTGGTGGGCACGAACCAGACCGGCACGGCCGCGAAGATCGAGATCGACTCGGCAGGCAAGCCGCACGTCGCCTTCATCCAGGCGGACCAGCTGGCCAACCCCAACCGGACCCGCCTCTTCTACGCCTCGAAGCCCGCGGGCACGTGGGAAGTGGAGGAGATCGAAGACGCCGGCTTCCAGGTCAGCGTCTTCTTCAGCTTCCAGCTCGACTCCACCGACACGCCGCGCCTCACCTACCGCATCCGCAACGCCATCCAGCCCGACGGCGGCAATCAGAACAGCGTGGTGCAGCACGCGACCCGCTCGACCGGTGCGTGGACGCGTGAGACGGTGCACCAGCAGGCCACCGCGACCGGCTTCGACTACGCCACCAATGCGTCGCTCGACAGCACCGGCGCCGCGCACGTGTACTTCATGGCGAGCCAGTTCCCCGACGGCGGCAACAGCCCGAGCTACTTCATCGCCCACGCCACCAAGTCGGCGAGCGCCTGGAACTACGAGCTCGCCTACGGCAACAACTTCTCGATGAGCCGCGGTGCCTCGGCGGTGGGCCCCAACGACGAGCTGAACCTGGTCGCGGAGTTCACCTTCTTCCGCAAGGGGCCGTACACCGACGGCGGCTGGGCGTACGGCGGCGGCGGCAGCGCGGGCAACTCGCCGGTCATGCGGACTGCGCCCAACGGCGCGGTGTGGGACTTCACCAACACCGGCTCCTCGAGCGGCGGCATGCTCACCGTGGGGCGCTACGTCAACGGCGTGCACGTGGTGAACGTCGACGCCGGCGTGGGCGGGGTCCGGTTCTCCGGCTGGGACTTCGACTCCAACGGCCACCCGTGGGGCGCGGTCGCCAAGAGCGACGGCGTGTACCTGATTCGCCTCGACTGACCGCAGCAGCCCCGGACGCCCGCCCGGAGCTCTCCGGTCGGGCCTACGGGGCGAGGTCGGCCGCGTTCACCTGGAACATGCGGCCGGCCTGCACCGGCAGCGCGCGCAGCGACGGGAAGAAGAGCTGCGTGTCCTGCTGCCGGTAGTACGCGACGTAGAGCGTCTGCACCGTCCACCCGAGGTCGCTCAGGGTCGCGAGCGCCTCGTCGTCGAGCAGCGGGGCGACGCGGTCGGCGCCCACGAGCGTCATGTCCGCGGCCTGCACCAGCCGCAGCACGCCCGACTGGCCTGCCGGCCCGCCCGGAGGCCCGCCGACCACGCTCACGAAGAAGGTGTCGAAGGTCCCGTCGGGAATGTGGACCTCGGTCTTGAGGCCCTGGCGGGGGCCGAAGAACGCGTTGAGGTCCGCGAGCGGCGGCGGGGCCGGCACCGTCACCGACAGCGTGGGCATGCCCGCCGGAGTGTGCTCGACGGTGAGCGCGTCGGTGGCGTTGAACGCGGCGCCCCCGACCAGTCCGGAGAACACGTACCGGCTCCCGTTGAAGGTCGCGGTCGCGTTCTGCCGTGCGCTCTTCACCACCAGCGGGCTGAGGCCCTGGTTGGACGTGAACGCGGCGACCCCGGTGTAGAGGTTGGTGCCCTTCCCGATGGGAAAGAAGTGGTCTTGCACCGCGGGCGCGGCGTGGATGAGGTTGGCGGTGACGCCCGGCGCGGCGGCGGTGTACCCGGCATCGGTGCGGGTCACCTTGGCGTTGTCCGACAGCATGATGGCGTCGCCGCCCTTGCCGCACTTCACCACCGGTGAGCGCAGATCGAGCAACGCGCCCTGGTAATAGTCGGCGTAGCCGTAGCCGGGCGGCGGGCTCTGGTAGTCCCACTTCAGGGTCAGGTAGCCGCGCACGGTGTCGGTGCCGTCCTTCACGCACCGGTAGTTGAAGACGAGGTCCGTCGTACCGCCATTGGGTACGTCGCGACCTTCGAGCAGCACCCCGTTGGCGCCGGGCTTCACGCCGAACGTCCCTCCCACGACGGGAGAAACGGTGAAGACCGGCGTCTGGTTGGCGACGAAGAGCCCCTTCGCCAGAGCCTCGCTGCCCGCCATGTTGCTCACCGTCACCTTGGCGAGGAACTCGACGCCCAGGGGGCACTCGGTGACGCACGGCAGGGACCAGGTGGCGGTGATGCCCGACGGAACGTCCTTCTTGGTGTTGAGGTCCTGCACCAGCGCGGGAATCGGCTGACCGAGCTCCATCGGGGCGACCTCGGGCTTGGCGGCCTGAACCACCTTGGTGGTGGCGGCGGCGAGCGCCTGCGCACCGACGGCGGGCGACGACGGGGGCTCGACCCTCGCAGGCTCGATGGCGGCAGCCACCGCCTTCTCGCGACACATGCCCGAGTACGCCACCGACAGGGCGCGGCTGAAGTCGTTGGTGAACACCGTGGCGGTGAGGGTGCCGGGGCCCTTCTCCTTGCAGCGCACGTCGAAGTCGGCCGACTCCAGCTGCGCGGTGGTCAGGTCGACCGGGCGCGGGAGCCCGACGTCGACCGCCTGGCCCGCGGGGACCTCCACCGAGCCCGACGCCGCCACCACGTACTGGCCCGCGAAGTACGGCATCTCGCCCCGCGCGAGGATGAGCCGGGCCCGCCACGGAGGGTCACCCACCACGCGGTCGAAGGACTGCGAGCGCGGCTCCGGCTCCATCAGCACCTCGACCCCCTGCGCCGGCAGGGCCCCTTCGGGCACGCTCTGGACGATGACCCCGCTGAAGTGGGGAATCTCGACCACCCCGAGGCCGAGCTCGCGGCCCGCGTGGCCGACCGCCGCGGTGCGAAAGGCCCGCGCCGGCTGCACGCCGCCGTCGTCCAGCACCAGGGAGGCGTTGATGAAGCCGAGGCCTCCGTCACCCAGTCCATTGGGCGTCGTCCGGAAATAGAGGAGTGCCGCGCGCTCGAAGACCAGCCCCGAAGGGCCCAGGCGGTAGCCGCCGTCGACCGCGGTCACCGTGATGTTCACGTCGGCCGGGGCCCCGCCGTCGGGGATCCACAGCACGGCCCGCTGATCGTCGCTGGTGACCGTGCGGCCGGGCCGCGCCACCGCACTGCCGCCACCG
>JAIBBQ010000345.1 GCA_019694595.1 Myxococcaceae bacterium
TGGCCGGTGACGGGTTCAGCCCGCCCGCCCCGCGGCCCCCGGTGGAGCTCAACCCTGCTCCGGCCGCGCCCGCTGCGCCCGCCACCCAGCCCGCGCCGAGCACGCCGGCGCCCGTGTCGGGAGAGGCTGCTGGAGGGACCGCGGTCGGTGATCCGGCTGGAGCGGAGTGGGCCGACGTCAACCGCTGGGACGAGGCGCTGGTGCGGGAGCAGCAGGTCGTCTACCAGGAGACCGGAGTCATGGTGCCCCTCGACCGCGCCAAGGCCCACATGATGATCGAGTCCGGAGGCATCACCGGGCCGGCGGTCAACAACGTCAACGGCGACAGCCTCGGGCTCTTCCAGGTGACCAGCAACTCGTACGGCACCTACGACCGCGAGCGCCTGGCCACCGACCCCGAGTACCAGATCTACGCCGGGCTGAAGGAGCTCGCGCTCCGCTACCAGGACTCCAACAACCCCGACGGGTGGGATGGAGCGAGCCGCGCGTTCTTCACCGGCAGCTACGTCGACGTGGGCCGCGCCGACACCACCAACGGGACCACCCAGGCCGAGTACGAGAAGGCGCTCGACGCCTACATGGCGCAGATCGACGCCGCGGGATGACGCTCGCGTCTCGAACATGACAGGCTCTCGTCGATGGCGATGGCGCGAGGCCAGGCCCAGGTGGAGGCAGCGCTCACGCTGCCACTGGTGCTGTTCGTGATCCTCGGCATGGTGCAGCTGTTCCTGATGCTGCAGGCGCGCCACCTCGCCCAGTACGCAGCGTTCTGGGCCGCGCGCGAGGGCAGCGTCACCCAGGCGCGGTGCGACGACATGAGCCGGGTCGCGCTCAAGGCGCTGCTGCCCACCTTCGCCACGGTGCGGCACCCGGAAGACGTCGATCGGGAGGCGACCCGGAGGTCCCAGCTCGACCACTACCGCTACGATCCGGCCCGCGACCGGGGCGCCCGGGGCGACATCTTCTGGCTGCGCCGCGAGCGCCCCCTCGCGGCCGAGGTGCGCGATGCGCTGGAGGAGACCTTCGATCAGGGTGGGCCGCCGATGCGGCTCGAGGTCACCTTGATCCACTGGTTTCCGCTGCGCGTCCCCTTCGCGAGCGCCGTCTTCGCGCAGGCGTTCCGCACCAGCCTGGCGCTCGGCGCGCGGAGCGAGCGGGACCTCCTGGCCCCCGACCGGGCGCTGGAGGCAGGCCAGGTCGCGCGCCTCCAGCTCGACGGGCAGGTGCGGGAGGCCTTCGAGGCGAGGCTCTCGGCGGGCGAGCTCGTCTTTCCCATCACGGTCAGCTCGTCGATGCGGCTGATGACACCCCCGAGGCCCCGCTCCTTCCTGCGGCAGCATTGCCTTCCCGTGCCATGAGCGCCCCCCGCCGCGGCCAGAGCCTGGTGCTGTTCGCGCTCACGCTCGTGGTGCTGACGCTGGGAGTGCTGCTGACGCTGGCGATCGGGGATCGGGTGAAGAGCCGGCTCGAGCTCCAGACCCTGGCCGACGCGGCGGCGTACGATCAGGCGGTCGCGGCCGCGCGCACCTTCAATTCCCTCTCGGTGGTCAACCGCACCGAGTGGAGCCTGCTGGTCGCCGAGAGCGCCTCGCAGGCCTACCTGAGCTGGGCCACGCTCTACCGCGCCGCGCTCGAAGGCACGGCGGCGCGCGCGCGGCTCAACGGCGGCTGCGGTGGACTGGTGCGCCGGCTCGACGACGAGCGGGAACGGGTGGAGTCGGCGTGGCAGCGCCGGGAGCCCGAGGCCCAGGACGAGCTGCGCCGCCTCGGCCTGCTGGAAGGAGACCTCCTTCGCGAGGACGCCGCCCGCGACTACCGCCGGCTGGAGCGCCTGGTGGGCGGGGAGCTGGTGGACCAGCTGCTCGCCGGGGTGCGCGATTCGGCGCCCGGCGTCTCGCGCTCCGACGCGCCCGATCGCCAGAACGCGATCCAGCTGTCGAGCGACTGCGAGCGGGGCGTGGCCTGCGACCTCTCGGGCCCCGGCTTCACGCGCAACCGCACGAACTGGACGATCGTGCGGCACCAGCACGAGATCTTCATGGGCACCCGGGGTGACGCCTTCGTCACCGCACACCGCGATCGCGGGCGGGCGCTCACCCGCAGCCTCGAGCGCGTGCTGGGGCCAGGCGCCCAGGTCCGGTGGCGCGGCTGGGGCAGCTCGTACCGCTCCAGCGTGCTGTGGACCCACTCCGGCGACTTCGCCATCGGTCCGGGGAACGCGCTCTACCCGCGCATGACCCCCGACTCGGCGTTCTCCGACGACCACGGCCAGCTCTCGGTGACCGCGGCCGCCGGCGCCTGCGTGCTGCGGGCCGACCTGGGGGTCCGCATCAAGTCCGGCGCCAGCGACGCGCCCGAGCACACCTTCTCGGTGAACGGCACCATTCACCACTGCGAGAACGAAGGCTCGAGCAGCCACCGCGCGCCCGACCTGGGGCTGGGGCAGAGCTGGCCGCTGGTGATCGACTTCAACGACAAGAAGGCCCGCGACGAAGGGCAGCTCTTCGGCCAGCCGCGGCTGACGGCCACGCTGTTGCGCGCGGCGCGCGAAGGTCACCCCTGGTCGCCCTGGGAGCTCGCGGTGCGCCTGGAAGGCGGAGCGCTCTCGCTCGCCACGCCCGCCTCGGTGGCCACCGCGACGTCGACCGGCATCGCGTACTACCACCGCGGCGGGCAGTGGCAGGAGCCGCCCAACTTCGTGAACCCGTACTGGCACGCCACCCTGGTGTCCCCCCGGTGGACGCCATGACGCGCGGCCAGGCGGTGGTGGAAACGGCGCTCGGGCTCACCGTCGCGGTGACGGTGCTGGTGGCGGGCATCGTCTTCGCGGAGTGGGGCTTCAGCGCGCTCAAGGTGCACGAGGCCGCTGCGGCGGCGCTGTGGGACACCACCGCACGCCCGATGCACCGGCTGCCTCGCAGCTTCGAGCCCCGCGACGAGGCGATCGCCGGCGCCGGCCCCGGGACCTCGGCGCGCTACGCGGGCTTCGACGGCCGCAGCGACTTCGTGGGCCGCACGGGGGCCAGCTGGGCGCTCACCCGCGCCCGCGACCTCGAGGTGCGGTGCGTGCCCGACCGGGTGGTGACGACCAGCGCCGCCCGGCGCCCGAGCTACCCCGGCGGAGAGGGCGGCATGCGCTGCTCGGCCTCGGCCCGGGTGGAGCTCTTCGAGGAGCGGGTCGCGGTGCACGCGCTCGACGAGCCGGGCAAGGGCTTCTTCAGCGTGCCGCAGTTCTCTGGGCCCACCGCGATCGCCGTCTGCGGGCTCGGGCGCGCACGCGGCGGCGTGTGTCCGACCGCCGGCTACCCGCTGCTGCTCGACGCCTGGGCGCTGGAAGGCCCCCGGGAGACGGACACCTGCGGCTTCCGGCGCTGCGCCAACCAGCCGTTTCACGATCTGGTCGAGCGCTTCTACGAGCGGGCGCTGCGGCAGAACGTCGACCCCGACGTGGCGCGCCGGTTCGCCGGTGCGGTGGTGCCGGGTCCGAGCCCGGGCCGGCCCGCCGACACCTTCTGGTTCAGCGCCGTCGACAGGCGCCAGGGCGACCCGGGGTTCACCCGCGGCGATCAGGACCCCGGCCACTGGATGACCAACGTCCGCACCGGGAGCCGGAACGTCCGCTACGAGGACCGCGGAGAACACTTCCTGGGCTTGGGGGGCGCTCGATGAAGGCCGCCCTCGCCTGCGCCCTGCTCGCTGCCGCGTCCGCCTCCGGCCAGGTGCCCTTCGACTGGGCGGTGCCCGGGCAGACGTCGTGGGTCGACGTCACCGAGACGCCGGGACCGCGCGGCGAGGCGATGGCGCTGGCGAGCGCGACCTCGCGCCTGCTCCCGGTGGCGCTGTGGGAGCACTACCTGGAGCGGTTCACCGCGGCGGGGTTCTACGTGCCTCCGCCGGAGGCCCAGCTGCAGGTGGCTGGCGCGCTCCAGCTGACCGGGCTCGATGTGGAGCGGGAGGTCTCCTACACGGTGCTGCTGCGCGCGCTCCCCGCACGCCGAGGGACGAGGCTGCTGCTCAGCGCCACCTCGGTGGGGCCGGTGCGCCGCACCTCGCCTGGCGCGCCGCTGGTGCCGGGGGCGAGCTCCGTCCTCACCACCCGGCTCGAAGGCGCGGAGGTCGTGAGCTACGCGGTCGCCCAGCCGCCCGACGAGGTGCGCTCGTTCTACGTGCAGGTGCTCCCGTCGCAGGGCTGGCGGGCCACCGGCCCCGGCGTCTTCGCGCTGGGCGACCGGAGACTCGAGATCACCCTGCAGCCCTTGTCGGCGGGCCGCACCGGGGTGCTGCTGCGGCTCGGCCTTCAGAACGTCTCGGGGTCGAGCTCGACCTCCACCGCGCCGCCCTGATCCCGCGTCACCAGCAGCTCCAGCTCCACCGGGGGGAGCCCCGGCGACACCAGCTTCGCGCGGTACAGCCCGGGCGCCCGGTCGAAGTACAGCGGCGTGGTGCCCAGCAGGTGACCGGCGAGCATCACCCCGGCGCGGGCAGGCACGCCGCGAAGGGTGGAGGTGATCCGGATCTGGTGGGGGCCAGCGGGGCGCAGGTGTTCCGCGTCGGGCGGCGGCCCGGGCTTCGCGGCTCGCTCCGGGCTGACGACCGTGGGTAGCGCGGGCGCGGCCGAAGCGGTCGTGGACGCCGGCGTCG
>JAIBBQ010000346.1 GCA_019694595.1 Myxococcaceae bacterium
AGCTCGCGGCGGGGCTCCTGGTGGCGCTGACCTTGCCGCTGTGGAACGCGGCGCCGGGGCTCTTCGTGCTCGCCGGGCCGACGGTGACGTCGTGGGCCGGGCGCGAGCTGGTGCGCGCGCTGGTGTGCGTCGAGCTGGTGTTGCTGCCCGCGGCGGCGCTGGGCCTGGGCTACGCGCTGCCGCTGCGCTGGGCGGCGGCCACCGGCGCGCCGGCGCGGCGGGCGGGGCAGCTCGGAGCCGTCAACACGCTGGGGGCGGTGACGGGGGCGCTGGGCGCGGGCTTCGGGCTGTTGCCGGGCGTCGGTTCCCGCCACGCGCTGGAGCTGCTGGCGCTGGGCTGCGCGGCGGCGGGGGCGTGGGCGCTCGACGGCCGGCGGCGGCTGTGGGCGCTCGCGGTGCCGGCCGTGCTGCTGGTGGTGCCGCCGTGGAACCTCGCGCGGCTCGCCTCCGGCGCGAACGTGTACTTCCGCGACGCGTACGAAGGTGCCGCGCTGGTGTGGGCGGCGGAGAGCCCGGCGTCGGGGCTCACCTCGGTGGTGGAGCTGCCCGACGGGGTGAAGGTGCTCCTCACCAACGGGAAGTTCCAGGGGGCCACCGCGGGCGAGCTCGACGCCCAGCGCGGCATCGCCCAGGCGCCGCTCCTGGTGGCGAAGGGCTTCGAGCGCGCGCTGCACATCGGGGTGGGCACCGGGTGCACGGCGTCGTTCGTCGCCGAGCAGCCCTTCGGCACGGTGGACGCGGTGGAGCTGTCGTCGGACATCCTCGAGGCGGCGCGCCGGTACTTCGGCCCCGTCAACCGCGGCGTCTTCGAGTCGCCGCGGCTGCGCTGGCACCTCGCCGACGGGCGCAACGCGCTCCTGCTGTCGCCACACCGCTACGACGTCATCGGGCTCGAGCTGTCGAGCATCTGGTTCGCCGGCGCCGCGGACCTCTACCACCGCGACTTCTACGCGCTGGCGAAGGCCCACCTGGCGCCCGGCGGCGTGGTGCAGCAGTGGGTGCAGCTCCACCACCTGCGCCGCGAGTCGCTCGCCGTCATCCTGGCGTCGGTGCGCGCCGAGCTGCCCCACGTGCTGCTGCTGGAGCACGGCGGGCAGGGCATCATCCTCGCCTCCGAGGCGCCGCTCACGGTGAACGTCGCGCACCTCGACGCGCTGGGCGAGAAGCTCTCAGGCACGCGGACGCTCGAGGGGCTCGAAGGCGGCGAGCTCCTCTCGATGCTGTCCTGGGTGGTGCTCGACGAGGCGGGCGTCGCTGCGCTGGCGGCGGAAGCGCCCCGGGTGTCCACCGACGACAACCTCGACCTGGAATACGCCACGCCCAAGGGCAACGCCGAGGCGCAGGCGAGCGCCGCGGCCCTGGTGGCGCAGCTGCGGCAGGCGCGCCCCGCGGTGCCGGTGGAAGACGTGCAGACGCCGGGGGCGCAGGCGCGGGCCCGGCGGTGGCTCGAGCGCGCGCCGGAGCCCTGAGGGGCGTCAGCGGGCCGCGAGCATCGCCGCGCCCACCACGCCGCTGTCGTCGCCCAGCGCGGCGTCGGTGATGCGCAGGCCTTCCTGGCTGGTCGGGGTGGCGCGCTGGCCGATGAGCTCCACCACGCGGGCACGCATGGCGGGCGAAGCGCGCAGCACGCCGCCGCCCAGCACCAGCACCCCGGGGTTCAGCTGGCTCACCAGGTTGGCGAGGGTGAGGCCCAGCACTCCGGACGCGAAGTCCCACAGCCGGCGCGCGGTGTCCTGGCCGCCGAGCGCGAGGCGCTCCAGGTCGCCCACGGTGCCGTGGAGCCCTTCTTCCTTCATCCACGCCTCGAGGTTGTGGCCGCCGGCGTAGGCCTCGAGGCAGCCCAGCGCGCCGCAGCCGCAGCGGCGGCCGCCTTCGAGCTGCACCTTGAGGTGGCCGATTTCCCCCGCGACGCCGCCGTCGCCCAGCACCAGCTGGCCGTTGGCGATCTGCGCCGAGCCGACGCCGGAGCCGACGAAGACGGTGAGCGAGTCGCGCGCGCCCTGGGCCGCGCCGGCGCAGTGCTCGCCCCACGCCGCCACCTTGAGGTCGTTGTAGAGCGCCACCGGCTTGCCGAGCTCGGCGGTGAGCAGGCGCGCGAAGTCGACGTTGTGCCAGTTGAGGTTGGGGGCCATCGCCACCAGGCCTCGCTTGAGCTGGCCGGCGACGCCCACGCCACAGGGGCCGACCGCGCCGAGCTCCTTGATGGCCGCGGCCACCTCGTGGGCCACCACCTCGGGGGCCTTGGAGCCGTGGGCCCGGCGCACGCTGGCCAGTACCTTGCCCGACGGAATCTCGACCAGCGCGGCGCGCAGGTTGGTACCGCCCAGGTCGACGCCGACGCCGGTGGTGGCCATGGTCAGGGGTTGCGGCGCTTGAGCTCTTCGAGGAAGGGCCCCAGCACGTAGCCCAGCATCTTCTTCTGGTTGGGGTCCTTGAAGTTCCCTGCCTCGTCGAGGTGCTGGCCAATCTGGCTCAGCGTGTACTGCGACGGGCTCACCCACGCGCCGAGGCCGTAGTTCAGGATGTGCCGCAGGTGCATCTGCGCCTGCAGCGTGCCGCCGGGCCCGTTGGTGCAGCCGGCCTGGAACACCAGCTTGTCGCGCAGCGGGTTCTTGGCCGCGTTCGGCCGCGACACCCAGTCGATGACGTTCTTCAAGATGCCGGGGACGCTGTAGTTGTACTCCGGCGTGCAGACGACGAAGCCCTGCGCGGCCGCGGCCCGGGTCTTCAGGTCCACCACGCCGGGGGGCGGCGTGGCGTCGAGGTCCTGGTCGTAGACGGGAATGTTGGCGGCCCTGAGGTCGAAGACGTCGACCTCGTGCCCCTTCTCGCGCAGCTCGGCGGCGATGAGGTTGAGCAGCTTCTGGTTCCACGATGCTTTGCGGATGCTGCCGCAGAGGGCGAGGAGCTTCATGCGCCGAGCTCCTGCTTCGCCTGGGCGATGACGCCGTCGATGAGCGTCTGGATCTCCTTGAGCCGCTCCTTGGTCTTCGCCTCGTAGCGCACCACCAGGATGGGGGTGGTGTTCGAGGCGCGCACCAGCCCCCAGCCGTCGGGCCAGGTGACGCGCACGCCGTCGACCTCGTTCAGGGTGAGCTTCTTGGCCTTGAGGTGCTCGATGCAGCGCTTCACCAGCGCGAACTTCTTCTCCTCGATGGTGTCGAAGCGCAGCTCGGGCGTGCTGTAGGTCACCGGCACGTCGGCGAGCAGCTGCGAGAGCGGCTTGGTCTCGTGGGAGAGGATCTCCAGCAGCCGGGCCGCGGTGTACGGCGCGTCGTCGAAGCCGAAGAAGCGGTGCTTGTAGAAGATGTGGCCGCTCATCTCGCCGGCGAGCGCGGCGTGCGCTTCCTTCATCTTGGCCTTGATGAGCGAGTGGCCGGTCTTCCACATGATGGCCTGGCCGCCGTGCGCGGTGATGTCGTCGTAGAGCGTGAAGCTGCACTTCACCTCGCCCACGATGGCCGCGCCCGGCTGCTCCTTGAGCACGTGCCGCGAGAGGAGAATCATCAGCCGGTCGCCCCAGATGATTTCCCCCTGGTCGTCGACCACGCCGATGCGGTCGGCGTCGCCGTCGAAGGCCACGCCCACGTCGGCCTTCTCCGCCTTCACCTTGGCGATGAGCGCCTCGAGGTTCTTGGCGACCGTCGGGTCGGGGTGGTGGTTGGGGAAGGTGCCGTCCATCTCGCAGAACAGCGGCACCACCTGGTAGCCCATGCGGGTGAGCAGCGGCACCGCCACCGCGCCGCCCACGCCGTTGCCCGCGTCGACCACCACCTTCAAGGGGCGCTTGCGCTTCACCGTCGAGGACACGAAGTGGTGGTACGGCGTGTGGATGTCGAAGGCCGACACCGTGCCCTGGAGCTTCGAGGTCTCGAAGTCCTTGGCCTCGATGAGCTTGCGCAGCTTCTGGATGTCCTCGCCGTACATCGTCGTCTTGCCGACGCCGATCTTGAAGCCGTTGTACTCGGGCGGGTTGTGGCTGCCGGTGATCATCGCCAGGCCGTCGACGGGCAGCGTGTTGGCCGCGAAGTAGACCAGCGGGGTGGGGCCGACGCCGACGTCGATGACGTGGATGCCGGTGGAGATGGCGCCCTTCACCAGCGCGCGCTGCAGGCGCTCGGAGTGGGTGCGGCAGTCGCGGCCCACGGCCAGGGTGTGACCCCCGGCGCGCTTGGTGAGCGTGGCGAGCCCCTTGCCGAGCAGCTCGGCGGTCTCGTCGTTGAGGTCCTTGTCGACGACGCCACGGACGTCGTACTCGCGGAAGATGTGCGCGTTCATGGGCGCGTGATCTAGCACGCGCCGAGGTCGCGGCGGGGGCGGTTGCAGCGGCCTCCCGGGGCCGCCGGGGGCGCAAATTCAGCGCGGGCGGGGCGCGCGTCAGGGCACGGTGAAGGTCGACACCACCTGCTTGGTCGACGCGTCGTACTGGCGCACCCGGAAGCCGCCCGCGGCGAGCTGTTCCACCGTCGCGTAGCCGTAGTTCGCCGCGCCGGTCAGCGGTGCGCCCCCCACGCCTTCGAGGAGCTGCTTGCCGGAGTGCGAGTAGTTGTGGATGTGGCCCACCATGAGCAGGGTGTACGGGTGGGCGCGGAGCAGCGCGTCCATGTCGGCGCCGCA
>JAIBBQ010000097.1 GCA_019694595.1 Myxococcaceae bacterium
CGCCGAGGCCCGCCTGGGCGCCGGCGGGGCGCTCGGCATCACCTCGAAGGGCGACGCCGAAGCGGGCCTCGGCGGTGCCACCGGCGCGGCAGGGGGCGGGGGCGCGAGCGCGAGCAGCTCCAGCGCCGACGGGCCGGCCGGCGGCAGCGGCGCCTTGGGGGCCACGCCGAGCGCGGACGAGGCCGGGGCCGGAGCGACGGCGTCTTCCTTCTTCACCAGCTGCAGGTGGCGGCAGCGCGGGCACTGGGCCCGCACGCCCTTGGGGGTGACGAACTTGTCGTCGATGGCGTAGGCGGCGCTGCACTGCGAGCAGACGATGCGCATGGTCAGTGCCTGAAGTGCCGGACGCCGGTGAACACCATCGCCAGCCCGTGCTCGTCGGCGGCCGCGATCACCTCCGCGTCACGCACCGAGCCCCCCGGCTGGATGACGCACGAGGCGCCGGCCTGGGCGACGGCGTCGAGGCCGTCGCGGAAGGGGAAGAAGGCGTCGGAGGCCACCGCGCTGCCCTTGAGCCGCTCGCCGCCCTTCCCAGCCGCGATGCGGGCGGAGTCGAGCCGGTTGGTCTGGCCCCCGCCGGCCGCGAGGAGCGTGTCGGCGTTCGAGAAGACGATGGCGTTGCTCTTCACGTGCTTGCAGACCTTCCACGCGAAGGCGAGCGCGGCGCGCTCGGCCTCGGTGGGCGCGCGCTTGGTGACGACCTTCCACTCCAGCTCGGGCTCCCGTGCGTCGCGGTCCATCACCAGCACGCCGCCCGACACCGAGCGCACGTCGAGCTGCGGCCTGGGCACCGCGCGCTCGCTGGAGAGCGCCGGCCCCGCCTCGAGCAGCCGCAGGTTCTTCTTCGCTTCCAGCACCGCGCGCGCCGCGGCGCTGTAGCCCGGGGCGATCACCGCCTCGAGGAAGGTCTCCGCCAGCGCGCGGGCGCACGCCTCGTCGACCTCGCGGTTCAGCGCCACGATGCCCCCGAACGCCGACACCTCGTCGGCCGCCCGTGCGGTGCGGTACGCCGCCTCGAGCGACGGCCGGGTGGCCACGCCGCACGGGGTGTTGTGCTTGATGACCACCGCCGCCGGCGCCGAAGGCAGCTCGAGCACCACGCCGAGCGCGGCGTCGAGGTCGAGCAGGTTGTTGTACGAGAGCTCCTTGCCCTGGAGCACCCTGGAGAAGGCCACCGTCGGCTCCACGGGCGTCGCCCGTTCCCGGTAGAACGCGGCGCGCTGGTGGGGGTTCTCGCCGTAGCGCAGGCCCTGCACCTTGCCCCACGAGAGGCTGAGCTCTTCGCCGAAGGGCTCCTGGGCTTGCTCGGCGAGGTACTGGGCGATGGCCGCGTCGTACGCCGCGGTGTGGGCGAAGGCCTTGCGCCGCAGCGCGGCCCGGGTCTTCGGGCTCACGCCGCCCTTGCCGAGCTCCTCGAGCACCTGCGGGTAGTCGGCGGGGTCGACCACCACCACCACCGTCTCCGCGTTCTTGGCCGCCGCCCGCACCATCGCCGGCCCGCCGATGTCGATGTTCTCGATGACCTCGTCGAAGGGGGCGCCCTTCGCGACGGTCTGCCGGAACGGGTAGAGGTTCACCGCCAGCACCTGGATGGGCTCGATGCCGTTGGCGGCGAGCTCCTGGGCGTCGGACGGGAGCTGGGGCCTGCCGAGCAGACCGCCGTGGATCTTGGGGTGCAGGGTCTTCACCCGGCCGCCGAGAATCTCCGGGCTGCCGGTGTGGGCCGAGACCTTCTTCGCGCGCACCCCTTCCGCTTCCAGGGCGGCCAGCGTTCCGCCCGTGGAGAGGATGGTGAAGCCCAGCGAGGAGAGGCCCCGGGCGAAGGGCACCAGGCCCTGCTTGTCGGAGACGGACAGGAGCGCGTGCACGGACGGGGCGTACCAACCGGCCCCAGGCAGGTCAACGAACGTCGCGAGGAGGGAAGCTCGGCCGCGAAGACCTGACCGGGAGCCGCGAAGCGGCCCCGTCTCGAGGTCAGGGCGACGCGGGGCGCTTCGGCTCGGCCTCGGTGGCCTCGCGCACCTTGAGCAGGCCGCGGGTCTCCACCTGGCGAATGCGCTCGCGGGTGAGGTTCATGATCTCCCCCACCTCTTCCAGCGTGATGCCGCCCTTCTCGGCGACGTCGAGCGCGCAGCTGTAGGGCAGCTCCCACAGCTCCTTGTCGGGGAAGTTGAGCTTGATGGAGCCCGTCTCCGGGTTCACGTCGAGGTACAGGTTGTACTTGCAGCTGACGAAGCTGCAGGGGCGCGGGCCGTTCACGCAGTCGGCGCGGGTCTTCGGGCGGGTGGCCTCGATCTCCGACAGGAGCATCTGCTCCTCGGGGTCGACCTCGCCGGCCGCCTTGCGGCGGCGCAGGTCGCGCGCCATCTCCTTGCGCGACATCGTCTTCGAGCGCTTGCGATCGTCAGCAGCGCTGGGTTGGCCAGCCTTGAGCAGCGGGGTCTCGTCCTTCGCCTCGGTCATCATCATGTGTCCCCTCCTCCTTTGAATACCGACGGTGCTGTGCCTTCGGTTCGTTGCTAGTGCATCGACAGTGAGACGCCGGCCCCATGCCGGGCGGTGATCTGGCTTCCCAGGCGGCCGAGCGAGCGCACCAGCTCGGCCCCCTGCACGCGGAGACGGTCGAGTTCCTGGTGGAGCTCGCGGCGGGCGCGCACCTCGAAGGCCCGGCCGTCGATCTCCTCGGTGAGGCCGTCGACGACCACCGAGAAGTCGCGCGCGATCTGATCGAGGTGGTTCTTGAAGAACACGAACGAGCGGCGGATGTCTTCGAGCGTCAGCCCCTCGGCCATCATCTTCTTGATGACGTTGATCCGGCGCACCGACTCCACCGGGTAGAGGCCCTGGCTGCCGCGGTGCTTGCCCTTGCGGCCCACCCGCTTGCTCCGGGGAAGCAGCCCCGCCTGCACGTACTTGCGGAAGGTCGCTTCCGACAGCCGCACGCCGCGGGGGCGGAAGATCTCGAGGATCGCGCGCGCCGGTAGCCCCGCGGCGTGATCGCGTTCGATCTGCTCCAGCTCCTCAGGCTTCAGGATGTCCAAGATCGTTCCCGCGAATACACTGAATGGAGGCTACTGGCTGCCCCCTAATGAGTACCGAACATTGAATGTATGTGTCAAGCGCGAAATGCCCAGATCGAGGACACGATCGACCTCAGGCCACACAGGAGCTCGACCAGGCGCCTCGATTCAGGACACCGGCGCGAGCCGTTCGACTGGAGTCAGGTCGATTTCAGAGCACGTGGTGCAAAGGTGCTCCCACGATTGGAGCGATCGCGGACAGAGGAGAGCGGACCGCGACGCCCACCTGGTCGACGATCCAACCGCGCGAAACGACTTCGAGACATCACTGCGTCAGATCCAGCGCGCTGAAGAATCCATTCAATGTATTTGCGGCCGAGTGATCCTGACCACGTCACCTGCGCGCCTCTCCGATCGCGCAGGATCACCCGCGACCCACCCCGCCCTCCCTGCCCCTCGATCGGGAACCGGGGATCCAGGCGCGCCCACCCCTGGAGCTCCGCCATGGGGGCTCGAACGGCCTCCCTCCGCCCACGCTGCCCAGCGGGCGCCCTCCCCCGACGCCTTCCCCTTCGGGTCACCCCGCGCACCGAGAGCGCGCGAGGCCGCCCTGGGCGACCAGCTGCGCGCTGCCCGCCCGAGCCCACGAACGACTCGAGGACCGCGCTCCAGCCCAGGCGGGCGGGAGACACGGTCCTCGGGTCACTTCCAAAGGTCCTGCGCGCTCCCGGGGGGCCGGGAGCCAAACGCCGCGCTTCAGTTCGAGCGGAACTCGGCGTCGACCACGTCGTCCTTCTTGGGCGTGGCCTGGCTGCCCGGCGCGGCGCCCGGCTGCGCGCCCGGAGCGGCCCCCGGGGCAGCGCCCGCGGCGCCGGCGGCCTTGTACATCTCCTCGGCAGCCTTGTGGCTCGCCTTCTCCAGCGCGGCCAGGGCCGACTCGAGCGCCGCCTTGTCGCTGCCCTCGCGCGCGGTCTTCAGCGCCGCCAGGGTGGACTCGAGCTCCTTCAGGGTCTCGGCGCCGAGCTTGTCCTTGTTCTCGGAGACGAGCTTTTCCATCTGGTAGCTCATGTTCTCGGCCTTGTTCTTCAGCTCGATGACCGCGCGGCGCTCCTTGTCGGTCGCCTCGTTGGACGCCGCGTCCTTCACCATCTTCTCGACCTCGTCCTTCGACAGGCCCGAGCTGTGGGTGATGGTGACCTTGGCTTCCTTGTTGGTCGCCTTGTCCTTCGCGGTGACGTTCAAGATGCCGTTGGCGTCGATGTCGAAGGTGACCTCGATCTGCGGCACGCCGCGGGGCGCCGGGGGCAGGCCGGTCAGGTGGAAGCGGCCGAGGCTCTTGTTGTCGCTCGCCATCTCGCGCTCGCCCTGGAGCACGTGGATCTCCACCTGGGTCTGACCGTCGGCCGCGGTGGAGAAGGTCTCCGCCTTGCGGGTGGGGATGGTGGTGTTTCGCTCGATGAGCTTGGTGCTCACGCCGCCCAGGGTCTCGACGCCGAGGGACAGCGGGGTGACGTCGAGGAGGAGGATGTCTTTCACCTCGCCGGCGAGCACGCCCGCCTGCACCGCCGCACCGACCGCGACCACCTCGTCGGGGTTCACCGAGCGGTTCGGCTCCTTGCCGAAGAGCTTCTTCACCGCGTCCTGCACCTTGGGGATGCGGGTGGTGCCACCGACGAGGACGACCTCGTTCAGATCCTTCACGTCGATGCCCGAGTCCTTGATGCACTTGCGGCAGGGCTCGAGCGAACGCTCGACCAGCGCATCGATCATCGACTCGAACTTGGCGCGGGTGAGCTTGATGTTGAGGTGCTTGGGGCCCGACGCGTCGGCGGTGAGGAACGGCAGGTTGATCTCGGTCTCCATGGTGCTCGAGAGCTCGATCTTCGCCTTCTCGGCCGCCTCCTTGAGGCGCTGCAGCACCATCTTGTCCTTGGTGACGTCGAGGCCGGTGTCCTTCTTGAACTCGGCCGCGAGCCACTCCATCAGCAGCTGGTCGATGTTGTCGCCGCCGAGGTGGGTGTCGCCGTTGGTGGCGAGCACCTCGACCGCGCCGTCGCCCATGTCGAGGATCGAGATGTCGAAGGTGCCGCCGCCGAAGTCGTACACGGCGATCTTCTCGTTCTTCTTGCGGTCGAGGCCGTACGCGAGTGCCGCGGCGGTCGGCTCGTTGACGATGCGGCGCACGTTGAGGCCGGCGATCTCGCCCGCGTCCTTGGTGGCCTGGCGCTGGGCGTCGTTGAAGTACGCCGGCACGGTGATGACCGCGTCGGTCACCTTGTCGCCGAGGTAGTTCTCGGCGGCGCGCTTGAGCTTGAGCAGCACCTGCGCGGAGATCTCGGGCGCGCTGAACTGCTTGCCGTCGATGTCCACCCGGGCGTCGCCGCTCGAGCCGCGGGCGACCTTGTAGGGCACCAGGCGCGACTCGTCGGAGGTCTCCTCGAAGCGGCGACCCATGAAGCGCTTGATCGAATAGACCGTGCGCTCGGGGTTGGTGATGGCCTGACGCTTCGCCACCTGGCCGACCAGGCGCTCCCCGTCCTTGGTGAAGGCGACCACCGAGGGAGTGATGCGGTGCCCCTCCTCGTTGGTGAGCACCTTGGCCTCGCGGCCTTCCATGATCGCCACGCAGCTGTTGGTGGTGCCGAGGTCGATGCCGATGATCTTTCCCATGGTCGTCTTTCTCTTTCGAAGTGGCTGATGTGCTTGGGACATTGCTGCCCCATTCCGTTGGCCAAAGTAACCAGCGCCCCCCTCCCGTCAAGCCGCCCCGTCAACTGCATAGCCCCCTTCGCACCGCCACCGGCCCTGCCCAGCCTGGGCCGCCGAACGCGGAAGAAGGCCCCAGTGATTCCCGTATCTTAACGCGACACGTCATCTGGCGCGGAAGCTGCTTTCAGCCCTGCCGCAGTGCGCAACCAGTGGCCGGAGGCTCAAACCATGTGGGTTCAGCCGATTCGCAGCGCCGACGTGCAGCAGGTCCCGCCGAAGCTCGACGCCGAGCACTCGGTGGCGGTGCTGCTCAACGCCAACGCGCGCCGGGTGAACCCCAAGGTGCAGAAGCTCCTCTCGCACGTGGTGCCTGAAGGCGACCTCTACCTGTCCCGGTCCGAGCTCGACGCGCGCCGCATCGCGACCCAGGTGCTCGACAAGGGGTACCACACGGTCTTCCTGGGCGGCGGTGACGGCACCCTCGCCTGCTTCGTGAACGAGATCTTGAACCAGCTCGAGGTCCGCCGGCGCTACCACCCGGTGCGCGCGCCGCGCTTCGGCGTGCTCAAGCTGGGCACCGGCAACTCGCTCTCGTACCTGGTGAACGCCAGCGGGCTGCGTGGCGAAGGCATCCTCGACGACGTGCTGCGCGCGCGGGCGGGCGAGGTGCCCGGCTACCGCACCATCGATCTGCTCAGCGTGGAAGGAAAGCGCGCGCCGTTCGCCGGCGTGGGCGTCGATGGGCAGCTGCTCAACGACTACATGTGGATGAAGAACACCTTCGGGAAGGGCATCTTCTCCAAGGTGGTCAGCGGTGGCAGCGGGTACTTCACCTCGGTGGCGTTCAAGACGGTGCCCCACTGTCTGATGGGCTCGAGCGTGGTGGGCGCCGAGGTCATCAACGGCAAGACGAGCGCCGCCTACCGCCTGGGCCCCGACGGCCTGCCGGTGGGTGAGCCGATCGCGCCGGGCGGCCTCATCTACCGCGGCAACCTGATGATGGCGGCGGCGAGCACGATTCCGTTCTACGGCTTCGCGCTCAAGATGTTCCCGTTCGCCGGCAAGCGGCGCGGCATGATGAACCTGCGCCTCGGCATGCTGCCGACGACGAAGATCCTCGCCAACCTGCCCAAGCTCTGGGCGGGCACCTGGCACCCGGAAGGGCTGATGGACTTCCACTGCGCCGACGCCACGATCAAGTTCGACCGCCCGATGCCGTTCCAGATCGCCGGCGACGCCGAAGGCTACCGCGAGGAGATCCGCTTCCAGGTGGGCCCCGAGCCCATCGAGGTGGTGGACTTCACCGGCGCCGTGAACTGATTCCTTTCTTCGCGATGGCGCTGCCCGCGAAGAGGCGAAAGCTTTGCTCCGTCCTGGGCGATGGGGTTCGGATCGAACGACCGAATGCTCTGAGTTGCGCCCGGTGGTGGACCCTGGCGCGAACGAACGAATGCTCCGAGAGGCGGGCGATCGTGGACCACGGCTCGACAGCAGAGCGCTTTGAGACGCGACCGGCGGTGGAACCCGGCTCGGGCGCTTACCCGCCGTCGCGGGCCGCGGGGGGCTTCTCGCCCGGTTCCTTGCGGCGCGCGACCACCACGGCGTAGCTGACGCCGGTGCGGTGGCCGAGCGCCTTGAACAGCGCGAGCTCGTCCTTGAGCCAGGTGCCGGCCTCACCGGGGACCTTGCCGACGTGCTGCTCGAGATCCTTGTAGTAGTCGTCGAGCTCGGTGCCGCTCAGGGTCTCGATGGTCTCGGGCTCGTAGCCCTGGCGCTCGACCGTCATCAGGCTCTCGCGCGGGTTGAGCAGCGCGTGCCCGAGGCGGCCTTTCCACGCTTCCAGGGCGGGAGCCGACGGCTGGCGGCCGACCTGCACCACGGTGGTCACCACCAGGCGGCCGCGCGGCGCGAGCAGCCCGCGCAGGCTCTGGGCCGCCGCCTCCAGCGACATCGGCACCCGGCCCAGGCACAGCACGCCGTCGAAGCTGCCGGCGGCGAAGGGCAACGAAGGAAAGGTCACCTGCTTGGTGGTCAGCCGGTCGCTGAGGCCCGCCGCGCGGGCGCGCTCCTCGGTGGCCTTGAGGCCCGCAGGGTCGGAGTCGACCACCGTCAGGGGCGAGAGCATCTCCTTCGCCAGGTAGAGCCCTGCGGTCGACCCGATGAGCTCGAGCAGCCGGGCCCCGGGCGACCAGTGCGCGGTGGCCGCGACGCGGCGCAGCCACAGCTCGCTGGTGAAGAGGCGCTTCGCTTCGCCGGGGAAATGGAGCGGGTAGCCCATGCAGTGAACCCTTGGCCTTAGCAGGCTCGCGGGCCTCAGAGGTAGTAGATGATGCGCTCGTCCTGGTGGAGCCCCAGGTAGATGGCCTGCCGGTGCTCCTCGGTCTGCAGGTACACCGTCACCGTGAGCGAGAGGTAGTTGCCCTGCCGCGACGGCACCTCGGCGATGGAGTCCTGGGCGACCTCGCTGCCCACCAGTCGCCCGAAGAGCAGGCGCACGTGGTCGCGGAACCCCTCGTGCTTCCCCATCACCTTGAACGAGTACACCGTGGGGTACTCGATCAGCGGCTTCTTCTCGCCGGGCCCCTCGCTCACAGGAGGTTGGTCGCGAGCTCCGCGAGCTGGCTGCGCTCGCCCTTGCTCATCGTGATGTGGCCCGCGATCTTCTCCGCCTTGAAGCGGTTCACCACGTGGACCAGGCCGTTGTTGGTGGAGTCGACGTAGGGGTTGTCGATCTGGAACGGGTCGCCGGTGAGCACGATCTTCGTGTTGTCGCCGACGCGGGTGATGATCGTCTTCACCTCGTGGGGCGTCAGGTTCTGCGCCTCGTCCACGATGATGTACTGGTTGGGGATCGAGCGACCGCGGATGTAGGTCAGCGGCTCGATGTCGATGATGCCCAGGTCGACGAGCTCGTGGTACCCGCGCCCCGCCTTCTTGTCGCTGCGCGAGAGGTTCAGCAGGAACTCGACGTTGTCGAAGATGGGCTGCATCCACGGGTTGAGCTTCTGCTCCACGTCACCCGGCAGGTAGCCGATGTCGCGGCCCAGGGGGAAGATCGGCCGGCTCACCAGGAGCTTCTGGTACACGGCTTCCTCGGTGACCTTGGCGAGGCCCGCGGCGATCGCGAGCAGCGTCTTGCCGGTGCCCGCCTTGCCCACGATGGTGACCAGGCGAATGTCGTCGTTGAGCAGCAGGTCGAGCAGGAAGCTCTGCTCCATGTTGCGCGGGCGCACGCCCCACACGCCGTCCTTGCCGGTGCGCAGGAGCGGCACCACCTTGCCCTTGGCGCCGTTGAAGCGGCCCATGGCGGTGTGCGACGGGTTCGCCGCGTCCTTGAGGAGCACGAACTGGTTGGGCACCAGCGGCGCCGGCGGATCCAGCTCGGCGTTCGGCTTGTAGAGCTGGTCGACCAGGTCGGCCGAGACGGTGAGCTCGATGACGCCCGAGTACAGCTCGCTGATCTCGACGCGCTCGGGCTCGTAGTCCTGCGCGCCGAGCCCCAGCGCGTCGGCGCGGATGCGGAGGTTGGTGTCCTTGGTGATGAAGAAGGCGGGCGTGTTCGGCTCGCGCTTCTTGGCGTCGATGGCCACCGCGAGGATGCGGTTGTCCATCAGCTGGCCGTCGGCCATGGACCGCGGCAGCTCGGTCTCCGCCCACGACACCTTGAGGATGCCGCCGTTCGGCAGCGGCACGCCTTCGGCGAGCGTCCCTTCGGTGCGGTGCTGGTCGAGGTACCGGGCGATCATGCGGGCGTTTCGCCCGAGCTCGCTCATGTCCTTCTTGAACTGGTCCAGCTCCTCGATGACGTAGATGGGGATGATGACCGTGTTGTCGTCGAACGAATAGATCGACCGCGGGTCATGCAGCAGAACGTTGGTGTCGAGGATGAAGTTCTTGCGAGCCAAATCGCCCCCAGGCTGGGTGAACTGCCGGCACCACGAAAGCCGCAAGTATAGGGAAAGCACCGACGCCGGGTTGGGCGAAGTGAGGGTGGGTCGTCGTTCCCTCGGTTGGACTTTGGTGCTGCATTCCCGCCCCATGAACGGTTCCAGGCTGCTGGTCGCTGCCATCGTCGCCCTCGGGTGCTCTGCGTGCTCGGGCTCCGGAGAGGGCGCCCCGGGCGGCGGCTCGGCATCCTCCGGTGGTGGCTCGGCGTCCTCCGGTGGCGGCTCGGCTTCCTCCGGTGGCGGCTCGGCGTCCTCCGGTGGCGGCTCGGCGTCCTCCGGCGGTGGCTCGGCTTCCTCCGGTGGCGGCTCGGCTTCCTCCGGTGGCGGCTCGGCTTCCTCCGGCGGTGGCTCGGCTTCCTCCGGCGGTGGCTCGGCGTCCTCCGGTGGCGGCGCAGGAGGGGGTGGCCCGAGCGACGGGGGGACCACCACCTGCTGGCCGTACGATCGCCCGTCGACCGCGGCGCTGCGCGCCTCGCCCCGCAAGGTCTTCGCCCACTACTTTTCGCCCTACCCCATCTCGCTCGACAACCAGCCCCCCGCGAACGACTACTACGTGAAGGGCTACCTCAACCCGGCCGGTGAGAGCGGCGCGCACCAGTACTGCGGCGGCTTCCTGCGGGAGCGCCCGGTGCCCCAGACGCCGTGGGCGGCGGGCACCGACTACGAGCTGGAGAACATGAAGATCGAGGTCCGGCGCGCGATCGCCATCGGCCTCGACGGATTCACCTACGACGTGCTGAACCCCACTTCCGGCGTTCACCGCACCAGGCTCGACAAGCTCCTGCAGGCCGCCCACGCGGTGGACCCGGGCTTCGTGATCCTCCTCGTGCCCGACATGACCGCCGGGCCCTTCAACGCCGGCGTCAGCGACTCGGCCGCGCTCCAGGCGCTCCAGACGCTGGTTCAAGGGCCAGGGGCCCAGCCGGCGAGCTACCACCTCGCCGACGGCCGCCTGGTGCTCTCTCCCTTCGCCGCGAACGTGCGCAGCGCCGCCTTCTGGAGCAACGCGATGTCCACCCTCGCGGGCCAGGGCACTCCCCTCGCCCTGGTGCCGATGCCGGTGGGCAGCTTCAACTTCGCGAGCTACTCGGGCGTCACGCTCTACGGCGCGTCCACCTGGGGCCCGCGCACGGTGTCCGGCGCCGCGGCGATGCAGGCCCCCATCGCGCCCGTCCACGACGCCGGCCTGCGGTGGATGGCGCCGGTGTCGCCGCAGGACAGCCGCCCGAAGGACCTCGTGTACACCGAGTGCGACAACTCGGCGGCGTTCCGCGGGCTGTGGATGGCGGCGATCAACGGGGGCGCCGACTGGGTGCAACTCATCACCTGGAACGACTACTCGGAGGACACCGAGATCGCGCCGTCGAGCCGCACGCAGACGGCGTTCTACGACCTGAGCGGCT
Source organism: Myxococcaceae bacterium (assembly GCA_019694595.1). GTDB lineage: Bacteria > Myxococcota > Myxococcia > Myxococcales > Myxococcaceae > JAIBBQ01. Next base: position 11,080 of record JAIBBQ010000097.1, read on the forward strand.
ACTACACGACGTGGTTCAAGCAAGGCGCGCAGCCGCCCATCGTCCGCGACGCGCTGTACGCGTTTCACCGCACGCACAGCATGAACCCCGCGGTGGCGACGCCCGACCTCGCCAAGCAGGACGGCGGCCTCTTCAAGCCGGTGAACGGCCCGTCGATGCCGACCAACGACATCGAGCTGGTGGGGCTCCTCACCGCCCCGGGCACTCTCGAGATCTCGGTCGGCGGCAGCACCCAGACCCGCGTCGTCGACGGCGGGCTGCAGACCTTCCGCGTGCCGCTCGCCGAAGGGACGCCCGTCTTCCGCCTGGTCCGCGACGGAGGGACGGTGGTGCAGCTCAGCGGCGCCGCCATCGACAACGCCATCGTGTACCAGGACCCGCTCTACGTCGGAGCGGCCGCCCCCACCTGCGCAGTGGTGCGCTGAAGGCGCTCTTCAGCCGGTGACGATCTTGGTGCCGTCGAAGTCGAACCGGAACGGCACCTCGGTGAGGCCTTCGCGCTTCATCGCCTCGCGCAGCCGGGTCCGCTCCTCGGTGTAGAACATCAGGAAGCCGCCGCCGCCCGCGCCGATGAGCTTGCCGCCCACCGCGCCGTTGGCCTGCCCCACCGAATACCAGCGGTCGATGTCCGCGTTGCTCATGGCGGCGGAGCGCTTCTTCTTGTGCTCCCAGTGCTCGTGCATGAGCTCGCCGAACTTGCGCAGCGCCCCCTGCTCGATGGCCTCCAGGCAGCGGTAGCCGAGGTCCTTCACGTAGTGGAGGTTGTCGATCATCGACTGGTCGTTCGACTTGCTCTTCTGGTCCTGCTCCTTGAGCGTGACCGAGGCCGCGCGGTGGAAGCCGGTGGAGAACATCGCCAGGTTCTCTTCCATCGCGGTGAGCGTCTCGTCGCTCACCTTGACGCTGCGGGGCACCACGGTGCCGTCGCGCTTGAAGTCGAACGCGGTGAGCCCGCCGAACGCCGCGATGTACTGGTCTTGCTTGCCGATGGGCTCCTTCAGCCGCTCGAGCTCGATGTGACAGGCGGCCTCGGCCAGCGCCGACGGCTCGAGGAACCGGCGGCGGTAGCGGTGCAGCACCTTGAGGAGGCAGGTGGTGAAGCTCCCCGAGCTGCCCAGGCCGGTGCCGGAGGGGATGTCGGCCATCGACGTGATCTCGATGTTCGGCTCGTCGATGCCCACCAGGTCGAGCGCCTCGCGGATGATGGGGTGCTTCACCTCGCGGCGGTTCGCGACCTTCTCGATCTGCGAGTAGCGCACCAGCATGTCCTTCGCGGTGGTGCGCTGCATGCTGACGTAGACGTACTGGTCGATCGCCGCGGAGACGCAGAACCCGCCGTGCTGCGACGAGTAGGACGGGAGGTCGGTGCCGCCGCCTCCGATGGAGATGCGCAGCGGGCTGCGGCCGATGATCATGGCCGCGCTTTGCCAAAGACTTCGCCCGGAGTCACCCTCGATGGCGAATGGGCGGCGAAAGCGCTCGGGGCCTGGGGTAAGAGCCCGCCCGCGTGAAGCCGCTCCCCGAGCCCATCGACAAGGTCCAGCCGCTCGATCGCCGGGACGCGGTGTGTCTGGCGCTGATGCTGGCCGTGGGGCTGTGGAGCCTGGCGCCGGGCCTGGGCCACCCGCACATTCACAACTGGGACGAGTCGTTCCACCAGGCGGCAACCCGGGGCGTCTACGACACCTTCTTCACCCCGCACCTCTACGCCGACCCGCTCTACGACGCGCCGCTGCGGCAGTGGTGGCTCACCGGCATCTGGCTGCACAAGCCGACCGGGGCCTTCTGGCTCGGGGCGCTGATGATGCACCTGGTGGGCGTGGGGCCGCTCGCGCTGCGGCTGGTGTCGCTGCTGTGTGCGCTGCTCACCGGGGCCTGCGTCTTCCTGCTCGCGCGGCCGCTCGCCGGCCGACTGGCGGCGCTCGCCGCGGCGGCCTCGTTCCTCACCATGCCCTTCGGGTGGATCGTGGTGCAGGGGCACTTCGTGGGCGACGCCACCGACGCCACGGTGACCGCCTTCGCCGCGCTCTCGGTGACCGCCCTGCTCTACGCCATCGAGCGGCAGCAGCTGCGCCTCTTCGCGCTGGCCGGCGCCGCGGTGGGCTACGCGTACCTCTGCAAGTCGTTCCTCGCGCTCACGCCCCTGGGCGTGGTGGCGGTGCTCTGGGCGTCGGGCCGGGTGGGCTTCAGCCGGCGCTTCTCGGGGAAGCACGCGCTGGTGCTCCTCGCCGTCTTCGTCGTGGTGGCGGTGCCGTGGAACGTCTACGGCGCCCTCAAGTGGCACGACGTCTGGCTGCGCGCGTTCCAGCACACCATCGGCTTCCTCTCGCCGGAGTCGGGCGAGGACGTGGGCTCCGGTGCGCGGCCCGCCGACGCCATCTTCAACGAGATCAACCAGATCGTCCTCGAGCCGGTGCCCACCGCGGTCACCCTGCTCGCCGGCCTCTGGCTCATGATCTCCGCGGCGCGGCGGCGCGACTTCTGGTCGGGCGGCGTGGCGCTGTGGCTGTGGTCGAACTGGATCGTCCATTCCATGGCCAACGTGAAGGGCCACGGCCACCTGTGGAACGTCACCCCCGCGTGGATGGTGGCGGCCGCGATGGTGCTGCGCGACGTGCTGCGCTCGCGCGCGCTGGGCGGCGCGCTGCTCATGGGCCTGCTCACCCCGTGGTGGATCGAGAAGCTCCCCTCGCTCGCCCAGCTGCGGCTCCACCTGCCCGAGAAGCTGGTGCAGACGCGGACCATGCCGGGCCTGGCCGAAGGCGTGCTGCTCGTCGCGGTGGGCGCGCTGGCGTTCTTCGCCGTCGAGCGGCTCTTGCCGTCGAAGCGCCGGCCGCTGCTCATCGTCGCGGGCCTCGCCGGCGCCGGCCTCTTCCTGCACCTGCTGCTGATGCAGACCGTGCGGCAGAAGGACTTCCGCGAAGCGGAGCGGCCCTGGCGGCTCGCCAGCTACTCCAAGGAAGCGGGCGAGGCGGTGGCGCCGCTGCTCCCCGAGAAGGCGGTCATCTTCCTCGACACCGACCTCGAGGCCTTCAGCGCCTTCGAGCACCTGGCGATGATGCTGTGGAGCGGGAAGATGACGTACTTCCACACGCCGGAGCCGGCGCTCGCCCACCAGCACGGGCTCCACCCGTACCTGATGTCGCCTGGCGCGGAGCCCTTCGCGCCGCTGCCGGTGCCGGCGCAGGCGTGGATGCGGGTCTACGATCTCGACGTGCCGGCGCCGCCGCCGCCGCTGCCCGAAGGCACCTTGCCCCTCACCACCCGCTCGGGCCAGATGTCGCTGCTCGGGGTGGGCGTCGGGCCCATCGATCGCACCCACGGCCGCTGGGCGCTCTACGTGCATGCCGACGGCATGCCGCACCGGGTGACCGCGGTGCTGCACCTCGCCGACGGCACCACCCAGGCCACCGCGCTGGAGCCGGAAGCCGCGCTGCGCCGGCGCGATCGCCTGGCGCCGCTGCCGTGGTTCGTGCTCCCGCTGGTCGGGCCGCCCCGCGAGAAGGTGGTGGGGCTCTCGCTCGACGACGGGCCCACGCTGCCGCTGCCGTGACGGTCAGTGCGGCGCTTCGGCGACCGCGACCAGCTGCCAGCCCAGGTTGAGCCGATCGGCGTTGAGGCGGAAGAGCACGCCGAAGCCCTTCATCGCCGCGCGGGCCGCGAACGGCAGCTCGCCGGCCTGGCCCACGTCCTTCACCAGGCCCTGACCGCGGGCGATCACCGTGAGGCGGTAGAGGTTGAAGAACGGGAACCCGGGGCGGCTCACCCGGACCGCGCGGTACCCCGCGGCCTCGATCACCTCTTGCAGGCTCTTCGCGGTGAAGTGCTGCCGGTGCCCGATGTGCTTGTCGAAGGCCGACATCGGCCCCGCGGGCACGGTGATCACCAGCCGCGCGCCGGGCTCGAGCCACACGCGCGCGTGCCGCAGGAGCGCCGACGGGTCGTCGAGGTGCTCCAGCACCTCGGAGCACACCGCGTGCGTGGCGCTCGTCTTGAACGCCCCCAGGTCGACCGGCTGCATCAGGTTGGCGCACGTGAGCTGGGCCTGCGGCAGCCGCGCGCGCGCCTTGGCCACGCCTTCCGCGCTCAGGTCGACGCCCATCAGCCCGGCCGACGGGAAGCGCCGCGACAGCACGCCGAGCACCTCGCCCTGGCCGCAGCCGAGGTCGAGCACCCGGGCGCCCTCGCCCGCGCCCGAGAGGCCGAGCCGGTCGAAGACCGCGTCCATGCGCAGCACGTTGGCCGGGTTCTGCTCCGCGGCCGACGCGAACCTGGACCAGTGGGAGTCCCAGTCGTCCTGGGTGGTGTTGTTCATGGGCGGCACACCGCGAAGGTGTTGAGGCCGAACTTGTGGGTGAAGACGTCGAGCCCGCTGGGCTTGAAGCCGGCGCGCACCAGCATCGGCCAGAGATCCTTGGGGTCGTAGTACATCTTGTGATCGTCCATCTCCGCGCGCGGCGAGAGCCCCAGCCGGAACGCGGACAGCTCGAGGAACGTCTTGCCGCGCCAGCTGGGCACGTTGAGCAGCACCGTGCCTCCGGGGCTCACGATGCGGCGGAAGTGGGCGAGCGTCTCCTCGGGCTCGTCGAGGTGCTCCAGCACCGACAGGCAGAGCACCACGTCGAGCGACGCGTCGGCCACCAGCGACAGCGTGGCCGGCAGCGGGCCTTCGAGCGCGGTCACCTTCTCGTGCTGGCGGAGATCCTCGGCGAGCGCCACGTCGCAGAGCGTGAGGTGGGCCACCTCGCCCAGGAACGTGCGCGAGAGCGTGGCGTTGAAGCCGCAGCCGAAGTCCCCCACCCGCTTGCCCGCGAGTTCACCCGCGCGCCGCTTGACCTGCACGGCCGACAGCCACACCCCGAAGGTATCCACCGGGGTGAGCTTGTGGGCCTGGCCGAAGGACTCGGTCCTCATGCCGGCCCCTTGAGCCGCGTGGGCAGCACCACGCCCACCGCGTGCAGCAGCAGCATGAAGGTGAAGGTCTGGAAGGCGCTCGACATCAGCCACAGGCCGGTCACCGCGAGGAAGTTCACGCTCGAGAGGTGGTCGGGCAGCAGGTACCCCAGGCCCACGTACTCGCGCACCAGCGCGCCGGCCATCGCCGCCCCGCCGAGGAAGGCGAGCACGCAGAGCCAGGTGGTGCGGGTGTACGGGAACGACGCCAGCCACGAGCGGGTGCGCAGGCTCGGGTAGTCGAAGAGCGCCTGCGCGAGGATGCCGAGGTACATCGCCGGCATGCCCACGGTGCAGAGGAAGAGCCCCAGCAGCTGCCAGTAGAGCGACAGGGTGATGGGGCCCACGGTGATGGGGCCGCCCGACAGCGGCACCAGCAGGAGCGCACCGAGCGCGAAGAGCAGCATGCCGGGCCGGTAGAGGAAGAAGTCCGGCCCGTTGACGAACATCGCCTTGAGGTTGATCCACCCGGCTTGCCAGGGCGAGAACCAGCCCATGCGGCGGTGGTGCGAGAGCCGCCCTTCCTTGTCCTTGAGGAAGCGGATCGGCACCTCGGCGGTGCGCAGCTTCAGGTGCACCGACTTGAGCACCAGCTCGCTGGCGTACTCCCAGGACTGCGACTGCAGGTCCATGCGGACCAGCGCGTCCTTGGTCATGCCGCGCATGCCGCAGTGAATGTCGGTGAACTTGCTCTTGAAGATGCGGTTGAGCACCCAGGTGGTGCCCGGCGTTCCGAAGTAGCGGTGCGTCGCCGGCATCGCCCCCGGCTCGATGTAGCCGGTGAAGCGCGAGCCCATGACGTATTCCGCGCCGCCGCGCAGCGCGTCGACGAAGGGCTTGAGCTCGCGGAAGTCGTAGGTGCAGTCGCAGTCGCCCATCAGCACGTACTTGCCGCGGATGAAGGGCAGCGAGTCGATGTAGGCCCGGCCGAGGCCGCGCTTGGGCGCCTTGAGCACCCGCGCACCGGCGGCGAGCGCGATCTGCGCCGTCTTGTCGGTGGAGCTGTCGACGATCAGGATCTCGCCTTGGACTCCCGCCTTGGCGAGGCCTTCGTGGCACCACTGCACGAATTCCCCGATGGTGATCTCCTCGTTGAGCGCGGGGATCACGATCGACAGCTCGGGCTCGGCGCAGTCGTTCTGCGGCACCAAGAGCTCGAGCGCCGGGTCGGCGGGGCCTACGTTGCGCGCGTTCACCGGGCGATCTCTTCCTTCATCGCCAGCAGCGCCGCCCGCATCGCCTCGCGGGTCTTCTTCTCGCAGCGCCAGCCGATCGACTGGATGCGGTCGGTGTTGAGCCGCACCACCGGCACGTCGCCCTTCCACCCGCGATCGCCGCCGGTGTGCTCGAAGGCCACGCTGCCCTTGGGCAGCCCCGCGACCTCGACCGCGATCTCGGCGATCTCGTTCACGGTGACGTAGTCGCCGGTCGCCACGTTGAAGGCCCGGAACGGCACGGTGACCTTCTCGTGGGCCAGCAGCACCGCCCGCACCACGTCGGACACGTGGATGTACGACTTGCTCTGCTTGCCGTCGCCCAGGATGCGCAGCCGCGTGGGGTCGGCCTTGAGCCGGCGCACGAAGTCGAAGCCCACGCCGTGGGTCTGCCGCGGCCCCACCACGTTGCCGAAGCGGAAGGCGCAGCCGCTCATGCCGAACATCGCCGCGTAGGAAGCGATCAGCGCCTCGCCGGCGAGCTTGCTGGCGCCGTAGGTCGACGAAGGAATCATCGGCCCGTGGTCTTCTTCGGCCGCGTGCTCGCCGAGGTCGCCGTACACGCCGCTGCCCGACGCGTAGAGGATGCGCTCGACCTTCGCGCGGCGCATCGATTCCACCACCGCGTTGGTGAGCGAGGTGCCCTGCCAGAAGTCGATGTCCGGCTCGGTCATCGCCTTGGCGATGTCCGGGTTCGAGGCCAGGTGAATCACCACCTGGTGGCCTTCGAGGGCCCTGGTGAGCGCGGGAACGTCGGACACCTCTCCCTTCACCACCTGGAACCTCTGGTCCTTGCGGTGGTGGGCGATGTGCCATTCCTGGCCCGACGAGAAGTTGTCGTAGACGGTGACGCCCTTCACCTCGGGCTTCGCCAGCAGCGCGTCGCAGAAGTGGCTGCCGATGAAGCCGGCGCCTCCCACCACCACGAACCGACGCCCGGCGAAGGCGCTCACTTGAGCGACTCCCACTTGGTGGCGCTCTGCTTCACCGTCGGGTGGCTCACCAGCAGGTGCCACACCACCGCGCACAGCCCTTCGGTGTGCGGGGTGACGTGCTCGGGGTTCACCGTGGGAATGAGCACGCAGGCCTTGGCGGCCTTCTTGGTGAAGCCGCCGTCGCGGCCCACGATGCCCAGCACCGGCGCCCCCACCTTCTGGGCGAGCTCGATGGCGCGCACCAGGTTGGGCGAGACGTTCTTCTCGCGGTTGCCGCCGCCCACCGAGAAGATGAGCAGCGCGTCCTTGGCCGACAGCCGCGAGACCTGCAGCCAGGCGGCGAAGGTGGTCTCCCACCCTTCGTCGTTGGTGCGCGCCGTCAGCTCGGACACGTTGTCGGTGGGGGCGTAGGTCTCGATGCCGCACAGCTTGCGGAAGTCGTTGACCGCGTGGCCCGCGTGCCCGGCGGACCCGCCGACGCCGAGAATGAAGAGCCGCCCGCCGCGCTCGCGCACCGCGGCGAGCTCGACCGCGGTGGCCTCGATCTGCGCGGCATCGAGCTGCTGCACGGCCTGCAGCGTCTCGGCGAGGAACTGCTGGGCGAAGCCGCTCACAGCACGTACCCCGCCGCCTCGGCGTCGCGGCGGAACATCTGCACCGTCTCCAGCGAGAACTGCTCGAGGCCCTTGCCGAAGCCCGCCACCTTCTTCAGCAGGTCGGGCTGCACGGTGATGATGTGGCAGCCGGCTTCCTCGGCGTGCAGCACGTTGAGCGCCTCGCGCGGGCTCGCCCACAGCACCTCGATCTTGGGGTCGATGCCGGCGCACAGCGCCACGGCGGCCTTCATGTGGGGCACCGGGTCGCGGCCGGTGTCGGCGATGCGGCCCGCGAAGACCGAGCAGATCGACGGCGGCCCGCCCGCGAGCGCCTTGGCCACCGTGGCCACCTGGGCGAGCGAGAAGACGCCGGTGACGTTCATCGACACCTTCTCCTTGGCGAGCTTCTCGACCAGCGGAGCGGTGGAGACGCCCTTGGTGTTGGTCACTGGGATCTTCACGTTGACGTTCTTGCCCCAGCCGGCGATCTCCTTCGCCTGGCGGCCCATCTCGTCGAGCTCGTCGGCGAACACCTCGAAGGAGACCGGCACGTCCTTGATCTCGGCGAGCAGCGCCTTGGAGAAGGCGCGGTAATCGGTCACCCCGGCCTGGCGCATCAGCGTCGGGTTGGTGGTGAAGCCCTGCACCTTCTTCTCTCGCGCGAGCGAGAGCATGGTCGCCTGGTCGGCGCCGTCGGCGAAGAGCTTGATGCGCCAGGTGGCGCGGTCGGGAAGTGCAGGAATCACGGGGTTTTCCTCTGGTCAGAAGAAGCCGCGCGTCGTTAGCAGGAATCGCGCGAACGACTCAAGGGAAGTGCCGGTCCAGTCGGCCTGGGCCTCTGCCCCGAGCTTGGCGGTCTTGAGGCCGGCGGCCTTCCCCGCCTGCACGTCGGTGGGCCGGTCGCCGACCATCCACGAATCGGAAAGGTCGTGGCCGGGCCAGGCGGCGAGCGCCTCGAGCAGCAGCCCGGGCCTGGGCTTGCGGCAGGCGCAGCCGTCCTCGTGGCGGTGCCAGCAGATGTGCGAGCTCGAGATGCGCCCGCCCGCGGCCTGGGTGAGCTCCAGTACCCGCGCGTGCACCGCCTCGAGCTGGGCGCGCGGTGTCTTGCCCTTGGCGGCGGCGGGCTGGTTGGTGGCGAGCACCAGCGTGTACCCGGCGTCGTGGAGCAGCCGCAGCGCGAGGGGCGCCCCGTCGAGGATGCGGACCTGGTCGACGTGCTGGGGCGAGTCTTCCCCGCCCTTCTCGTCGAGGATCATCGCGTCGAGCACCCCGTCGCGGTCGAGCACCAGCAGGCCTCGGGGTGGGCCGCCGCGCGAGAAGAAGGCGTCGGCCTCGGCGAGGCCCTGGTGGGAGCCGATCTCGAAGAAGCGCAGGTACGCCTCGTCGCCGGCGAGCTCGTCGGCGTCGGACAGGGCGCCGCAGACCGCGGCGAGATCCTTCGGCGTTCCGGCAGGCACCAGCCGCTCGAACACCTCGCGGCGAAACGCCATCAGCCCGTAGTCGATGGCGCGGTAGCCCTTCGCGGCGCCCTGCTTCTTGTCGTAGCGCGCGAGCGGACCTTCGAGGGTCGCGTTGCTGGCGTCGAGGCGGCCCTCGTTGCGGAAGACGGTCATCAGCGCGGGCAACCCGGACCGCTCGAAGCGCTCGAAGACGCCACGGGGGTCGATGGGGAGGAACGAGTCGCCCCAGGTGAGGAGGAAGCGCTCCGCGAGCAGTCCCCGGTCGAGCGCCTGGCGGACCGCGCCCGCGGTGCCCAGGGGCGTGGCGCCGTCGTGCGAGTAGCGCACGGTGAGGCCCCAGCGCTTCCCGTCGCCCGCGAAGGCCTCGACCTGCTCGCCGAGGTAGCCCAGGCAGAGCACCACGTCGGTGACGCCGCGCCGGGCGAGCCAGGTGAGCTGGTGGTCGAGGAAGGGGCGGCCGCCGACCTCGAGCAGCACCTTGGGGATCTTCTCGGTGAGCGGGCGCAGCCGGGTGGCGAGGCCCCCCGCGATGATCACGCACTGCAGGCTCATGCGTACTTGATGGCGAGCACGGTGAGCTCGGCCTCGCCGCGGGGGCGCATCACGGTGACGGTGTCGCCCTTCTGCTTGCCGATGAGCGCGCGGCCGATGGGGGACTCGACGCTGATGCGGCCGAGCTTGGTGTCGGTCTCGTCGGGGCCGACGATCTGGTACGTGCTCTTCGACCCGTCTTCCTCGTTCTCCAGGGTGACGGTGGCGCCGAAGAACACCTTTCCCTTCTCCTTCTGCTCGCCGGGGTCGACCACGGTGACCGCCTCCAGGCGCTTCTGGAGAAAGCGCAGGCGCCGGTCGATCTCCCGCAGGCGCTTCTTGCCGTAGATGTACTCGGCGTTCTCGCTGCGGTCGCCCTGGGCGGCGGCGGCGGTGACCTCGCTGGTGACCTTGGGCCGCTCGGTGTGGAGCAGGTGCTTGAGTTCCTGCCGCAGCCGCTCGGCGCCCTGGCGGGTGATGTAGAGCTTCCCCAGTGGCGCAGGGGCCTCGTCGTCCTCGCCGTCGTCGTCGAAGGACAGCGGCTCGTCTTCCCCGGGAGGCAGCATGGCGAGGGGCCTCATAGGAGGCCCGCCGAAGGGCTTCAACCTCCGCCCGACGTGGGCTATGGCCCGCGGCCCATGCGACCGCTCGCGATCGTCGGCCTCGCCGCGCTGTGCCTCCTCGGCTGCGAGCGGGTGGACTACCTGCAGCTCACGCCGGACACGGTGGTGCTGCGGCAGCCGAACAACGAAGTGTGGATGCAGGCCAAGGCGATGACCCACACCGGCCGGCAGGCGGCCCACGCCCGCGCGGCGTGGAGCATCAAGGACCCGGCCATCGCCACCGTCGACGAGAGCGGCAAGGTGCGCCCGGTCAAGAGCGGGAAGACCGAGGTCATCGCGACCTACAAGGAAGTCACCGCGTCGGTGCCGGTCGAGGTCATCTACGTGGAGAAGGTCGAGGTGACCCCCACCAGCCTGGAGCTCGTCGAGGGCGGCGACGCCACCGAGCTCAAGGTGAAGGTCCTGGGCCCGGAAGGGCGCGTCCTCACTGACCGTTCTCCCTACTACCGGGCCGTCGACCCCAAGGTGGTGAGCCTGGGGAAGAACGCGGCCTACGGGCTCACGGTGGGCTCGACGACGGTCGAGGTTCAGGTTGACGGGGTGAAGGCGTCCATCCCTGCGGTGGTGAAGCCGGAACCCAAGGGAGCGAAAAAATAAGATCCGAGTCGCTAGCTCAGTTGGTAGAGCACCGGCCTTTTAAGCCGAGGGTCGGGGGTTCAAATCCCCCGCGACTCATGACAAAGGGAAGTACGCCTCAAGTCCCCGTCATCTAGAGGCCTAGGATGGCACCCTTTCAAGGTGCATACACGGGTTCGAATCCCGTCGGGGACATGGAGTACCGCCAAGGCACCGGGGTCAGCCGTCAGGACCTCCGGTGCCGGCGCTGAGCTGGTCAGCCGCCGAGCCGCAGGACGCGCCGGCTTCCGACCCGAGGGTGACTTGCCGGCCGCGACCTTCCGCACCAAGGGCTGTACCCGCCACGGCCACCCCGAGGTGACGCTCCAGTTCACCAAGGAGCCGCCGGTGCTGGGCATCGAGCGTCCCCTGCTCCAGTTCTTCGAAGGCAGCGTGGCGAAGGGCGTGAAGTTCGAGCCGGGGCAGCTCGTGCAGCTCGGCTGGGCGACGCTGAAGCTCGCGGCGCGCTCCGATGGAACGCTGGGCGTGCTCGAGCGAACGATGGACGGGCTGGGCAACTTCGTGGAGTCGGTCGACTCGTCGCTGATGCAGGTGTGGGTGCAGCGGGAGATCGCCGGCAGCGTCGGGCTGGCCGAGAAGGTCAGCTTCCCCCGCCACGAGCAGCTCGCCACGGTGTGCAAGCGGCTGACGAAGGCCGACATCGTGGTGATGGCGCGACGGGAGACGACCGAGCCCGGTGACTCGGGCTGGTTCATCGGCTGCACCGATCAGGATCACGATCACGCCGACAAGGCGAACCTGGAGCCCGCGCAGCTGTACGGCGTGTGCTGCCGGTTCCCGCCGCTGATGCAGTTCCTGGCGCTGCCGCCGCTCTCGGAGGTCATGGTGCTCGGACCGGGCCGGGTTCGAGCGCAGGTGCGGTACGACGGGAAGCTCGTGGAGCCGAGGGCGGGCTCGTATCTGGAGCAGCTGAACAGCTTGAAGGACTGAGCGCAGGGAGCGAGGAAGGCGCCCGCGGTGGCCTGGCGGCGGCCATTGCGAGGTCGAGGGACGGGTCCTGTCACCTTCGGGGGCCCCCCGGCCTCCCCGAGCTCCTCGAGACCGAAGTGCCTCGAGTCCACGCCAGGGGTTCGGACTCGTGGAGGGCGGGTCCCCCCCTCCGGCGCCACCCGTCGTGCCCTCGTCCCGCGCTGGACGCACGAGGCTCAGGGCCCAGCCGGACGACCACTGTTCAGGAGAATCACACCTCAGCGAGGAGTGACGCGACGACGCCGCGAGATGGCAACCAGCGCCATCGCGAGCAGTGAGGTGGCCGCCTCCGTCGATCCACAGCCACACCCACCACCACTCATTCCACCACCGCCTGAACCGCCACCAGCCGAGCCGCCGCCCGCC